>JAYTNF010000001.1:0-21938 GCA_043748455.1 Cytophagales bacterium
AATCACACAAATATCAGGTTGCACAACTGTATAAATTTCCTTAACAGTCTTGCCTTGTGGATTTTTGATAAGTTTGACATCAAAAGGAGCATAATAAACCTCACAAGGTTTTTTCCAAAGAAAATCCGCAAAGGGTTTATAAAGTTTGCCTGAAACTTTTTGGTGTTTACGATTTGGTGCTGCCATTTGGCGAATAAAACCTTTTAGAAGTTCTATTCTTTCAGTAAGTTGCCAAGTCAAATAATCTGCATAAGAATATATTTGATTGGCTTGGAGTTGGTCAAGAGAAACAATAGGTGTGTTCATGTTTTTCGGTTTTTTATAAGCTATATTTTCACAAAATTACGAATAAAATCATTATCTATTAGAGTTTTTAAATATTTTAATATTGCTAAATAAGTTCTATTAATTTGTAGATGGTACTAATAAAAGAGACAAAGTACTTTTTAAAATAATACCATAAAGTCCATAGAGTAATCAACTCTATGGACTTTATGGTATTATTTGATTGTAGCAAATTTCTAAATTTGTGGTTTTGACTATCTTAAACATCAAATTTGATACAAGATGACATATCAGATGTTTTGGTACTTTCTTTGTTTGTAGAAAAATAGTTCCAAAATAATTTAATTTATTACCCTTAATTCCACCCTACGATTTCTAATTCTGCTTTCCTCCGAAATATTATCAGTGATAGGTTCTTTGCTACCATAACCTGTTGTAACAATGCGTTTTTCAGAAACTCCTTTTTGAATTAAATAATTAGCTACTGCAACAGCTCGTAATTTTGACAACCGTTGATTTGCACTTTCAGAGCCTACATTATCTGTATGCCCTGCTAATTCTACATTAATTTTGTCATTTGTTTTTAAAGTTTCAGCAAGCCTATTTAATTCGTCAAAAGAACCACTTGTTAATTTTGTACTACCTTTCTCAAATGAAATGTGATGTAGTGTAATTTTACGTTTTTTTAATAGGTCTGCAAACTCATCTTCTGCCTCATCAATTGGTGGTTCTTCTTGCTCAATAGTAACCATAGGTTGTTGAGGACGGCGGTTATAGTCAGAAAATAGGTATTTTTGTGGAATAATTGACGCTGAATCTTTTTCAAATTTCCACTTCAAATGTATCATTGCAGTTCCACCACTAATTTGCATATATTCTAAACGTAAATCATATAATTGTTCAGATTTGAGATATACTTCTTGAGAAAAAGTCTTTTTAGGTTGCTCACGCCACTCGTCTATTAAAGGATATTCGTTCAAAAATAATCTTACACCATCATCAGCTTCAACCACAAAAGTATATTTTCCAGATTTTAGGGCATAAACTCCTCCTATCCATTTGACTGTAAAATCTAACACATCTATATTAGGTGCTGCATATTGTGAGGTTGTGGTGTCCCAAGCAAAATCTATTTTACCATCAATGGCATTATACGATTTTACAATATTGTCTCCCTTAGCTTCGTATTCTGCTGCCAAACCGTTGCCTTGACGTTTGTCAAATCTATGTGGTGTGCCTTGCATTTTAATTTTTTGAGCAAAGATAGTTTCTTGCATGCACATACTTTGAAGAAGCACAAAAAATGTGATGATACTTAATTTATTTGTGAGATATGAATAGAAATTCATAAAATTATAGGTTTATAAACGTAAAATAATGTTGTTACTATTCTATTATCAATTTCTTAACCACCCTTGCATTTGTTGTAGAAATTTCTAAACAATATAAGCCTTTTGCTATTTTGGGCAATACAATTTCGCCAATTTCGTTGTTTCCTAATAAAAACTGTTCTTCTAAAACTGTTTGCCCTAAGGTATTTTGCAATTTATAACTTTTAACATTCATAACATTAAAATTCTGAATGTAAATTTTATCTGTTGCAGGATTTGGATAAATTAGTATCTTGGAGGCTATATTTTCATCTTCTATGGCAGTTAGGACAGGTGAAGTTAGTAATTCTTTGCGTCTTGGACTTTTTTCTAACACAATACGCATGCGTGCAATTTGGTCTTTTGTAAAAATATTCATACAAATATCATGACTATAATCCATAAAATTTTGTATCATGTTTACACTTCCACAAGTGGTACGTCCTATTACAAGTTCACAAGGTGTAAAAATTCGAGTAGCATTGCTTTGTATAGGAGTATCACCACAAAAATCATCTTCGCAAGCACCATTATCTGAAAAAATGTGCCTAACCCCCAAAAAATGACCAATTTCATGAGTTAAAGTTCTGCCTTGATTTAACCTTGCTCTTGCTAACTGTGGCGTTTTTGCAAGCCGATAAGCACCTGTATTGTTATAATCCATCACAACACCATCTGTATTTGCAGACGCAGAAGAAAGTTTAATATCATCTGGCAAACCTGAAAGGTCAGCAGCATTAATATCAGGAAACTGTCCATAACCAACATAACCACTATTATTAAGTGTCAAAGAATCAATAACCCAAACATTTAAGTATTGTGTTGGATTCCAAATCGTATTAGGTGCAACTTGTTGATTAAATTCGTTTAAATCCCATATTTTTTTACTAATTCTTAGCCTATCTACACCAGCCTCCGCTAATTTATTTCCATTGTTATCTATACTTGCTAACACAAATTTTATATTTGCTGATGCCGAAACAGACTTAAACATGGCTTGTGTTTGTATTGTATCTGCATTTAATTTGTTAAAATCTTCATTTAAAACTGTCATTTGTGATAAAATTTGTTCATAACTAATATTATTTCCTTCTCCTACTGCCTCACCTTGATGCATAATATGAAAAATAATTGGAATTGTATAAACAGTTTCTGTTCTTTCTGCTCGTAGTTGTGTGCCTTGTGAGTTTTTTTGAAAATTTTGTTGTTCATTAAGAGTTTTTTGTAACAACTTTTCTGTTTGCTCAAAATATTTTGGTACCTGCAGATTTGCACAACGGTTTTCTTGTGCAAATACAGAAAAACTTATTGCAGAAAAAACAATGGTTTGCACAAACAATAATATTTTTATCATGTTTATAGTATAAAATTTTGTGTATGTTTTCTTAATTATATTGATATTCATGGCAGATATTATTAAAATTTCACAAAAATACAGAAAAAAATAACATAGTATTAACTTTATGTTTTAAAGTTAATTTTTAATACCTAACTTGCAAACAATGAGATTATTTACAATTAAATAAATAGAATAACTATGAATCATTTTAATTCTTTCAGTGAATTTATACAATTTATTAGTAACTCCGAAGAAATTATCAGCAAAGGTGGCTTAATTGCTATTGGACTCATTGTTTTTGCTGAAACAGGTTTGTTTTTTTTCTTTTTTTTACCTGGTGACTATTTATTATTTTTAGCAGGACTTTATTGTACTACGATTCTCAAAGTGCATATTGTATTACTTTTTGCGGTAATTTGTGGAGCAGCTATCGCAGGTAATTATACTGCATATTTTTTTGGTAGAATTGTTGGCGAAAAGCTATACCAACGTGAGGATTCCTTCTTTTTCAAACGCCGTTATATGAATAGTACGAAAGAATTTTTTGCACGTTATGGTGGAAAATCTTTAATAATTGGACGATTTATGCCAATTATTCGCACTTTTGCACCTATTTTGGCAGGAACAGCACAAATGAATCTTAAAGAATTTTCTATTTACAATGTTGCAGGTGCATTTCTTTGGACTTTTACATTGGTTTTAGGTGGTTATTTTTTGGGCTATGAATTCCCTAATTTAAAAAATCATGTAGAATATGTCATTATCTTTTTTGTTGGTATAACTTCCATTACCATTATTAGGGCATATTTAAAAATACGAAAAGAGCAATTAGAAACAGAAAAAATAGATATTGACAAAAAAATATAGTTTATTAAAACGTAATTTTCATTTTTTAGTTGTGTAACTTATAAAAATATTTAATTTTGTGAAATTTATTTATGATAATTTTTCATAATTATCAGAATCCTATGTAATATTTTGGCATGATTAGTAAAAATACCAACGAAAATTTACGAGATGACAACAAAGGTCACGTTTTTCACAACGAAGAAGAAGTTGTAGATGATAGCCGTGCCATTATTGCAGATGAAGAATTATCACCGCAGTTATTGAAAGAAGCATACATTAAGTTGGTTGAAAACTATGAAAAATTACTTGATGATGTCAAATTATTGACCCGTTTGAGTGATAAACTTCAAAACAAGGTTCAGCAACAAAATGATGAACTCCGACATTCTAAACATAACCTAGAAGATATTGTAAAAAATCGTACACAAGACTTAAATCAAGCATATAGTGATTTATTAAATATTAATAAAGAGTTAGATAGTTTTGTATATCGTGCATCGCATGACATTAGAGGTCCTTTAACTACTTTTTTGGGTTTATGTCTGTTGGCTAAAATGGAAGTTACTGATTCCAAAGCATTAGAATATTTTGAAATGCTACACAACACCGCAGGTCGTATGGACGATATTCTCAAACGTCTTTTAGCTATTAATAAACTTAAAAATATCACTATTGAGTACGAAAAAATAGATATTAAACCCTTATTAGAAAAAATAATTAATGAAGCCCAACAAAAAGAGAGTTTCAGAAGTGTAAAAATATCTATTAATCGTCTTGACGATTTGAAAGTTGCCTCTGACCGTAATGTATTAGAAATTATCTTGATGCAGATGATAGAAAATGCCGTTGATAGCTTAATGAGTAGCCCAGATGAAAGAACACAAACAGAATTTATACATTTGTATCTCATTCGTCAAGAAAGAAATGTATGTTTGTTCATTAAATATGCTGGTGTAGTTATTCCGCCTGAGCATTGGGAAAAAGTATTTGAGATTTTTCACCGCATACACCACCGTTCTGACATGACGGGTTTGAGGCTTTATACTGCAAAACTTGCAGCTGATAAAGTAAATTGTCAAATAAAAATCATAGAATCTAATCAGGTTCAAACTATTTTTGAGATTTTACTGCCTCTGGATATTGAAATTGCACAAGATAACAGCAATAAAGCCACTTAGAATTAATCAAATTCTACATAAAAATTTCCATTTGTAATTGTAGAACTTATATTTTGTGTGGTATTTTGTCTGCCACAAACTGTTCCACTAAACTTTCCTAATATTGTTTTAGCTTGCCTATCTAACTGAATAACTGTAATTGTAACCATAGAAATTGTAGGCAAGGTTGTACTTTGTAGGCAAAAATTACTTGCTTGAGTAACACCATTGCTTGCAAAAGCAACAACTATATTTTTCTCAATTTTATTCAAGGCAACACTATCTATGTCGTTGATATTCAATGATATACTTTCTTTTTCTATACTTGTTCCTGTAATAAATAAACCTTTTTTAGATTGTGATGTAGCCAAGATTCCACGTCCTTGCATTTGGTAAGTTTTGCCATTTAAAGCAAAACTTATTTGCCCCAAACTTAAAGGTAGATTAGTTTCTTTAAAATCTGAAATACCACAACTTGACATAAATATCGCCAAGTATATTGGCAAATAGTAAGCAAAAAATAGCAAATATTTCAATAAATAAGATTTCATAATTTATAAAAATGTATTAAAATAAACTTTTATTACGAGTTTTGGTTTTCTTATTTGCCTTAGTTGCCTGTTTGTGCATATCATCAACCTCTTTCTTTGTCATGTATGCAGGACATTTTTGGTGTTTGCAACCCGAAAAGAAAATAGATGCAATAAAAATTAAAGTTAAAAATAAAGTAGTAATTCTATTCATAAAATAATTTTGGTGGTTTAATTTCATAACTCATATTTCATATTTATAGTTTAAATTCCTTTTTTAAAAATAGTGTAAAGTAACCATAAACCTAATGTTCCTGTTGCTGCAAAGGTTGAAACCGCCAAAATAGGTACGCCATTCCAATAAGGTGGCACATTAGAATGAGCCAACAAAGCAGAGCTTAAAATCATTGCACTTAGCACAATAGAAAACGAAATTCTACTTGTATAACGGTCAAGTCGCATAGAAAATAGCTTCCATTCCTCATGCTCCAACTTTATTTTGAGTTCTCCCTCTTTTGCTTGTGCCAAAATATCTCGCATATCAATCAGCACATCTAATGAAGACTGCTTGGTTGATTCAAAAAGATTTTCTATTGTATATTTTTCTTCTACCAACCGCCGACCATAAGGAGCAACATTTTCTAAGACATTCAAATCTGGATTTAGTTTTTGTCCTGTGGCTTCAACCATAATCAAAGCCCTAATTAAAAGCATATAATCTGTTGGAATTGGTATTTGGTAAGCAGAAATAAGTCGGAATAGACGATGCCCAAAATCTCCCATATCAAGCACTTCTAAGGGCGTTGCACTTAATTCATCTATCATTTCTTGCAATTCACTTTCCAATTCTGAAATATTTTGTGTAATTCGTTGGCGAGAAATGGCAAAAATAGCTTTTAAAATAATAGGTGCCTTGTGCTTATTTGCACCAATCAAAATATCGGCAATGTGTTTTCTATCTCTTTCTGGAATCCTGCCAACCATGCCAAAATCAATAAAACAAATTTTTCCTGTTGGCAATACTAAAATATTCCCTGGGTGAGGGTCTGCATGAAAAAAACCAAAATCAAAAATCTGTTTAAAGTATAAATCCATACCTTTTTGTGCTATTTCAGCAGGATTTAACCCATATTCTTTCATCTTTTCGGGCTGGCTAATTTTGCAACCTCTTATCATTTCCATAACTAAAACTTTCTCTGTGCAAAGTTCTTTATAAAGTTTTGCTACATGAATATCAGCATCTCCAGCAAAATTTTTGCGGAAAGTTTCTTGATTGGCAGCCTCCGACAAAAAATTTGTTTCTTTATGCACTGCTTTTTCAAAAGTTTTTACCAAATCTAATGGTTTTAAATAGCGTATTTCGGCAATCCACTGCTCGGCTAATTTTGCAATATCATACATCACTTCAATGTCCGATTCAATAGCTTTTTTTATATTTGGGCGTTGCACTTTTATTACAACATCAGTATCATCATATAAACGTGCAAAATGTACTTGTCCAATAGAAGCCGCAGCCAATGGAACAGGATTTACAAGAGCAAAAACTTGTTCCAAAGGACGTTTTAATTCCTTTTCTATTATATCTCTAATCACCTGAAAATCAACAGCTTGCACATTATCTTGTAAGGTTACCAACTCATCAATGAGGTCTTGTGGCAATAAATCTTGACGATTACTCAACACTTGTCCAAATTTTACAAACGAAGGACCTAACTCTTGCAAAACCATTTTAATTCGCAAGGCTCTCGAACCTGCATAAATTGCACTGTTTTCACGTTTTTCTTCAGACACAAGTTTAGCTAACGGCGAACTCACAACCATATCACCAAAACCATATTTGATAAGTGTGCCTACAAACTCACGAAGTCTTTTGAAGTGTTTGTAACTTTTGTCGATGTTGCTTAGTGATGCCAATTTTTTAGTATTTTATTTGGGAAATATTCAAAAGTAAGCAAAATTCAATAGAATATTACTAAACTAAGATTTTTTTTAGTGTTATTAACTTCTAATATGGGCTGCTTAATAATTACCAAAACGAATAATAAATATCAGTATCAAACTAAGCACATTTCTTACAACCAATTTATCAAAATTTAGTTATAAAGCTAAACTTATTTTTTTTGTTTGTCCATTTCACCTCTCATAGACTCTGACAATCTCAAACGAATTAAATTGTGGTCTTGGGTATTGCCAAGCAATAACATCATTTTTGTAATAGCAGCTTCGGGCGTAATATCACCGCCACTAACAACGCCAATATCACGCAAACGCCGACTTGTTCCATACATACCTTGAATTACAGAGCCACCACTACACTGAGAAACATTATATATGAAAATGCCACGTTGAATTGCACTTTCTAATACAGAGATAAATCCGTTTTCAGATGGAGCATTTCCTGAGCCAAAAGTTTTTAAAACCACGCCTTTCAAACCTTCCATGTGCAATAAGTGGTCTATGTAATTGTTTTGAATACCTGGGAAAAGTGTCAAAAAAGTTACATTGCCGTCCATTTGCCGATAAAAATCAAAAGGTTCAGCAGGATATTCTGCAATAAGATTATAATTATATTTGATACGAATACCTGCTGTAGCTAATGGTGGATAATTTTCGGATTCAAAAGCTGTAAAATCAAGACTTTGTACCTTGCGAGAACGGTTAGCTCTCAACAATAAATTTGCAAAAAAGATACAAACTTCTGGCACCAATGGCGTACCATCTGCATGTTTTGAAGCTGCAATTTCAATAGCCGAAATAAAATTTTCCCTTGCGTCAGTCCTCCTTGCACCTATTGGTAATTGTGAGCCTGTAAAAATAACAGGTTTCCCCAAATTTTCTAATAAAAAACTTAGAGCCGAAGCTGTATATGACATTGTGTCTGTGCCATGTAAAATGACAAAAGCATCAAAATCTTGGTAAAAATCGTAAATAGTACGTGCTAAATTTAGCCATTGATGAATTTTTATATCTGAGGAATCAATCGGCTGTTCGAAAGGTAATACTGTAATTTCTATGTCAAAACTTGCAAGTTCAGGTATTTTTTTAATGACTTGGGTAAAATCAAAAGGTATTAAATATTTTCCTGAAGGGTCGTAATCCATGCCAATAGTGCCACCTGTATAGATAACTAACACAGAAGTATTAGCATTTTTGCCTGCCGCAGTATTAATATTGATTGTATTATAAAAGTTTAGCATGTTCAAAAATTGTAGAAATTATAAATAAAATTAACTGATTTGGTAGAGGTCATTAAGGTATGTAGCATAGACTTTAGTCTGTGCTTTAATACGTTGATAATCAAGTAATTGTATCACAGACTAAAGTCTGTGATACAAAATTTTAATAAACTCTAATCCATGAAATGCAATTTACATCGTTTTACTTTCTTAGATATAAAGGGTATATTTTTAGACCCAACAAAAGCTATACACTATAATTGCTTAAATTATATAGTCATAATTGAAACCATGTAGGCAGCTTGTTGCATTTGCAAAAAGTTTTTTGCTTGCATCGTTTTTTTAATAACAGTTTCTACCTCCGCCGCCGATTTATATTGTGCAAGTTGAGCTTTGCAACTAGTTCTTACTAAACTTGAAAATTTTGTATCTGCTTTAAGTGTACGAATCTCCTCAGTTACATTGCTGTCGGCATTTAACAAAAATAGGTTTAGCACATTTTCTTTGCTATCTATCCATAGTTTTTGTTCTTCGTTTGCAACCGAATAGGTATTTAAAGGTGTGATAAAATTCCATTTGTCTTTGCTAAAACTAATCAACAAAAAAGGAATATTAGCCTCAATATATATTCCGTATGTTAAAGCACCAGTCTTCCAAGCAGCTTTTTGTGCAGCAGAGGGACTTTTTAGATAATACAATCCATCAAAGAAACTTGAATTAAATTGTATGTTGTAATTTTGTATTCCCTTCATCTTATTTTGAACAGGGTGAGTTTTGCCAATGATAATAGCCATAATTATTGTCTAATTTAAAAATTAAAATTAAATAATGTGATTTTATAATATTGCAACTTATTGATTATCAATAAGTTAATTGCGTATTTCATACATCATATTTCGTATCTATTTAACTTAATTCTTTTAAGATTTTCAAAGATTGAATTTCGCCAAAATTTTCTATATGTAAGCTATAAAATAGCAATAAATATTCTGCAATATCACTGCGGGCTTTTCCATTTAATAGAATCACCTCATTGTATGGTAAACTAATTAATTTTTCTATAATTTTATTATACTCAATGTGATAAAATTTATAATTTGCATTGACAAGTTGTTCGTTAAGCTCGGTAGATTTTTGAATGGCAAAACCCAGATATTCACTTAATTTAAAAAATAATTGCAGATGAAAATTTGCATATTTTTCTAATTTATCAAATATTAATAAACTTTCTATCAAAAAGTTAAAAAGTTCTTCATTTCCAACTTCCTCTTTTAATGATTTGCTTAAAACTTCTGTAATAAAAAAAGAACTATTAATTTTATAAGGTAAAAAAGGAATAGTTTTGTAAGAAATTAGCAACCGAATTTCAGAAATTCGCTGCATGTCTGCCTTAGGATTTTCGTAAACTACCAAATCAACTAAATTTAAAGGCTGATACAAAGCTATTTTTGCAGTTTTTGTATTTCGCACACCATTTACAATATAAGTTCTGAGTCCAAAAAGTTCTGTATAAATTTTGACAATGATAGAACTTTCTTTGTAACGGATAAAATTAATAATAATGCCCTTAGTAGCATGTAGCATAAAAATATGTGGTGGTAAAATTTTGCACTAATTTAGATAAATTATATTTTAAATTTCAATATCAAGCTAAAAACCTAATTACTTAGTCATAAAAACTCATAGTTTCTTGATAGGCTTTATTAAGTTCTTCCATCATAATATTCCACGAAAGAAAATCAACTTTTTCTATACTAATATTTTGAATAACAATTTCTTTACGCATAATAATTTTATTGCCTAAATGTTTATAAATCACGTGAAAAGAAAATTTTTCATGTTCAAATTTACGATTAGGTGGCGTGAAATTTATTTGCCAATTTGGAGGAATTTCTAATACAACTTCAAAAATATAAGTATAAGGAAAATCTATTGAAACTGCTGTTTGCCTACGTGTGGTATCTATTTTTTCAGTCATTAATTTTTTATCAATATGCAAATTTACAAATATATCACTACCCGAAAATTTCAGCAATTTTGTTGCCTCGCAACCATATAAAACAGAAAATTGTGAGCTTATTTTTTTATTTTCAGCTTGTTTTGAGTTGTCAATAGGAAAATTAGTAACAAGTAAGTTATTATCTATTTTAGTAATATTTGAAACAGAAATTGCATGATTTTTCTTATCAACTAAACTTTTTTTAGTAAGGTTATTGACTGCATAATAATTTTTCATAGCCTTTGTAATTGGATAACCCAACAAGCATAACTTACCATTTCCAGACATTTTATTGCTATCAATTTTCAAAAAAAGAGAATCATAATGCACATTTTTTTCAGCATTGATTATCGGAACTTCTACTAATTTATAAGAATTACTATCAATACCAAGCAAAGCCTGTTTGCCTTGAATAAACTCTGAAGGCATGGCAAAAGGTAGATAATCAGCTGTTGCATCAGCAAAAATGTATTGATTATTGAGCCAAAAAGCTGTAATGAGGTGATTATCAACAATAGGAACTGGTAAATCAGTGTATTTATAAGCAATATTTCGTGTACCAACCCAAACTAAAAACGCAGGTATTTTTGCGGCTTTTGCTAAACTGAATAACAAAGTTGCCATGTCTTTGCAGTCTCCATATCTTTTCTTGCACACTTCTTCAGGCTTGCGAGGCACAAGTCCACCCAAACCATCTTCAAAAGCAATGTAACGAATGGACTGTTGTACCCAATTGTATAAAATTATAGCTTTTTCAGTATCAGTTTTATTTGTTATTTTACTATTTACTATCAGACTATCAGCTAAATTTTTAATGTAAGTATTATCTTCTAAAAGAATATTTTTGCTCAAATTATAATACCAATCATAAAGGTCATCAAGATTTTTAAGATAACGAATAGGTGCATTTTCTGTTGGTATTTTAGGTGTAATTTTAGCTTTGATTTCTTCAATATAGACAACAATATGTGGTTCGTCATCTTGATTTTTTGCTGTATTTTCTTCATTTTTTAGACTTGGCAAATTTTCCGCAGTCCATTGGTAAACAGTTTCGTGCTGTTTTTGATAGGTTTTAAAATGAATTTTTGCTTGATTTTCACCAAAAATTTTATAACTTATTTTAATTTCAGGTGATGTTTTGACAATAAATTCTGATTTCTCGACAGGTAAATAGGAGTTAAAATAATACACTCCAAGCAAACGAGGTTCTTTAATAATTTCTTCGTATTCCAATACTGTTTTTGCACCCGAAGAAATGGCAGGAAACACAAAACTTTTTTCTTTTAAATCATCAAAAAAAATATTGTTTCCAAGTACACTTTTGGTTACAAAATCCTTCACATACATGCGTTTTTGGTTAGGCAAAACGGTGTAGGCTTTTATGTCTGAAATTTCATGAAATTGCGAAAAACTTACAGATTCATTAGCGTAATTGCTTGATTGTGAACTTAAATGTACTATTTCTGTATAATAATTTGCCTTAGAGACTAAACTATCTTTTTTGCTATTTTTATCATGATTTTGTTGGATATTTTGTTGATTATTTGGGTAATAAATAAGGTTTAATATTTTGGTTTTTTGTGTGCAAATTGCTTTTGCATTTGGGTATTTTATTAGATAATTGGTTTCATTATTTTTTGTTTGTGCATATAAATTTACAAATAAATTGGCAAATAATGTATTGCAAAACAACAAAATAATAAAACTATATTTTTTAATATCTTGCAAATTATTAGAAATTACTAATGATAATTTATAATTAAATACTAATATTTTTAATTTGTCATTCTGAGCTTGCGAAGAATCTGAATTATTGCGATTTTGACATAATAATGCCAGATTCTTCGCAAGCTCAGAATGACAAAACACATAAATAATAAATATTAATATCAAAATATTATAAATCATTGATAATCAATAAGTTAATTTTATATTTTACTAAGTATTTATTTAGGCAGCTTCTCCAAATCTAATAAGATTTCCGCTATTATCCAAAATTGCAAATTCTTTCATTCCCCAATTTTTAGTTTCGAGATGTCCATTTGGGTGAATAATATTATGTTTTTTATAAGATTCATAAAATTTCTCAATTTCTTGCACATGAATATAACAACCCGAATTGTTGGCAAGATGTGTGTCATCTGTTTCCCAAAAGTGCAGTTCAGCACGTTGAAAATTTGCGACCAAATAACCAGAATACATATACGTTTCAAATCCTAATTTCTGATAGAAAATAATGGTTTCCACCATATTTAGGCAAGGCAAAACAGGTGCAGCAGCAAACATTTGGGCTAAGGTTTCCATAAAAAACTTTTGTAATTTAATAGAGATTATTAAGGTCTGTAGCATAGACTTTAGTCTGTGCTTTTAATATATTGATAATCAAGGAATTAGCCCACAGACTAAAGTCTGTGATACAAAATTTTAATGACCTATACCAGATTACAAAATTATAAATAATTATGATTTACAATATAAGACGACAAAATAAATCATTTAATTTCTTGTATCTAAACCCCAATTTAATTTTGCACGCAAAGTTTTTAGGAAGTTTTCGCCACTAATTTTCACTAACTTGGCATTAAATGGACATTTACGAACTGCCATTTGAATACTTGCATCAACAACCATAGAACGTGAATCTAAAGAAACCAAGAAGTTTTTGCTTCGTCCTGCAATTTCAAAGGTAATTACTGAATTATCGGAAACTATCAAAGGTCTTACATTGAGATTATGTGGACTGATTGGCGAAATAATAAAATTATTAGTATGTGGGTCAATTACAGGACCTCCAACACTCAACGAGTAACCTGTAGAACCTGTTGGTGTGGACACAATAAGTCCGTCTGCCCAGTAGGAATTTAGATATTCTCCATTGAGATAAGTATGGACGATAATCATGGAAGCTGTATCACGTTTTGTTATCGTAAATTCATTCATGCCAAAATTTAGCTCGCCAAAAATAGACGGCTCACTTTCCAAAGCTATTAATGTCCGTTCTTCGATGGTATAAAAACCACGAAAAACCACGTCCAAGACCTCTTTTATTCTGTCCTTTGGCGTGGTTGCTAAAAATCCTAATGTACCTGTATTGATGCCAAGAATAGGAATATTTTTATCTCTCACAAGAGTTACCGTATCTAAAAAAGTGCCGTCACCACCTGCACTTATCATTAAATTGGTATCTTTTAAATCTTTATAACCTGCAAAAATAGTATGTGGTGGTATTGTTACATTAAAAAACTGTAATTGCTGTAACAAAGACAATGATATTTCTAAATGAAATTTACGTTTTATAACTTCGTCTAAAATTTCTAAGATATAAGGCAATTTTTCGGCTTCAAAATATTTGCTATGAACAGCTATTTTCATGAGTTTAAAGGTGATTTTTGTAAAAATAATTTAAAATACATAATGTAAGTTGCGTAGAATGTACCGCACCATTTGGCGGGGGTTGCCTCCAACTGCAAGGTTTTTAATAAATTTGCTTTGCAAATGTATTAAAAACTCTAAAATTAATATTATTTTCTGGATTTTAGTCCTATTTTGTGATGACCTTGCACCCTGAAGGGTGCGGTACAATTTACTACGCAACTTACATTACATAAGCAAATATAAAACTAAGTATGAGAAATGACTATAAAAGAAAAATTAGTTTGATAAACTTAGACAAGGATATTTCTATTTTATTATCTAATAATGTAGAAATAAGCATTGGGACAGAATAATTTGTATGTTTTTTGTAGCATAGAATTTACTATATATTTGATTATCAATGATTTACAAAATCACAGACTAAAGTCTATGCTACAAACTTTAATGACCTCTAGAATTTAATCACAAACTCTGTTCCTTTTCCTATTTCTGAATTAGCTAAAATTACGCCTTTATGTTGGCGAATAATTTGTTGAGATAAACTCAAACCAATTCCTGAACCACTTTTTTTGGTTGTATAAAAAGGAATAAAAATCTTCTCTAATGCTTCTGTTTCTATGCCACCAGCATTGTCTTTTACACTAATTATGGGTCTATTTTTTTCGTCTTGCTTGGCAAGTAAAATAATGTAAGGGTCTGTCTTTTCTTCACATTCATTCAGAGCTTGAATGGCGTTTTTTATCAAATTTATCAGCACTTGTTCCAACATTTCTTGGTCTGCCATCAAAATTAAGGAACTTGGTTCGACACACAAATTAAAACGGATATTACCATCTTCAATATCTGTTTGCATTAACGTTGCAATATGGTCAAACAATTCTTGCACTTTTACAGCCTTAAATTTCGGTAGTGGAATGTGTGTAAGATTGCGAAAATCACTCACAAAACGAATTAATCCTTCACTGCGGCGTTGAATAGTTTTGGTAGCCAAATGAATATCCTCCAAATCATACCAAACAATGTCTTCGCTATTTTCCTCTTTTTCTTGCAAACATTCAAGTTCACTATTTACAGTTGCTGCCAAAGATGAAATTGGTGCAACAGAATTCATAATTTCATGAGTAAGCACACGAATCAGCTTTTGCCACGAATCCAACTCTTTTTCTTCCAATTCAGCATGGATATTTTGAATAGTAATAAGTTTAAAAGATTCGCCTTGTAGATTTAATTCAATAGCATAAATGGCTAACTGTGCAATTTCGTCCTCCGAACTTATTTTGACTAAATCTTTATTTCCTGTGCGTAGTTTCTTGATTTTATCAACCAAATCTGGACTAAATTGTTGTAGTTTGTCAATGTGTGTGAGCTGATTGATATTGAATAATTTTTTTGCAGAATTGTTAATAATTTGCACATTGCCATGAATATCAAAAGAAATAATACCAATGCCAATGTGGTGAATAATGGTTTTTAGATATTGGTGATGAGCTTCTTTTTCGGCACGTATTTCTCTGAATTTTTCCAAAACATTATTAAAAGCCTCATTTAATGCCTTAAAAGATTCTCCCTCAATACTCAATTTATAAGAATTACTAAAATCATCATACTGAATAGAGTTAAGAAAATTTACAACTTCACGATTCGTATTTTCAACATGCCTAATTAAAGAATATATTTGTGCCAAAATCAAAACTAAAAATGCAAAGGAAGTAAAACCATAACCATCTCTACTAATTAAATAAGTAAAATTAAAAATAGTCAAGCTAATTCCACAAATTCGTGCAAAAACATTAAACCTAAAATTTTTCATTGTAATTGGATACAATTCTAATTTTTTTAGCTTTTCTTGCCATTTTTTTGGCAATTTTTCTGTAATTTTTTGCAGTGTTTTTGGTAGCACAGTTTTGGAGATTATTTTGGTCATGTAATTTTAGTGGAATAAATGCTAAATTACAATTTTAACACATATTTTAGTATCAAAGTAATAAATTTAATACAAAGGTTATCTATTATTTGCAAGTAATTCTTAGTTTTGAAAAAGTAATTATTTACTAAAACTATGACTTATTACGTAATTGGTTTGATGTCTGGAACATCTCTCGATGGATTAGATATTGCAGCTTGCAAATTTGACTATCACACACATGACACGCAAAACACATTTCAAAAAAGGTGGAATTTTGAAATTTTGGCTACAAAAACAGTAGCATATTCTGAGGAACTCAAAATGAGTTTGCAAAATGCACATCTTTTGTCGGGCTATGATTATGTAAATTTGAATAATGTGTTAGGCAATTTTTTTGCAAATTCAGTAAACCAATTTATTGATTATCAACAAAATAGCCTAAAAAATATTAAACTCGAAAATATTAAATTTGATTTTATAGCTTCACATGGGCATACTGTTTTCCATCAACCAGATAAGCAATTAACTACACAAATTGGTAACGGTGCTGTGATTGCAGCACTAACAAAATTGCCTGTTGTCTGTGATTTTCGCACTACTGATGTGGCTTTGCAAGGGCAAGGTGCACCACTTGTGCCGATTGGCGATAAATTATTGTTTGGTGGCTATGATTTTTGCTTAAATTTGGGTGGAATTGCCAATATTTCTACTGAAATAGCCAATAAAAGAATAGCTTTTGATATATGCCATGCAAATATGGTACTCAATAATTTAGCAAATCGGTTGGGTTTTGATTATGATGATAGCGGAAATTTTGCTAGAAAAGGCAATTTTGAAAGCACAAAAACCTTGTTTGCTAAACTGAATGCACTCGGATTTTACGAACAAAAAGCACCAAAATCATTAGGTCGTGAATGGTTTTCAGAAAGAATATTGCCAATGATTGAAAGCCATTTATTAGAAAATTCATCACCAAATTTATCGCAAACCTTATCACAAAATAATCAAGAAAATAACCAAGAAAATAACCAAATTATTTATGATTTATTGGCTTGTTTTACACATCATATTGCCTACCAAATTGCCAAAGAAATAAAAATATTCTCGGAAAATAATATTACAGATAACACAACAAATAAGACTGTAAATAAAACTAAATATTCTCTTTTTATTACAGGCGGCGGTGCTTTTAATAGCTTTTTGATTGAATTATTGCAGTTTTATGCTCCAAATATCACAATTATTATTCCTCCAAAAGAAATTATAAATTTTAAAGAGGCTTTAATTTTTGCATTTTTGGGTGTTTTGAGGTGGCGTAATGAACCAAATGCTTTACAAAGTGTTACGGGTGCTACGCAAGATAGTTGTGGAGGTTGTATTTATGCGGTATATTTGTAATTTTAAAAACATCATCTTTTATGACTACTTATGGTTTAATTGGTTATCCGCTATCACATTCGTTTTCAAAGAAATATTTTAGCGAAAAGTTTGAAAAGCAACACATTTCAAATACTGTTTATGAACTATTTGAATTACAAAGCATCACAGAATTTCCTAAACTTGTTCGTGAGACAACAAACTTAAAAGGTTTAAATGTTACCATTCCTTACAAGCAACAAATTATTTCCTATCTTGATGAACTTGATGGTGTTGCTGTTCGAATTGGTGCAGTAAATGTAATAAAAGTTATGCCTGATAAAAAGCTAAAAGGTTATAACTCAGATTATTACGGTTTTAAACAATCATTAATAAACTTTTTGCTCATCAATAATATAACACATCAAGTAGTAAATAATGTAGCTATTTACACAGAAAAAGCTATAATTCTTGGCAATGGTGGTGCTGCACAAGCTGTAAAAGTTGCTTTGGAAGATTTAGGAATTGCCTATCAAGTTGTTTCTCAAAAAGCAAATACTAACGAAACAGACAGCAAAATAACTAATAAAATAAGTTATGAAAATTTGGCAAGTAACATTGAATTATTTGAAAAATATCAAATTATTATAAACACAACACCATTAGGTATGTATCCGAACATAGATGCTATGCCACAAATTCCGTATCAGTTGCTGACTGAAAAGCATTTAATTTTTGATTTAGTCTATAATCCTCCTCAAACTTTATTGATGCAAAAAGCCACAAAACAAGGTGCAAAAGTGCAAAATGGTTTAGAAATGCTATATTTACAGGCGGAAAAGGCTTGGGAAATTTGGAACACATAAAAATAATTAAATTATGCAATATTGGTTAGTAAAATCGGAACCCGATGTTTATAGTTGGGACATGTTTGTGGCAGAACAACGCACTTTTTGGAATGGTGTGCGAAATTATCAGGCTCGCAACAACCTAAAAGCCATGAAAAAAGGTGATTTGGTGCTATTTTATCACAGTGTTACACATCCTGCGATTGTTGGTATTGCCATCGTGATACAAGAATTTTATCAAGATACAAGCACTGAAGACAAAAATTGGGTTGTTGTCGATATTGCACCGCATAAGATTTTATCTAAACCAGTGAGTTTAAAACAGATAAAACTTGAAGCTATTTTGCAAGATATGGCATTGATAAAACAGTCTCGATTATCAGTAATGCCTGTAAAAGCCATAGAATTTGACAAAATTATGGAGTTGGCAGGCGAAGATGTAGCTTTTTTGCATAGCTGAAAAAAATATACTAAGTTTGCTGTTGCAAAAGCCTCATATTATCAAAATCATGCACACTAAAAAATCTCTTTCTGAACTTTGGAACAAAGAAAATACTGCTTACAAAACCCAAGAAATTGGAAGTGGCGTGCAGCTTTTTGTCAAAAAACTCTTGCAATGTTCTGAAATATTAAACCTTAGCGAAGGAAATCTTAGCACAAAAGATGAAAATCGTACATGTGAGTTTTTAGAAGAAAAAGCTAAAAAATCAAATTGTTATTGATGAAACAAGGCAAGCAGAAATTATTGAAGAAATGAATAAATTAGTTTTTTGTTTATATTTTAATGTGCAAATAGCTGATTTACAGGAAAATAGATTTTATCAATATTTGGAAAATGCAAAAAAATAAAAATTTAGGGCAAACTTTTACTCCCGAAATTGTGGTAAAATTTATGCTCAATGAAGTATAAAAAAACTTTCCAAAAGTTTTAGCTTTTGGAAAGTTAGGTAATCTTATGTTTAGCTTATTTGTAACTTCTTTGTGTTAATTTCACGTTTTCAAAAACCAAGTCTTCTTTATTTAAGATAGTCTCGCCTTCCGATTTGTATTCCCATGCAGCTTTATACGTTGTACGTATTTTTTATTTAATTATTTTTTCACTTTTCTCAAAAAGTGCTACACCGTATGTTTCTAAAAACTCTATTGCCATATCACTAATAGCAGTATTTTTTTGTGGATATGTTGGTGGCGTACAAATATAGGCTTCTACTTCGTAATTTTCAATTATTAATTTCTCGGTTTGCCCTAATGTATCTCTAATAAATAAAACGGTACTTTCTAATTGTAACTTAGCTTTATTTCTATTTTTTTCCACTTGTGCAGGAACTAATGATGTGGCTTCTAATTTGAATTCAACCAAACACAATAAATTATCACTACCAAAAGCACAATCACAAGGATTAGCATATTTTTGTGATAATGTTTTGCCACTTTTTACAAAACAACCATCAATAGCCCACAAAGAAATACTTTTTCTATTGGGATTATGAATTGTAAAAGTTTTTTGAGCTAAATATTCTTTTTCAACGCCTTTTTCATCTACAAAAACACATTTTTGTTCTTTTACATCTTCTATAAATAAATTTTCATTTTGACTTGTTGTAATGCAATCACTTGGCTTTGTGGCACGACTTTTTAGAAGATAATCTAATTTTTTGATAAAACTTTGCATAGCCTATCTTGGTCTAAGGTTTTTAGTATGTAGCTGATATAAAAAATTAAAATCACCACCAAGCATATCAGAAACAGTATCAAGATAATTTTGTTTTATCATACCTGTTTTTTCATTGACAATATTTTCACAATAAGTTGCATCTTGCAATAACGAATTTCCTAATGAATATGCTGCAAATTCATTGGGTTTGATGTGAAATTCTTGTGGAATAATTGTTGCTACTTCCTCTAAACTTTCAGGTTTGTTACTCACAACTCTTGTTGCAAATAATAAATTATTTAAAACAGTCAAAATATAAGGACTGTGTGTTGTAATAATTAATTGATTTAGAGGGTTGTAATTTTTCATAAAAATCAAACTTTCTACCAACTGTTTTTGTGCAACAGGAAATAAATGTGCTTCGGGTTCTTCGATAACTCTAAAAGCATTTTGGTTTTCCAAAATACATAATACAGCGTCTTGCAATATTCTAATAACCTCTTTCTGACCAGATGAGGCATTTTTTAGATATACATATTGTTCATTACTAAGTAAAATTTTCTCTCCATATTGGTCTATTTTATAAGTACCTTTTAACACTAATTGAATGTTTTGTAAAAGGGTTTTAAAAGAAGATGTTTCTTGTGAAAAACTCTTTATAACAGTTTCAAATGTTCCACCATATTTTTTAAATACTTCTTTTATGCGTCTTATTTCTTGTAAAAACTCAATCATTAAATTTTCATCAATGGTTTGCTCTTTGGCTTTAAAAACATTTTTCCTGTTTTCTTCCATTGTTTTGGCTGTGGTTATTTCCAAATGAGATTCAAAAGTTGCCCCATAACTTACTGTTGTTTCTCTGCTTGCAATTGTAAATAAACTCGAAGTATGAACATTCTCAAATAAATTGTTAATCGCAGTTGTTATTGTTTGTATTGCTCTCAATTTATCCCTTTCTAATGCCATTTTCTCTACAACCCCTGATGTTATTGATAATTTATTCTCAATTTCTAATGTAACTTTTTTATTGTCGTTAATTGTATGTTGAAAATCACGAGCAAAAAATTTACTACTAAAATTAGCAACCAACCTCTTATCTAAATCTAATTTAAGTTTTAAATACCTCGAATTTTCAAAATTATAATAATATGTGATTTCAAAATTTGGTAAATGATAAGTAGAGCCAAAAAAATCATAAAACTTTTTTCTAATCGGAATTTTTAAATCCTCTGTAACATCATAATTTTCTCTTTCGGTCTTAAAAATTTGATGAAAAAAATCATCTCCTAATGATTTGAAAAAATAAATTAATTTAGCTATTGTGCTTTTGCCACTTGCTTGTTCTCCTATCAAAACAAGAATATTTCTAATTTCTATATCTGATTCTTGAATAGCCCCAAAATTTCTTATTACAATTTTTTGCATAATTAGTAGTAGTTTAATGATAAAAAAACTTTCCAAAAGTTTTAGCTTTTGGAAAGTTGGGTAATATTATTTTTAGCTTATTTGTAACTTCTTTGTGTTAATTTCACGTTTTCAAAAACCAAGTCTTCTTTATTTAAGATAGCCTCGCCTTCCGATTTATATTCCCACGCAGCTACATAAGCAAATTTATCATCATTCCGCAATGCTTCACCATCACCTGTTTGATATTCTTCTCTGAAATGTCCGCCACAAGATTCTTCACGTGCTGCTGCATCATCAATCATCAATTCGCCAAGTTCTAAGAAATCTGCCACACGATAGGCTTTTTCTAAAGTTGTGTTTAATTCTTCGTTTGTACCAAGAACTTTTACGTTTTTCCAATAATCTGCACGCAATTCACGAATCTGTGCTTTGGCAATTTTTAAACCTTCTGCACTTCTCGACATACCACATCTGTCCCACATAATTTTACCAAGTTCTCTGTGGTAACTATCAACAGTTTTAGTCCCTTTAATGCTCACCAATTTTTTCATTTGGTCTTTCAAAGCATCTTCTGCTTTTTTAAATTCAGGGTGCGAAGTTTCAACTTTTGTATAAGGCATATCCGCTAAGTAATTTCCGACTGTGTAAGGCGAAACGAAATAACCATCTGCCAAACCTTGCATTAAT
>JAYTNF010000002.1:0-15826 GCA_043748455.1 Cytophagales bacterium
TTTTTTTGCACTAATTTTAACTGTTATTAGGGACATAATTCCTTCTTATAGTGATGTTGTAGCGACACAAATATAAGAGGAGTTTTTTTTGTAATTCTGAACAGCCTACCCTAAGGGACATATGAAGGAGTAGGGTACGTTTTTCTACCAATATGTAGTCCCTAATGGGACAAAAAACACTTTCTTAGCTTAATAGCATTGGACTAAAGTCTATGCTACAAAAATTAACATCATTTATTTTCTATTTCTGCAAATAACTCATAAACTTTATCCAATATTTTGGTTCTCAAATTTAAGTTCATCAGTTCTTGGTTTGCTCTTGTTGGATAAACTCGATTAGAGAGAAAAACATATAACAAACCATTTTCTGAATCTACCCAAGTGTATGTGCCTGTAAAACCCGAATGACCATAACTTTGTTGTGAAACTAATGTGGCTGTATGTCCTGTTGGCGTCGGATTCATGGCAGGTCTGTTAAAACCAATACCTCGATGATTTCCTAAATTTTCCCATAAATATTGACTGCGACTAAACTCTGTTAGTGTTTCAGATTTGATGTAAGTTTTGCCTCCATATTCACCTTTTTGCAAGTACATTTGCATCAACTTTGCCAAATCATTTGCAGAACCAAATAGCCCCGCATGTGCCGAAACTCCACCTAATAAAGCTGCAATTTCGTCATGAACAGTGCCATGAATTTGTTGTTTTCGAAAGGTAGAATCATATTCAGTAGGTACAATTTGTGTTTTGTTATATTGTTTCAGTGGATTAAAAACCAGATTAGCTCCTAAACTTTTATAGAAATTTTGGCTTAAAAAAGCATCTAAATTTTGTTTTGCAACCTTTTTTACCAAGAAAGTAGTGAGAACAAAAGGCAAATCACTGTATAAATATTGTTTTGCGGGCAATAATGGTGTGTTTTTTATGTTCTGTAAAATTAGGTTAAACACTTCTGGTTTTGCATATAAACTGTCTGTAACAGTTACAGAGAAAGTCTTATTCAAATTCTTGTTAGAACTTGTATTAGTAGTTCTGTTAAATAAGCCAGATTTCATGGTGTGCCATGTCGCAACTCCCGCAACAAGTTGGGCTTGGTGTGCATACATCTCACGTAAGATAATAGCTTTTTTATTCGTTTTTTTGAACTCTGTAAGATAATCACTTAGCTTATTATTAAGATTTAGTTTCTTATCTTCTGTCAATTTCATGACTGCCAAAGTGCCTGCCGCAATCTTTGTTATCGAAGCCAAATCATACACATCTGTGAGATTTACTTTTTGTGTGCTGTCGTAGCTATGATAACCAAAAGCCTTATGATAAAAAACTTTGCCATTTTTTGCTACCAAAACTTGACAACCTGGCATAGCTTTTTGTTGCAAAGCATGATTTATTAGCGAATCTAAACTACTCAATTTTTCAGTTCTTAAACCCATTTTTTCAGGCATAACATATTGTAAACGTGAGAGTTGCGGCATATTTAAAGCATAGTTTTGTGGATAATTTCTCAAATTTTGGCTCAGTTTTCCTTGCGGAACAATAGCACCAAAAATGGCTTGTGCAGCCAAACTTTGAGAACTTGCACTGCTGTCATTAGCAATTAAAATGGCTTTAATCGACAATAAGTTTTCAATGTTTGGTAAAGTTTCAGGAGTGCCAAAGTGAACGAAAATAATTTGTAGTTTTTTATCACTAAACACACTATCATAAAATTGCATGTATTTCAAATAATTATCATTTTTTTCATTTGGGAAGTAACTAATAATAGCCATTTTATTAGAAAAATCTTTTTTAGCTCTTTTGATACTATTTTTTTGGCTTTGTACTGTAATCCATTTATTTGTTAGAAAATTTTGAAAGTTATCTATTTCGTCATTTCTTAGGAGTTCTATTTGTTTTTTTTCAATGGTTTTATATAATTGCAAAGTTTCATTAAAAACATTCATTCTCGCAGACATATTATTTATCGCAATTTCATATTTTTCCAAATCTAAAATTGGCAAAATATTTTGCTTATTTTCCAATAAAACCAAGTTGTTTTTATTGCTTTTTTGGGCAAAAATGGTTGTGGAAATAACTAATAAAATGAGTGTAAGTAAATATTTCATGATTTCTAAAATTTTGTGTGTTGATATTATGTCAAATTATTTTTCAATTACCCAAGCAACACGTTTTTAAGTCCAATCAGCACTATTAAGTTAATAAAAAAGAAAGTTGCATTTAGATAATTTTATAATTTATTGATTATCAGGTAATTATGTTTTTTTAAATTTCGTTAGGACAATTCTATTATGGACAAAATATTTATAGCATAAGCAACCAACTGTCCCAAAAGTGTCCGATGCTCATACTATCTATTTGCTCGTTTCAGCTACACTAATATCACCTAACAAAACTATCCATCTTTCTCCATATAAATCTGTGATTTTTTCAACATCAATTTCTATAGTTTTTTTGGTAGTATCTTCGTATTTAGCATGACCATCTGCACCATAACCAACAAATTTTTGAAAAATAGTAGCAGTTGCCCTATATTTTTTATCATCTATTTTATGCAAATTAGAAACACGCCATGTTTCGGCAAACGTGATTTTTACACTTGCATACTTTCCATTAGCCCCTGTAAGCGTAATGATATTATCAAAATACCTTATTAATGGTAGTCTTGTGCGGCTTTCTTTCTCATTTTTTAGAGAAGAAACCTCCATAATAACGTCATTACCCCGATTTTTAAACAGCTTTATGGCCTCTTTTTTATAATAGCTTTTTTTAACAGAATCCTTTGTTTCACTTGCCAACATGATTATATAATCTTGCAGATGTCTTACACTTACCTTAGCTCTATCTTTAAAAGCTACCAAATCAGTTTCCGAAAGTTTTGTTTGTGCATAACTATATTGCAAAGTTGTCAATAAAATAATTATAAAGGCAGTATATGTTTTCATCTTTTATTGTGTTTGGGTGATTTTAATCTTTTGAGTGCATTCATTGCATTTTGATTGTCTTGTAAAGCTGCTTTTTGATACCATTTTATAGCTTCTTTATTATTTTTAACAACGCCTAAACCGTGTTCATACATACTACCCAAATATAATTGTGCCTGAATATGATTGTGTGCTGCAGCTTTTAAGTACCAATTTTTAGCTTCTTTATAGTTTTTAGCAACTCCAAGCCCCTTTTCATACATATAACCTATGTTAAATTGTGCTGCATTGAGGTCTTGTTCGGCAGCTTTCAGATACCACATAGCTGCTTGTTCATAGTTTTTGGCAACACCTCCAATACCTTGTTCATACATCAACCCTAAATAATTTTGTGCAATAGCACCATTTTGCTCGGCTGCCTCCTCAAACAACTCTGCTGCTTTGCTATAATTTTGCTTTACTCCTAATCCTTGAAAATACATATAACCTAAATAGGTTTGCCCAATACCATCACCTTGTGCCACTGCTGTTGTAAACCATTTAACAGCATTTTGATAATCTCTATTTTTGGCTGCAATTTTGCCTTTAATAACAAGTTGTGATAATGTAAGATTATTTTCTGCAATATTCTCTGTTGAGTTAATGACATTTACAATTTTACTTTTTAGTAAATCAATGATGACAATATTCTTAACAGTCTGATGAATTCCATGCCCATGAATCTTCTTTTTTAATACAACCTGTGCATAATTTTCGCCTAATGGTGTTGTATAAGAGTCTATTTTAAGGGTTTTTATATCATCTTCAAACACCATTTCATAACCTCCATCTTGCAAACTAATTGTATTCAAATAGGCAAAAATCTCAGTTTCAGTATTTCCCATCACAAAATCATTATAAACCATGTTATTCCGATTTTCAAATAAATTAATTACAGTTTCACGAGATTCAATATCCTCGTCAAGTGCATATAAATAAAGATGTTGGGTATATTCACTCACTAAATTATGCACAGTTTCTCTCTGCCATTCAGCTAATTGCTGGGCAAAAGTTACATAAGAAAATAAGATGGCTAAACATAGCAAAAAGGTTTTTTTCATAAACTCGCAATTAATTGTGTATGTGTGATTAAAGTTAATTTATCGTTTTTTACCAAAACCTAATTTTTTATGTACTAATCTTTATAAATTTCATTGATTTTTAGGGCTGTAATTTTGCCTTGACTGTTTTTTTCTACTTTTAGTTGTGATAATTGTATCAAACTTTTAGTAGTAGCAACAAATTTTAGATAATCTTCAGCCGTTTTCCTATCCACTAAGGTTACACCATTCTGAGCAATAATTTCTACTTTTGCTTGGGGAGTGGCAAAATATTTTTCCAACAGTGGTGCTATCATTTTTATACGTAATAACTCGTCACGTTGTGGATTTGCTAATATTATTAACTCATCTAAAATGCTAATTTCTAATTGATTTGTATTATTCAGTTGCAATGTTTCACCAATAATTACAGAATCCTGAGTTATTGTTTGAGAAGATTCCAAATGAATATCTGCAATCGGAGTATGGTTTGCTTGTTGCTTTGTTTTTTGCTTAACTTTTTCAAAAATATCGTCCCAAGTAATTGCATCGCTAATTCCTGCCACCGTTTTACCTAATTCATATAGAAAACAACTTGTAAAAATGCCACCTTCCTGTGTGCCTACTGCGGTTTCTGATGGAGAACTACCCGACATTAAAATATTTCCCTTTTGTGCAAATAAAGTTTTATAATTTATGGCTACTGTCTGCGAAATTTGTGAACTGTCTTCTAAAACTCCCCCATCTGAACAGAAATTTCCAACAGTATTACAACAATCAGCCATAACTATTCTAAATTTTGGATTTTTTTGTGCAATAGCTTCATCTATTTTTGTAATAGAAATTAAATAATTATTTAACTGAATTCGTGGAAAACGGCTATTGTCATTTTCTGCTCTTCCTCCATGAGAACTTACATAGAAAAACACAATATCATTAGCATTACATTGTAGATTGTCAAGTGTTTCTGCGAGTTTATCAATATTATAATCGTAATCTCGATAAAAATAATTTTTTTGTTTATAGCCTAATGCAGCTGCAATATTGGTTATTTCTATGGTCATTCTTTCATAATCTTGAAAAACACTTTCCCCTATCCGTTCGTCAAAAGTATCTGCAAAAACAATGGCGTGCAAAGTCTGCGAAAATCCCAAAAAGGAAGTGCAAAAGTATAGAAATACTAAAAAGAGTTTTTTCATGAGTTGGGTTTTGAGTTTAGACTTTTAGAAAATTTTTTACTTTTGGAAAGTTAAGATAATTTGTATAAAGATGTAATCTTTTTGAAAGATTACATCTTTATACAAATTTTAAATGAGCAACTATAATAACATAATTTTTTTCATAACCTTATAAAAATTAAAATACCCCTACTCATTGGCTTTTCGGGTTTCGCCCATTCTTTTATTTCTCAAAAGAACTTCTGCAAAAATATAAGGTTTTTTTTTGATAATGTACTATTTTTACGGAATTCCCAACGGAATTCTGCTTTTTAAGTGTAACATAAACTTTAGTCTGTGCTTTTTGACTTAAAAAATGGTTGCTAATCTTTTTTTATTTTGTGTTTTTCTAATTTGTTATCTATATTTGTAAAAACACTTATAGCTATGGCAAGACGAAAATATAGAGATGATGACGAAGATGAAACGCCAAAAGGCAAGCAATATAAAGAAGCAGATTTGATTTTAAAGTTTAACCTCAAACGTATTGTAACTTTTCAAACGCCATTAATGAAAGAATGGCTTGATGTAGAAAAACCAACATTAAATAATGGAGAACAGTATATCTTCGATAGAAAATTAGATGATGCTCAAACAAATATGATTGGTTGGAGTGAGGAAGATTTAAAAATGAAGTTTATTTCTTTTATTATAGAATTAGGACATTTAACGGCAGGCGGCAATATTGTTACGTATTTTGATAAAACAATTTCGGCAACTGTTGAAGGCACAAAACTTATTGTAAAATCTGATTTTATGATGGCAAAAGGCTTGTATGATGTTTTTACAACGCCTTATTTTCACTTTCAGGAGTACAAACCTCATAAAAATCCTTCGGGAGATTCGATGGCACAACTCTTAGAGGCTTTTTTGATAACACAAGTAAAAAACAAAAATGAAAAACCTTTGTATGGTATAGAAATTATTAGTGCTACTTGGCGGTTTACTGTTATGGAAGGCAAAGAATATTGCGTTTCTAGCATTTATGACTGCACAGATAAAGAAGATTTGCTAAAAATTATTGCTATTCTCCGCAAATTTAGAATGATTTTAGAAACAAAATTAATGTAAAAACCCCTAACTTTGCTTATAAACAACTTTTCCTATGACACCAACAGAAAAAAAAATACAAAAAGAATACGCAGAATATATAAAAAATTTTGTAGAAAAATTACCCGAACCTGAAATTCCGAATGAATTTAGACAGCCAAGGATAAAAGTTACAGTAGCAACTGTGCGAGACTATTGTGTGCGAATTATTAGAGAGGATAAAGAACCTGATAAAATTCAAACTATCAAAGATTTTTATAGCATAAATGTAGAATTAACAGCTTCTACTAAGTTGCCATTAGCTAAACTATTAGAGATGACTTCTACCGATAAATTGGTCTATCAAATAGAACAATTAACAAACCCAGCAAGACCTATTGCTAATTTATTTGGAGGAGGAATAATAGAACAACCTACTTTAAGAACCTTAGAATTTGCAGCTTTTCTATTTGGTATAAAAATTACTATGGCACAATTTAAGAAATTGAAAGATGCAGAAGTTACAAAAAATACGACAAAAAAAGCAACAGAAAGTGCAAATATTGATACTGATTTGACAACTGAAAAGGTGGAAAATGATTTGGGAACAATACCAGAGCAAACTCTGTTCCGACAATACAAATATAAATTTACTATTGCAGCCTCAATAATTTTACTCCTTGTTTGTTCGGCTTATGCTTATAATTTGAAAAGCTATGTAGATAAAAATAAAGAAAAATTAGCAACCATAGAACAGATTACTTTTAAGCCTATTATTGCAGATTCTGGATTAGTAGAAAATATAATTAAGCCAAATGTTGCAAATCAAAATATTGATAATCAAGTAGTTAAAGAAAATTCTAAACAAATTACTGCAGGTTTTGAAACTCTTGAAATGCCTTTGTCTTTTTATACCAACAATATTTATAACGGAAAATTTTTGTTTACAACTGATAAATGGAATTTTGAAACCGACATCACAGGCGAAGACATGAACAGTAAATATGGTGAGCCTTACAGAAATCAACTCAAAAGTTTGCTAACATTACCTAACACACAGCCAACAATTGCTAATAAAAGCATTTGGATAAGGTTTAATGTGATGAACAAAAGTGGTATAAAGTTATATGTTGATAATATAAAACTTGAAAAAGTTGCCACATATACAATTAATAATAAAATAGTAAAATGGTCAAATTGGATAACACCAAAAGATGGCGAGAAACGGTTTGAATTGCTACTCTCTCACGAGCCACAAATAGCTGCCATAGTTCCTTTTGCAGATATTGCTGCTAATAGTCCACAACATTTTTCTTTAATTATCAACTGCGACAGCACTTGCGAAAACCATATTTACAAGTTTAAATTGGTTATAAGTGCCAACGATGGACAAGGAAATAGGTATAATGTAAGTTCAGACAGAGTTTATACGCTGGGTTTGGTCAATGAATTATAAAGTAATTTCATGGGCAATTTGTGTATGACAGACAGATGTCCATTATACACAAATTACTCACACAAATTATTCATAAAATTACTCATAAAATTACTTTTCCAATACAATTTTCTCTGCATGTTTTTGCACAATTTTGTCCCAAAAACCTTGTAATTCTGCATAATTTTTAGGTAAAATTTTTGATGTACTCACACTTAATAAATGTGTAATTGTAATTTGATTAGTATTTTGGTTATTGCTTTGTGTAATTGCATAACGATAAGTAATTTCGCCGTTTGCTAAGGTAAAATCTCCATCAGTTGGCATAGTTTTTATTTTATAACCTGTTGGTATTGTGTAAGTTATGCGATAATCTTCTATAAATGGAAATACAAAATCAACAGGAAATTTACGATTTTTTTCTATAAAAGGGTTTAGTTTTTCATGCAAACAAAGCATTGGATAAAATGAAATTTCTTGCTTAGTTTTATTTGAATTTGGCAAAATAACAACTTTATTATAGGCTGTAATATTAACACTTGCAAGCAAATTATTATCAGGCAATGTATCATTTATAATCGTCAAATTTTCCATACCAACTCCTTCTCCTTCGGCTGTTAAACTTTTCTGAATAAAAATTTCCTTAGACTGATTTTGCAAAATTTCACGACTTCCCAAAGCAATATAACCACTTTCCTCAACACGCATATTTCCAATAATATCACTTGTCAAATTATTATTTGTGATATTTTCTGGAACATTTATTGATAAATTTCCTCGAATAATTTTGCGACTTTCTACTTCTGGAACTAAACGTAAGTTTTGCATACTTTCGGGCGTATTTGTTAGCAACAAACCATTGCCATTTAAGCACCGCAAAGGCAACATTGAAGGCGTTGTAAAAGGTTGTGTGGCATCAAGATAATATAAAACTCCATCAGCAGTAACTGTTGCAATGGTTGAATTTAGTTGGTTAAAAATCGGATATTTTGGATTTGCAATTCCCGTTTCTTTTCCTGCCAAAACAAGTGGATTTGCTTGTAAATCAGCCTGTTTGAGCATAGCAACTAACAATAAATTGATGTCTGCAAAATTACCTTTTTTGGCTTCTAAAATTTTTTCAGGATTCTTGACACTTGGATTTCTCCCGAGTTCGCCATTATATTTTATCGTTGTTTTTACATAGTTAAACAAGACTTTCATTTTTGCAGTTTCTCCAACAGTTGTTGATGTAAGTTTTTGCACAATTTCCTTTAATTCACTTGTTTTTTTGACAAAATCAATAATTTTTTCATCTTTTTTAATGGCAGCATAAATAGCTTCCCAAGTTGTTGGTGTGGTTTCACGTTTTGACATCATGGGAAATTTAAAACTATCTAACACAAAGTCCATTCTTGCAATATTTGCAGCAGGATTTTCCATAAAAATCATAGACTTAAATGCTGGCACATTTTTCATTGCCCATTTATAGGTTGTAACACTGGTAGTTTCCATGCGTTGATTAAAGGTAAAATAATCTAAACCATCAACCTTATTTTCCACAACAAAATTTTCGTACCCTTGTAAAAACTGTGTATAAGAAAAATAATCAGGGATTTTAATTTCGTATTCACTCCACAAAACAGGAATTGCTTTTTGAAATTCCCAGCCTTGCAAATTGAAAATATAATCGGAAGTCATTTTATAACGGTATTCTATAACTGCACCAACCTCACAAAATGGCATAGCAAAACGAGTAAGTTCTACATCTTTGCTAACTTTTGTAGTAAAAACATCTTGTGCTTCTAATTTGTGGCGAATTATTTTACCATCTTTCAAAATGTGTGTATAACCCTCAAGAGTTTCAATACTTTCATTTTGTTGAGAACTTTTGGGTTTATAGGTTGGAATTTCAAATTTCGTCCAAATTGCGGCATCATTTGATAATATTTTAATTCTTACATGCTTTTCGTGCACCAACTTCATGCTATATGCACTAAAATCATAATAAGAAATTCCTTTTTCATACAATATAACAGCAGCAATATTTTTATCAAATTTAATGCTATCCAATTTATAAAAGTCATATTGTGTGCTTGCCAACTCATCAATACTCACTTTGGCAAATGATATTTCTGGTGATTTTTGGTCGGTAGATTTTACAATTTGTGCGTGAGTTTTTGAATTTAAGAGTAGGCAAAATATTAGGCAAAATGTAAATAGTTTTTGTAACATAGTTATAATTTTGGGCTTTTGCATGGTTGTATCACAGATTTTGGTCTTTGCAAAGTTATAAAAAAGGTTTATCTTTGCAATACATAGCTATTGAAAAGTAGTTTTGGTATTTCAGAACTAACATGTCTCTAAGAAATATTAGTTATAGTGTAATAAACTGTATTTATTTTTTAGTTTGTGTAAATAATTGTGCCTAATATTTTATATTTGTAAAAATTGACAATTTCAGTTAGAATTATACTAAATTGGAAAAGTTATTGTTAGTATTATTACAAAATAATTAGAAAACAATTAAAAAGTGTTATGATGTCAAATGTAATAAATATTGCAGCTGATAAGGTTTCAGCAAAAATGTTAGACGAAGCTGGTGAACTTATTGATGTTCGTACGGCAGCAGAGTTTCAAGCAGGTTATATTGAAAATGCCAAGAATATTGACTTTTTAAGCGGAGCATTTGAGGCTGAAATCCCAAATTTAGATAAGCAAAAAACATATTATCTTTATTGTAGGTCAGGAGGCAGAAGTGGAAAATCTGCGGAATTATTAATGGCAGCAGGTTTCGCAAAAGTATATAATATTGGAGGTTTTGATGGTTTGGCAAATGCAGGTTTGCCTGTTGAATATTAATATTTTATAGTTATCTTAATATGGCTAATTTTAATGCTTTGTTACAGCAAATAGTGGGGCAAACTGCAACCGAAAGTTTGATAGAACTTTGTTTGCAGCTTGCTTTTTCGCATACCCAAATTTCAGATTTTGGTGCTAACATACCAAATTCCAATATTCACCAGACCTATTTTATACGTCAGTTTGGTAAGTCTTTTCGTGTTGTTGCCACACAAGAAAATAATGGTCTAAGTAATTACAGGAAAGTTGAAGAAGAAATTGCTGAAAGTATTGTAAAAGATGAGCAGATACTATTAGAAAAGACAGCATCTTTATTGAGCCAAAAAAAGACTTTGCGTGAAATTATAGACAACAAAAAATCCTACAAAATTACTTCAAATACAATTATTTTCCCTGTTTTTTACAAAAATAATATTTCTGTTTTAGCAATAGAATTGCATGAATTAAATAATTTTTCGGAGACTGATTTTGTCAAAATTTGTGAGTTTATCCAGCAATTTATTCCTTATATTGCCCTAACATTACAACATATAGACACAAAAGATGCACTCATGGTGCAGTCAAATGAAAATGCAGTAGCCATTTTAAATATGCAGGAAGAGTTGGCTGTAAGAGATGCAGCTCTATTACAAAAGAAAGATGAGGTTTTTCAGGCATATCAAGATTTAAAACTATTAAGCCAAATTGGGCAAGAAATAGCAACGCATTTAACTGTTGAAAACATCATAGAAACAGCCTACGAAAACATCAATAAACTTATGGACGCAACAGTTTTTGATATAGGTTTATATAATCGTAAAGAAAATAAGTTAGATTTTTTTGGTGCAATAGAAAAAGGTAATAATTTACCTTCACACTCTTATCATATTGAGAATGACGAAAATAGATTAGCTATTTGGTGTTTTATAAAACAAGAAAAAGTTTTTATTAACAATTTTAATCTAGAATATAATAATTATTTTCCTAATCAAGAGCCACCACCACCAACACAAGGTAAAAGAGTGGGTTCTCTTATTTATCTACCATTGCTATTGGAGGGGAAAATTTTAGGAGTTATTACCGTACAAAGTTATACAGAAAATGTTTATACAAAATATCACTTAAATATTTTGAGAAATTTAGCGGTTTATGTAGCAATAGCCTTAGAAAATGCTGATGCTTATCGCAAAATATCAATGAATGGTTATGAAATAGCCCAGCAAAAAGAAGAAATAGAACTTAAAAATTATAGTCTAGCTCAACAAACAGAGGCATTACAACAGTCTTATAACAGCGTAAAATTATTAGGAAATATAGGAAAAGACATAACTTCAAGCCTTTCTACCTACACAATTATAGAAATGGTCTATACAAATATTAATACTTTAATGGACGCAGCAGTATTTTGTATTGGAATTTATGAACCTAAGACAGATACAATTATTTTTCAAGGAGGTAGAGAAGAAGGCAAAACATTAAAAGAATTTACGATTGCGGTTAAAGAAGATAGATTAGCAAGTTGGTGCTATAATAACAATAAAGAAATACTCATTAATGACTCTCAGGCTGAGTATAATAAATATGTGCATGGAAGTTTTCAACCTATGGCAGGCGTAAATACTAATTCTATTATTTATTTACCAATAAATGACAAATCTGCTCATGTATTAGGAGTAATTACAGTACAAAGTTTTAAGAAAAATGCTTATAGTGAATACCATTTGAATATGTTAAGAAACTTAGCAATTTATACGGGAATTGCCTTAGAAAATGCACTACTTTACCATAGTTTGGAAGAAAAAGTCATGCAAAGAACTCAACAGGTAGTAAAACAAAAAGAAGAAATTGAAAAATCATATCAAAATATTGAGCTATTGAGCCAAATAGGATTTGATATAACGTCTTCATTATCAACAGATAAAATTATAGAAGTTGTATATGAAAATGTGAATAAAATCATGGACGCAGCAGCTTTTGCAGTAGGTATTATTAATGAAAAATCAGGAAAAATAGAGTTTAGAGGTAGCATAGAAAAAGGTGAAAAACTACCAAATTTTTATCACCAACTTGATGATATTAAACGGTTTTCTGTTTGGGCAATAAACAATCGTAAAGAAGTATTTATCAATAACTATTTACGAGATTATAAAAGATATATCCCAGAACTCAAAGCCCCAGAACAAGGTGAAGACCCTGAATCTATGATTTACATGCCTTTATTTAGCAAAGATAAAATTATTGGTGTGCTGACTGTGCAAAGTTTTCAAAGAAATGCTTATACACAAAGGCATCTTGATATTCTTAAAAACTTGGGATTATATATTGCCATTGCTTTAGAAAACTCTGAAACTTATTCGCAGATTGAGATACAAAAAGCCGAAATAGAAAAAGCAAACCAAAAAATTACATCAAGTATTAACTACGCTCAACGCATTCAGCAAGCCATTTTACCCGAACAAAAGACTATTTCAGCTGCTTTACCCGAATATTTTATATTTTTTAGACCCAAAGATATTGTTTCGGGTGATTTTTATTGGTTAGAAGAAAATAAGAATAAAGTTTTTATTGCAGCTGTTGATTGCACAGGGCACGGAATCCCAGGGGCTTTTATGAGCTTGATTGGCAATGAAATTTTAACAGAAATAGTAACCATGCACCATGTTGAAAGTCCGGACATGATACTGAAAATGTTGCATGAAAAAATACGCCGTTCTTTAAGACAAGCAGATTCTGATAATCGTGATGGAATGGATATTGCTCTTTGTGTGTTGGACAAAAACGACAAAACAGTGTGTTATGCAGGGGCAATGAACCCACTTGTTTACATACAAAATGGAGAATTGCAGACAATACGTGCTGATAAAAACTCAACAGGTGGTATTCAACGTGAGCCAGAAAGGTTTTTTACAAATCATGTAATTCCTAAATCAGATACGCCAGCCACTTTTTATATTTTTACGGACGGCTATCAAGACCAATTTGGTAGTGGAAGAAAATATGGATTACCTCGCATGAAAGAGCTTTTTACTCGTGTTTATGAATTGCCTATGTCCGAACAATCTTTGGCAATAGAACAAGAATGGATAACATGGAAATTAGAGGAAAATCCAATTGACGATATTTTAATCATTGGATTTAGGTGGTAATTAGCAAATTAAAAAATAAAACTCTTAAAATACAGCTTAATTTAACAAAATTTGTATTGAAATATGTAGCATAGACTTCAGTCTATGCTTTTAAAATGCTGAAAATTAACTAACTAAATTACATACTAAGATTACTAACCAAGTTTTATGATACAAATATTAATAATGTCTATTGTTTAAAAAACTAATTTATGAAAACTATTATATCATTAGTAATCTTTATAACATTTCTCCTGCAAAATTTACAAGCACAAAATATTTTTACAGATAGAAAATTGCAAAAAATCTATGACTTTCAAGACAAAAGAAGTACAGATTCGTTGCTAAAATATTTTCCTAATACTACAGCTGCACTTGCCTTTGCATCTTCACAAGACACTATTGGTATAGATGAATTAATTTTGGCTTTGAAAGATACAACCGTTGCTGTTCGCAATGCCACAGCCTACGCACTTGGACAGATTGCAACGCCTGAAATCTCACCAATTTTAATACAACAGTTTGATAATGAAGTAGTTATTTCTGTTAAACAAACTTTATTAGAGGCAATAGGAAAAACAGGCTTCGTGAGTAATGTTTTGGTGGCAGATTTTAATAATGAAAACTTGACTTTGGCACAACTCAAAGGACTTTATCGGGCTGCGACTTGGAAAAAAATGACAAGCAGTCAAGGCACAGAAAAAGCCATAACATCTTTAAATCACAAAAATAAAGACATTCGTTTTTGGGCTGCAAGTTACTTGGCTCGCAATCCTACAAAGACTTATACAGACCCACAAATTGACACTTTACTTGTAAAATTGCAAGCCGAAAAAGATGCTTTTGTACGCATGAATATTGCAAGTTCATTGAGTAATTCTTTTTCTAATGCGTTGAAAAACAGCGTATTAGAAGTTTTATTAACGACAATTTCAAAAGATGAAAATGAATTTGTGCGTATCAATTCCATTCGTACTTTAAGTCGTTTTGATACCACAACAACGCAAAAATCTATGTTAAAATATTTGCAAGACAGCAAGCCTCATGTAGCCATTGTTGCTTCCGAATTTGTGAAAACTCATGCCCGAAAAGATGATGAAATTGATTATTTTCATTTGGCAGAAAAGGCAAGACACCCACAAGTAAGAGCAAATTTATTGGCAGTTGCAGTACTTTATGAAAAGAAATTACAGGTTTCAAATGATATTAAAACCTATTTTAAGAAAACAACTTCTGTTTATGAAAAAGGATTTATACTAAATTCGTTAGCAAATAATCCTCAAAATTACGAGTTTATTCAGCAACAAATCAAACTAACTACGCCAAATCCTCTAAATACTTTTGCTTTTGAGGCTTTAAATTTGGTTAGAAATTCGCTAAGTTTTGATAAAATTGATAGGGAAAATAAATTTAAAGGTGCTTTTGAAAAACTTTTGATAGAAATTGTGAATGGCAATGATGCAGTGCTGATTGGTTTGGCTGCAACGGAATTGAGAAATGAAAAACGTAATTACAAAACTACAATTCCTACAGTTTTAGCCGCATTAAAAACTGCAAAAGAAAAACTACCATTGCCTTTGGAAATTGAAGCAGTAATAGAAATTCAAAAAACTATTGATTTTTTTGAGGAAAAAGTGAGTGAAGTTTCGCCAAAAATTATGTTCAACAATGCTATTGATTGGGCTTTTATTGAAACTTTGCCCGAAAAACCACAAGTACAAATTAAGACTTCTAAGGGTTTAATTGTCATTGAATTATTTACAAATGATGCTCCTGCCTCAGTTGCTAACTTTCTGAAATTAACCAAACAAGGTTTTTATAATGACAAAGTTTTTCATCGTGTTGTTCAAAATTTTGTTGTGCAAACAGGTTGTCCACGTGGTGATGGTTATGGAAATGTACCTTTTAGTATCCGTTCTGAGTTTGCAAATCTAAATTATGGAGAAGGTTATCTTGGTATGGCATCAGCAGGAAAAGATACAGAAGGCAGCCAATGGTTTATTACACATTCGCCAACGCCACATTTAGACGGAAGATACACAATTTTTGGTCGTGTAATTTCAGGAATGGACATAGTAAATAAATTAGAAATTGGAGATAAAGTGATACGTGTAGAATAAAGTTATTGTATAATCTACTTTGTCATTCTGAGCTTGCGAAGAATCTGACGTAATAACTCCAGATTCTTCGCAAGCTCAGA
>JAYTNF010000003.1:0-17466 GCA_043748455.1 Cytophagales bacterium
TTAATTTTATATTTCTACAATCATGCAAAAAATCTTAGTTCTTGGTGCAGGAAAATCCTCTTTTCATTTAATACAATATTTACTTAGTCATGCAGCCGAAAATAATTGGCTGATTACGGTTGGAGATTATGATAAAAAAGCAGCACAAAATAAAATCATAGGCTATGAAATCCTTGCAGAAGCCATACAATTTGATGCCCAAGACAGTTTTGTTTGCGACCGTTATATAAACTTAGCTGATGTTGTGATTTCGTTATTGCCACCAGCTTTACATATTCATGCAGCAAAATCTTGTGTAAAATTAGAAAAAAGCCTATTCACAGCCTCTTACATTTCCTCAGAAATTCGTCAATTAGATGCCGAAGCAAGGCAGAAAGGTTTGTTATTGATGAATGAATTAGGTTTAGACCCAGGAATAGACCATTTGTCAGCCATGAAAATTATTCATGAATTGCAGGCAAAAGGTGCAGAAATTACCTCATTCAAATCTTATACAGGTGGACTTATTGCACCTGAATATGACAATAATTGTTGGAATTACAAATTTACATGGAATCCAAGAAATGTAGTAGTTGCAGGGCAAGGAACAGCAAAATATATTCGCAACGGAAACTATAAATATGTGCCTTATCACCGTTTATTTGCAGATATTGAATCCATACATGTAGCAAATTATGGCGAATTTGAAGGTTACCCTAATCGTGATTCTTTAAGTTATCGCAATGTATATGGTTTAGATAATATTTCGACTATGATTCGTGGAACTTTACGCAAAAAGGGCTTTTCAAAGGCGTGGGATACTTTTGTGCAATTAGGAATGACTGATGACGGTTATAAAATGGAACAGACCGAAACCATGACCTATCGAGATTTTTTAACTGCATTTTTGCCCGAAAACAATACACAAGAAAATAAAAACCAAACTACTGAACAGAAATTAGCACATTTTTTAGGTGAAAATAGCGAAAATGATAAAAATATAGGCGGTGAAATTTATCATAAAATAAAGTGGTTAGGTTTGTTAGACAACACAAAAGTTGGTATTGCACACCTTTCACCAGCACAAATATTGCAGCAAATTCTCGAAATTAAATGGAAATTAGCTGATAATGACAAAGATATGATTGTCATGCAACACATTTTTGAGTATCAACTTGATGGAAAATCTCACCAACTTACTTCTTCTATGGTTGTAAAAGGAGATTCGAGTGAAGCTACTGCCATGTCAAAAACAGTTGGTTTGCCATTGGCTATTGGTGCAAAGTTATTTTTGCAAGGCAAATTAAATCTTATTGGTGTCCAAGTTCCTGTGATGCGTGAGGTTTATGAACCTGTTTTGCAAGAATTAGAAACTTTGGGAATTAGGTTTGAGGAGCAATTAGATTAAAGTTTTGTATTAATATTCATTTGTTTTGTCATTCTTTTTATTGTCAGAATGACAAAACTCTCTGTAAAATCCCAAAAAGGTTTTGTAAAAAACCTAACAATAAAAACTCTATATTTTCATAATTTTCTGAGTTATTCTTGTAATTTTGCACCTTGTTATAAATCACAGGCTGTTGGCAGTGCTGCTAAAGCCTATGTTACACTCAAATTTCATATCTAACAAAATTATGCGTTTATTTTCTAAAAGTGTGCTACTTTTTTGTTGCATACTTTCTTGTTCATACACTTTTGCACAAGTAAATCTTAGTGGCATTATTAACAAATATGCAAAGGTTACAGCCGTTGATGCTGCACAAAATATGGTTACAGTTTCTGACCTTGCAGGCTTAAAAATTTGTGATACAGTACTTATCATGCAAATGAAAGGTGCTGCAATTAATCAAACTAATACTGTTGATTATGGCACTGTTACAAACTATAATGGAGCTGGAAATTACGAAAAAGCTATAATTTATAACATTGTTGGCAATACGATATTTTTTAGAAATCAGCTTTTAAATAGCTATAATCCAAGTTTATTAGTGCAATTAGTTTCTATTCCTCAATTTTCTGCGGTTGGTATTAGTGGTACTTTAACAGGCAAGGCTTGGGACGGAAACACAGGTGGTATTATTGCTTTTGAAGTCTCAGATATTGTAGCTATTACTGGTTTGGTTGATGCTTCGGGTATTGGTTTTCGTGGTGGAAGTGCAAATACAAATGCAGTTTGTGCCTTAAATATAAACCCTGATTATAGTTATTTGCCTTCTTCTAATTTTGCGGGTTTTAAAGGTGAAAGTGTTGTTGTTGAGGCAACTACTGGTAAAGGTGCTGCCGCAAATGGTGGTGGTGGTGGTTCATGCGGCAACGGCGGTGGTGGTGGTGGCTCTAATTCGGGTGCAGGTGGCTTAGGTGGCAAAAGTTCACAAGTTTTAGGAGGTTTATCAACAATAAGTGGCATTGGAGGCAGATTATTTTCATACATTCCCACAAATTTTAAAAGTATATTTCTCGGCGGCGGCGGCGGCGGCGGACACCAAGACAATAATTTAGCAACCGCAGGAGGCAATGGTGGCGGCATTGTTTACATCACAGGCAAACAAATAGTTGGAGGTGGTACAATTAACGCAAGTGGAAAAACTGCAAATAATGCAGGAACTGATGGTGCAGGTGGTGGTGGTGGTGGTGGTGGTGTTTTGCTAAATTCCTCAGTTAAGTCATTCAAAATCAATGTATTAGTAAACGGTGGGAATGGTGGAAATAACCTTTCAACAGACAATGCAGGAGTTCCTATTGTTGATTGTTTTGCAACAGGTGGTGGCGGTGGCGGTGGCGTTATTGCCTTTAATGGAACTATTGACGAAGCAACAACAAATAATTCGGGTGGTAATGCAGGAAGTATTATCAGTGCAACTTCACCATGTTTTGGCACAACAAATGGTGCAGTTAGAGGTGCAAATGGGCAAACCTTGACAAATGTTATAGTGATGCCAAGTTCGACAACTTCCGCTGTTCCTACTATTACTGCAACAATTACAACTACTGCCGCAACTTGTACAGAAATGTCCCAAGTCTTAACTGCAAATTTAACCGCAGGAGCAAATTATCAATGGCAACGTGATGGTGTTGATATTGCAGGACAAACTACTAATGTTTTGACTGCCACAACTTCGGGAGTTTATCGTCTAAAAGTTACGATTGGTTGCAATACTGTCATTTCATCAGAAGAAATAGTTACAATTAATGGACAACCTATTGCAAGAATAATAAATGGTACAAGCATCGAAATTTGCCAAAATTCACCATCAAGCAATACCTTATTTGCTGTTCAAGGCGTGGGTTATACCTATCAATGGCTTAGAAATGGTGCAACTATTGCGGGTGCAACTACTGCAACTTTAACTGTAACAACCGTAGGACTTTATAAAGTAAATGTTACAATTTGTGGAAATACCATGATTTCTGGTGAAACTTCTGTATCATTTGTAAACTCGCCAAATATCATTGTTGTGGGTAGCAAATTACTTTGCCCGTTAGGTACAAATACTTTAATTGCTTTTCCAAGAGGTACAAATTTTCAATGGTATCGCAATGGATTTACCATTGCAGGTGCATTTGGTGATACATATATCGCAACAAGCACAGGAAATTATACAGTTATTACATCAGCTTTTTGTAATTTGAGAAATTCAGATGATTTTATAATCACTGCACCTATTAGCGTAACCCAAGCCACAATTACAGGACAAAATACACTCTGCACAGGAAAATCTATATTACTTCGTACAGAAACTGGGGTTGGTTTCAAATACAGTTGGTTTCGTAATGGCTCAGTAATTGTAAATGCTACACAAAATAGCTATACAGTTACCCAATCAGGAGATTATTCTGTAACAATTACAGATGAATGTCAAGCAAGCATGACTTCAGCTATTTTTAAAATCACAACTCCAGCACCACCTGACAATATTTTTATACGTGGAAATGGTTTATTATGTAATGGCGAATCAAGATTAATCAGCACAGCACCCAAAAATCCTTTATATAAATATCAATGGACATTAAATGCTGTCAATATTGCTAATGCAACGGATATTACATTATTAGCAAAAGCATTAGGACGTTATACATTAAAAGCAACAGATAGTTGCGGAACAACTTATGAGTCCCCAATATTTACCATTTTACCTAACGCAATTACAAGTCTTCGCATAGAGTCTGCAAATAATCGTATCATTATTTGTCCTAACGAAATATTAGTATTGACGGCTATTGCAAATTTAGCAACCTCAGATTTGCAATGGCAACGTAATGGTATTGATATTCCTAATGCAATAGGTAATACATTTAGGGCAACATCAGCAGGAAATTATACAGTTAAGACTCGTGATATTTGTAATAATGTTGTTTCAGCAATTTTTACTTTGCAAGTTGCCATAGCACCAGAAGCTGTTATTACAGGAAATCTTGTTTTTTGTGCTGGTAGAAGTACGATTTTGACTGCCAATGCAGGACAAGACCTTAGTTATCAGTGGTTTAGAGATGGTGAATCTTTCTTAAATGCAAGTTCGCAATTTATCCCTGTAGCTTTTGCAGGAAAATTTAAAGTTTTGGTAAGCAATACACTTGGTTGCAGCACAATGTCGGAGGAAGTTACGGTAACAAGTAGCAGAATTGATGAAACACAAGTAAAAGTTACACCTACACAGTTAGTTTGTGAAGGTGAAACTGTACGACTTTCGGCAAGTGGTGGAACAAAATATGAATGGTCGCCAACAACAGGTTTGAGTAACCCTTTTATTGCAAATCCTATTGCAGCACCCTCAAAATCAATAACTTATAAGGTTAAAATTAGTAACAATATAGGTTGTTTTGTGGAAAGAAATGTGGAACTAGAAGTGATACCAGCTTTCAAGTTAGATTTTGAAGTTGTTTCGTCATCAGACTGTGGACAAAAATCATTGGTGCAAATCAATAACACAAGCACAGGTTTAAATGCTTTTAATGAAATAAATTGGGATATGGGTGATGGTAATGGAAATGTGATGACAGGTTTTTCGCCAACAGCGTATATTTATGCAAAAGGTGGCACTTATACCATTAAAATGACTGTAAATAATCGGAATTGTACCAAAACTTTTGAAAAAACAGTCTTTATTGAAAGTTTATTTACCTCCAATGTCATTACGCCGAATTTGGATAATAAAAATGAAAAGTTTGAAATTGATAATCCAAATGAACAGTGGAAATTAGAAATTGTTGACCGTTATGGCAAAAAAGTATTTGAATCCGAGAATTATAACAATGATTGGTCAGGACATGGCATCACAACACTATATTATTACAAACTAACCTCACCAACAGGCAAAGAATGTAGAGGTTGGATTCAAGTGTTATTGTAGCAATAAGTTTTAGTTATTAAGGTTGGTAGTATAGGCTTTAGTCTATGATTAATTAGTTGATTTTCAGCACATTAAAAGTTATGAAGAAAGTTTATGTTGCAAACATTAATAATCTTTTAATAAAAATAGACTTCTTGCGAAAGTCTTTTTTGAAGTTAAAAATAAGGTTATGTCAAGGTTATGTCAAGGTTATGTCATTCTGAGCAAAGACTTTTGCAAGCAGTCTAATAAATTATTAGACTGCCAAAATAGCTTTAAATGCTTGCAATGCTTTACCAGATTCTAAGGATTCTGTGGCTTTTTCTAAACAATCTACCAATAATAAATTTGGATTTGCCGCTAAAAGAGCAAAGGCTGAATTTGCTAAAACTACATTTTTTTGTGCTTTTGTAGCTTTATTTTCCAAGACATTCATGAAAACAGTAGCTGATTTTGCAATCGTATTGCCACCAAATAACTCATCTGGTTTTACTGTTTCAAAGCCTAAATCTTGTACTGTATAAGTTTTTTCGCCTGTATTAGAAAATACTCTAAAATCTCCTGTCAAAGAAATTTCATCATAACCATCTAAGGCATGAACAACTGCAAAATTTTTGTTTGTTTGTTGATATAAATAACCATATAATCTCAAAAGTTCTAAGCTAAATACGCCTGTAAGTTGCTTATTCGGTTTTGCGGGATTAACCATTGGACCTAACATATTGAAAAAAGTTTTTACACCTAATTCTTTGCGAATTGGTGCAACATTTTTCATTGCAGGGTGAAATAATGGAGCATGAAGGAAACAAATACCTGCGGTTTCTATGCTTTTTTCTATTTTTGAAATATCATTTGTAAATTTGAAACCATAATGTTCCATAATATTTGATGACCCTGAAATAGATGATACACCTGTATTTCCATGTTTACAAACTTTTTGACCTGTACCTGCAACCACAAAAGACGATAAAGTAGAAATATTGAATGTATCTTTGCCATCACCACCTGTTCCACAAACGTCCATAGCATCATATTGCGATAATTCCAAAGACAAACATAACTCCAACATGGCATCTCGAAAACCTGCTAATTCATCAACAGTAATACTTCGCATCATGTAAACAGTCATAAAAGCTGCTACTTGACTTTGATTATATGCTCCTTGTGCGAGGTTTATTAGAATGTTTTTTGCTTCTGCTCTATCTAATGTTTTATATTCAAAAAGGTGGTTGAGTACTGTTTTCATAGTTATTATTTAACGTAAGTTTCGTAGTATCTGTAGAACGGACTTTAGTCCGTTTTCGCAGCTATGAAAACCAAAGTTTTCAAGCAAAAAAAGTATTTATTATTTAAAAACTGTGATTTTCATAACTCAAAAAACGGACTAAAGTCCGTTCTACATCTATTATGCAACTTACATAATTTATTCATGTTTTATATAATTGATATTAACTTTATATTTTCCACTAAGTTCACAATCTTTTACATTAAGTATTAATAAGCCTGTGCCATAAAAAGTATAGTGTTTTTTTCGCCAATCACCATTTTTACGTTCTAAAAAGAGTGTAATTTCTACCTCACCACCCGTTGGCGAATAAACAAAGGCAGATTCAAAATTTGCACCTGTAACTCCTCCCTCACATTTATAAGGCAATACACGAGTAATTTTACACTGAGGCTGCTTAGTTGTTTGAATTTCTTTATGCTTAGTTTGAACTTGGTCTTTTGTCGGAAATTTGCAAGTTTGGTCGGCAGCATAGCAAAGATAAGCATAATAATTACCTGTAAAGTTGCAATCTGAGATATTCAAGTTAATAAAACCTGTTCCTTCACGACTAAAAAAACGGTTTACAAAACTACCGTCTTTTTTCTGAAAGTAAATCATCACATTAACCCATTTATTTTTGGGTGAAGTAACATAGCCTCTTTCAAATTTTGTACCATAATCTGAACATTGTGGGTCAGAAACGGCATCAGTCATACGAAAACGAGGTTTATCATCACCATCTTCTTGGGCTTGCATCGTTAAATTACAAAACAATAACATAACGGTTGTAATTATTACACAAATTCTTGTATAAATTCTTGTATAAAATGGGGCTATAAATAAAATTTTCATAGTGTATAAATTTTTTGATATTTATATTTATTGCCTATTTATAAAGTAATTATCAAACATTTATAAAATAATTATAGACAATCTTAAATGTTAGAGTAATATAAAGCAAAGTTTATGAAAGTTCCAAAATAAAAATAAATTTATTTGTATCACAGACTAAAGTCTATGTTACATTTCTTAGCAAGGAATTTTATTAATCCTATTCAAATGTCGCCCACCTTCAAAACTTGTTTCCAAAAAAGTAGTTATCATGAATTTTGCTTGTTCTAAACTCACAAAACGAGCAGGAATACACAAAATATTTGCATCATTATGTTGCCTTGCAAGACTTGTTATTTCAGATGTCCAACATAAAGCAGCCCTAATTTTTTGGTGTTTATTAGCAGTCATTGCAACCCCATTAGCACTTCCACAAAGCAAAATACCAAATTCAACGTCTTCATTTTCAACACTTTGTGCAACTTTATGGGCAAAATCTGCATAGTCAGCAGAGTTTTCGCTATCTGTTCCAAAGTCTATAATTTGGTGTTTAGTTGTCAAAAATTTAATAATTTCGGCTTTATAAGCAAAGCCTGCATGGTCTGAACCAATGGCAAGTTTCATAAAATAATTAGTTTTAAATGATAAATTTAAAAGTTCCTTACAAAAGTAATGATTATTAGGAAAATCACAAAATTCCTTCTGCTAATACTGCAACTAAAACTCCACCAATAATACATAATAATCTTTTGCCATTAAATTGGTGTTGTGGATTAGATTCAAAGAAAATTGTGGTTGAAATATGTAAAAAATTTCCTGCAACAATAGCAAATAGTGTTTCTGTGATTTGTTTTGAAACAACAGATTCTACATTAATAAAATTGCTGCTCAACACACCTATTGGTGAAGCAAGTGCAAAAATTAATAACAATGCTATCATTTTATATTTTTGCTTAATCTGTGTTAGCAAAACCGCCGCAAAAGCAAAGGCTTCTGGAATTTTATGAATGACGATACCAAATAATAATGTATTTGTTTCACCATGCTCATGGTGGTGTGATGGGTGGCTTAATAAAGTTCCTTCCAACAGTGCATGAACACATAAAGCTGCCAACATCGTATTTGCATTCAAATTATGGTGATGCAAATGCCCATGTTCAATGCCTTCTGTGAAAAATTCTAACAAAACTTGCATGAGAAAGCCAATAACCACAAAAATTCCGATATGAAAAGGTGTTGCAGCCTCTGCAAAAAGTTCAGGCAAAATATGAGTCAATGTTAAAGTAAACAAATATGCTCCACTAAAAGCCAAGGACAAAGTAAAATATATGGGCTTGACAACAGGTTTAATAAATACGACTAAACCTGTTAAAAAAGATGACAAAAAAAGAATTAAAGCATTTATCCAAAGCATGAGTTACACTTGATTGATATAATTGTAAATACTAATTAATTTAGTAGATTGACTTACTCTTTTTTTAATGACAATAGTTTCATCATTTTGTCATAAATAGCAGTATTTTCATAAATACCACTAAAATTTTCTGCCCCTGCCCCAAAAGCAAATACAGGCACCATAACTCCTGTGTGATAATCTGTAGAAAATCTGCCTTCTACATTCCCATTTTTAAAATTGCCACCTACCAAAGTCAAACCACCTGTTTCGTGGTCTGCGGTAATCACAACAAGAGTTTCACCATCTTTTGCCGCAAATTCTAAGACTTCACCAATTACTTTATCAAAATCTAAAGTTTCCTCTACTACATATTGCAGATTATTATCGTGTCCTGCCCAATCTATTTGCGAACCTTCAATCATGAGAAAAAAGCCTTTTTTATTTTTATTCAAGACCTCAATAGCTTTGCGACTACTTAATAACAGCATATCTCCACGCCCTTCTGAATATTTAGGCATTCCATCATCAGCCAATAAAGCTGCAATTTTGGTTTTATCAGTTTTGACAACCTCATCAATAGTGCTTGTAAAAGTTTGATAACCTTTATTTTGCAATTCTGTGAGCAAATTTCTATTGTCATTTTTGCGTTTCATAAAAAAATCTCTACCTCCACCAATAAAAACATCTATATCTGTTTTGAGAAAATCAGTTGCAATTTCCTCTTGCATTTTTCGATGTTTTTGATGAGCAATAAAAGATGCTGGCGTTGCATGCGTGATGCTACTTGTGGCTACCAAACCTGTTGCCAAGCTTTTTTCTTCTGCAATTTCCAAAATTGTTTTTTGTGGAACACTATCATTATCAACACCAATGGCAGCATTGTAAGTTTTTTTTCCAATAGAAAAAGCTGTTGCACCTGCGGCAGAATCTGTGATATAATTTTCAGCAGAATATGTTTTGTGAAAACCTGTAATTGGACAAAGTGCCAAATTTAACTTGCCTTGATTGGCACTTAAAGCCGCATAAATTTGTGCTACACCCATACCATCTCCAATCATAAAGATAATATTTTTAGGCTTTTTACTCGAAATCCTTTTATTTGATGGAATATCTTTGATTTCGTGATAATTTGAATAATTTACTGTTTCTGTAAGAGTTTGTGCAGAGCTAAAAGTTGGCACTATTAAACCAAGTGCCATACCAAACAGCAAAGTAAAATAGAAATAATATTGCTTTTTCATTTGTTTTATGTTAGTATTGTTTGCAAATATATGTTTTCTATTTCTTATTTCATATTTCTTAGTGCTTATGAATATTTTTAATAAAATTTTTATCGGAGTTTGCCTCTTTTGGCTTGTTGCCCTATATTTTCTCACAAGCAGTGATAAAGGCAAATGGTATGAACCAACCAAAAACGAAATAAAGGCTACCTGCAGGCATAAAATTTACGAAATTACACCAATACAAGAGCAAAATCCTAACAATACTCATGCAATTTGTGATTGTGTGGTTGATAAATTAGAACAAAAACATAGCCCAAAAGAGTTAAATGAACTCAAAAGTGATGAATTGGATAGGCTGGGTTTGGTTTGCACAACAGGTGATAGCATTGCTGAACACACACATTTGGCAGCAAATAGTCGTTGGAAAATTACTGAAAAAATAGCTTTTGTTGGTGCTTGCAAAAGCTATTTTGACTCCAATAATGGTGATGGAATTTACAACAAATTGGAAATTGCTAAACATTGTAATTGCTTGGCAACCACATTAGAAACACAAAATTCTTATCAAGAAACCCTGAAAATAAACACAACAACCTTAATCGGAATGATGAAAAATTGTGCAGGAAAGAAATAACTTCGTAATTCTAAGTTTTTAATTCTAAGTTGTAAATTTTTTAACTTGTTGATTATCAATTATTTGTAATTTTTAATTAGCTTTTACTTCTATAACTTCACCTGTACTGTTATAAATAATTTTAAATTTTTTGCCAACCATTTTTGGATTTTCTCCTGGCACACCTTCTATGTTTGGGTCATCATCTATTAAATTTTCAGGAACTTTGGCTATAAATGTTTCGCCATCAGCAAGTGCTTTATTCAAAACCGAGAACAGAATGCTATCTCCTTTTTCTGATATAAAAAAATATTGCGTAGAACCTGTATAAACAGCACAACTTTGGTAAATGGCAATTACTTCTTTGGCTTGATTGCTTGTTGCTACTATTTCTGTCTTATTTTCTGTTGAATTTTCTATCTTAGTTTCTGCCTGTTTTTTGCAAGAACTTAGTGAAAAACTAAGAACTAAAATAGCCACAAATATGGTTTTTAAATAGGTTGTTTTTTGCATAAACTTAGTGTCTAATTGTTTTAAAACTGTTTAAGAGTAAAGTAGCATTAAGTCTTAAAAGGCAAAACTATTTCTATTGATTTGTAGAAGTATTGGCAAAAATTATAAAAATGTAACAACTTGATAACCAATAAATTAGGCTATCATATTTTTTTGTCACTACCTAATATTTTGACATAATTTAATAAATTTCCTATGAATTTATAGGAAATTTATTTTTGTGTATATGCAAATAAAAAATGTATGCAAATTTGTATGTTGGAATTAACCTTTATACATAATTTGCATACATTTAAAATCTTATTTTACTATTATTTTTGCTACTTTTTAAATAGTCTTTGCAGAGAGAAAGGGATTCGAACCCCTGGAGGTTTAACCCTCAACGGTTTTCAAGACCGCCGCAATCGACCACTCTGCCATCTCTCTAATTATGAGCACAAAGGTAATGCTTTATTTTTAACATGCAAACTTCGATTAACTTTTTTTCATATATTTTTTTTTTCCTATCAAAAGTAGAAAAAAATCACATAACTTTACTTTTATAATACTACACAAACCTTACAACTGAACAACTCAACAACTATTCAATTAAGCTAAAATCTTATGAAAAAACATTTTATTTATTTACTTCTAATTTTGTGTGGATTTCAAAATTTTGCACAAACAGCTGAAGATTATTATATATCGGGCATAAATGCGGCTGATAATAATGATTATGTGCAGGCTATTAACTTACATTCTAAGGCTATTGCATTAGATGCTAATTATGCACAAGCATATTTTAGCAGGGCATGGTGTTATTATAAAAGTCTTAATTATACCAAAGCATTAATTGATGCCACAAAAACAATAGAACTTAATGAAAATATTGATGATATTTATATATTAAGAGGTATGATTAGGTCTAAAATGGGTAATTATAATAGTGCGACTGATGATTATCTAAAAGCACTTAGCATAAATCCCTTGGATAAAATTACACTCAATAATATTGGTGCAGTTAAAGAAAAACAAGATAACTTGGAAGATGCTATAATTTATTATCAAAAATCTATTGATGTAGATAATAATTTCACATCTGCAATTTCTAATAAAAATCGTGTAGAAAGATTATTACAAGAAAGAAAAGAATTTAACTCTCAAAACATAGGTACAAATAAAAAGTCCGCAAAAGATTATTTTGCAATAGGTTTGCAAGCTGCTGATGCAGGTGATTATGAGGAAGCCATAGATTGGTATGACAAAACCGTTGAAACAGACGTAAATTATCCACAGGTATACAGTAATAGAGGTTGGGCAAAGTACATGCGAGCAAATTATATGGGTGCTATTGAAGATTTTACTAAATCACTTAGTTATATACCTAATGACAAATGGGTTTATAATCAGCGTGGACAGGCTTATGTTCAGATAGGCAGATTTGAGGATGGAAGGCAGGATTTCAAAAAAGCACTGATGTTTTCAAGTGATTATCAACCTGCAAAACTTAACTTGATAGCAATAGAGAACCGTTTGGGAGTAAAGATAGATGAAAAAGCACCAAAAGTTATTATTATTTCGCCAACAAATTCAACAAGAGGATTAGAGGTGGTAAAGTTAGATGAAACTGTTACTATTTTAGGTAAGGCGGAAGATGAAAGTGGCATAGATAGAGTCTTAATCAACGGGTCATTATGTAACTTAGATAATGGGACAGGCGAATTTAATGCAAGTTTAAAATTAAATTTGGGTAAAAATACCATAGCAGTACTTGCTTTTGATACGAAAGGTAATAAAACTGAAAAAACTTTTGTCATAGAAAGAAAATCCCCTGACGTTAATGGTGGTGGAACTGTGGGAGAAGAAAAGACAAGTTTGGTAAATTTATTAGGGACTAATTATGCTTTAATTTTTGTAACTGATGAATATGATGAATGGGACATGTTGCATAATCCAATTCGTGATGGGGAAGCCATTGGAACAGAATTGACAGAGGCATACGGTTTTAAGGTTGAAATTGTAAGAAATGCAACACACCGAGAGTTTTTACAGAAAATGAAATCTTATGCTACAAAAACTTTCTTAGCAAATGACCAGCTTTTTATTTTTGGAGCAGGGCATGGTGAATTTGACGAGAGTTTGGGCGAAGGTTATATTGTAGCAAAAGATAGCAAAAAAGATGATGATGCCCGTATCAGTTACATTCCACAATCTTTATTTCGTACTTATTCGGATAATATTAAGTGTAAGCATACTTTAGTGATGCTGGATGTTTGTTTTGGCGGAACTTTTGACCCAATCGTAAAACGTAGAGGCGATGAGGCAGGTACTTCAAAAGAAGAATTTATAGCTCGAAAACTTAAATTCAAATCTCGCAAATATATTACTTCTGGTGGCAAAGAATATGTGCCAGATGGAGTTGCAGGAAAACATTCGCCTTTTGCACATCAAATATTAGAGGCTTTACGTTCTTATGGTGGTGCAGACGGAATTTTAACAATTTCTGAAATTATTAGTTATATTGAAAATCTTAACCCAAAACCTTGCACAGGCGAATTTGGTGATAATGAACCAGGTAGTGATTTTTTATTTATTGCAAGATAAGTCGTCATAGTTTGATAACGACATTACTAATTTGTTTTTTGTCATTCTGAACTTGATAAGAATCTGGCAATATTGCGGTTTTGACGTAATAAGGTCAGATTTTTCTCAATCTCAGAATGACAAAGCCAAATTATTAAAATTATTAAAATAATTATTTTAATAATTTTAATAATTTGGCTTTGCAATTAGAGTTTCTAAATATGCTGTTTTATAAGGTATTATTTTTGTTGAGGCTCCATTATTTACTCTGTCAATCATGCCATAACCTAGATTGGTAAATTCTCCAAAACCACAATTAAAAATAAAATCTTGCACTATTGGGTGTGCATACAATTCAAAAGGAAAGGTATAACCTATAATTTCTTGAGAAATTTCTCTATTTTCATATAAATTATAAGACCTTGCAGCTTTTTTTTCTACTTCATTTATTTTTTGTAAATAAGTTTTGTCGGGCACTAACTGAAACTGATAGAATTTTTCAATCTCAGCTGCTGAATACAAGCCTGATTTTTCCATACGTTGCATCGTCGAATCATATAACATGTCTGACAATATTTCAGGCAACAATAGATTATCTGCATTATCAACGGTCATAGTGGTTGAAGGCACTAAGGGAGACAAGCAAAGATATTTTTCAGAAGTTTTAAAAGTAGCACTTACTTCTTGTTCTACAAACTCTGGTGTTAAAATTACCTCACCAATCTCAAGAAGTGTATTTTTAAACACTGCGTCTATAAAATTATCTATGAATAGTTGGGAGTGTGAGGAAACAACTAATGTAACCCTGCTTGATAAATATGAAAGTCCCAAACGACCTACTTTGGTTTGTCCTTTGAGTCCAGAAAAACTCCACAATACTTTTTCTTTAAAGTTAGAAAATTTGTCTTTTAACGTATTTTCTACCAAATTAAGTAAAAGATGTTGGTGTTGAAAAGGAAGAGTAGCTCCTTTATTACGGAGCTTAAAAATAATACGTATTCTCACGATACTTAGTTTTAGGTTATTTTGTCAAACAAAGTTAAAATGAATTTGTTTAACTATTATGTAAAAAATCTTAATATATTAACTATTTTTTGAATAAAATAAGTTATTTAAAAAAATAAAAAAAATACCCCAAAAAGTAGTATTTTGTTTAATTATTACATCAGTTTTTCTAAATACGGTTTAACAACTTCTGGAATTTCAACGGGATAACCTGTCTTAAAATCGAAACATACCATAACAAAAGTTGCTTCTGCAAAAATAATTTCTTTCCCGTTTCGTTCTTCAGACATTAAACATTCCAAACTATAACTTGTTGTACCAATTTTAGCGCATCGAATGTAGATGCTTGGATTATCTGTCATGCGAATAGGCGTGCGAAAATTCATATTAACATTTGCAACAACAACACCAGTCATTTTCCAATTCCAACCTACAAAATCGGCAAATAAATTGACTCTTGCCTGCTCAAAATAGGTCATGAAAACAGCATTATTGACTACGCCAAATTCATCTAAATCTGACCACCGTTTTTCTACTTTTGTTTTAAAAGGATATTTTTGCATATTTGTTATATAATAGTTATTATATTTTGTTGTAATATTTTATTTATGAATTAACGATTTATTTTGCACAAAGTTATTTAGTTTTAGTTATTTTTTGGTAGGGATAACCCTATTTTTGTTACTATTGTAAGTTATATTATAAAATTAAATAAATATAAATGAATTTACTAACTTTATTATTTAATATTTGCTGTTTGGCAACATTTACAGCTTGCCAAACAAACACACAGAAACACAATAAAAAACTCAATATTGTTTGTACTACTGGTATGATTGCCGATGGAATTAAAAACATTGCATTAGATTCTGCTCATATAACTGCTTTGATGGGCGAAGGTGTTGACCCACATTTGTATAAAGCTACGACAGGAGATTTAGAAAAACTATACAATGCAGATATTATTTTTTATAATGGTTTGCATTTGGAAGGGCGAATGATACAAGTTTTAGAGAAATTAGGTCGGTTGAAACCCGTAATTCCAATAGCTAATGGCATTGCTGAAACAGGCTTAATTATCGTTGATAGTGCCTCGCATACACATGACCCACATATTTGGTTTGACGTGAAAAACTGGAGTTTTGCGTTGCGTTATGCCTCTACTCAATTACAAAAATATGACAGCTTAGATGCCGAATATTATGAAAAAAACACAAAAAAGTATCTTCAAAATTTATTGCAATTAGATAGTATTGTCGAGCAAAAAATTAGCCAAATTCCTGGTAATCAACGACTTTTGATAACTTCTCATGATGCTTTTAGTTATTTTGGAAAACGCTATCATATCGAAGTACGAGGTTTACAAGGCATATCAACAGCCGCAGATTTTGGTTTAAGAGATATTTCAGACCTCGTAAAAATCATTGTAGCACGCAAAATTAGGGCTATTTTCGTAGAAACTTCTGTATCTGAAAAATCTATTGATGCAGTTGTGATTGGCTGCAAAGCCAAAGGTCATGAAGTAATTATTGGTGGACATCTTTATACAGATGCAATGGGTGCAAGTGGTACTTTGGCAGGTACATATATAGGCATGATGCAAGCAAATGTAAAAATGATTACAGAAGGTTTAAAGTAGCTGTAATTTTTTAGTTGTAAGTTTTAAATTATTTATATTGCTGATAATCAATAAGTTATACAATATGCAATTTATTTCGCATCAATATTTAACATAAATTTTATGCAAGACACTCCCAAAGACAAAGATTTTTTTCAGCAAGTCTATGCGGTTGTGCGGTTAATTCCGCATGGCAAAGTATGCAGTTATGGTGCAATAGCAACGTATTTAGGCAGTAAAGGCTCAGCGAGAATGGTTGGTTGGGCAATGAATCACGCACATAGTTATACAGATATTCCAGCACACAGAGTTGTTAATAGAAATGGCTTATTAACAGGTAAACATCATTTTCCTGAACAAGCAAGTATGCAGGAATTATTGGAACAAGAAGGAATTGTTGTGATTGACAATCAAATTCAGGATTTTGAAAAAAAATTTTGGAATCCAATGGTAGAATTGTAAAAGACAAAAAGCCGTGCATTTAAAAAACGCACAGCTTCCCAATCCACTATGAAAAACAAAACAAAAACGTAAAAAAAATTACAAAATTTTTAAATTAAATTTGCTTACAAAATTAATTTTATCATTTAATATATCAGATGTTAAACTATTATATTAAATGAAAGTTTTTGCTAATATTTTGTATAAGTATCTTTTATATAAATTAAGCAGTGTAATTACGTCTTTCTTTAATTCTAGCTTCTTTTCCAGATTTGAAACGAAGGTAGAAAAGTCTTGCACGTCTTACAACACCATATTTAATGACTTCGATTTTATCGATAGCTGGTGATAAAATAGGAAAAATTCTTTCCACACCTATACCATTAGAAATTTTACGAACTGTAAAAGTTTCGCCACCTGTATTATTGCTTTTGCGTTGGATAACAGTACCTTGAAACTGTTGAACTCTTTCCTTAGCTCCTTCTTTAATTTTTACGTGAACATTGATAGTATCACCTGCTTGAAATTTAGGTAATGCAGCCCTTCTGTCTGCGGCTAAATCTGTTTCTACAAATTTTAATAACTCACTCATGATTATGTATATTTTATTAGATGTCTTTCAAAAATGACTGCAAACATAGCACAACTTTATTAATATTGCAACATTTTTGAGGTTTTTTATTGAAAATAA
>JAYTNF010000004.1:0-4270 GCA_043748455.1 Cytophagales bacterium
TTCAATGATGCAAATTTAGCAGTTGGTAAATTCTTGACAATTACAGGTACTTTGGCAGAATTTACCAACTGCTAAATTTGCATCATTGAACAAAGGATTTCCTGTTCTGTTATCAAAAATGGCAATACCACCTGTTGCATCTTGCATATAAATAGTGCCACCAAATTGTTTTGCAACCGTTATTGTACCTGTCAATGTAACAACAGTTCCCAAAGCCATAGCTCTTGCTGCTGCAATCGTTGTTCCAACAGTTGCGGTTACAGTTTGCACGCCACCTATTGTTGCTGTTCCTGTTACGGTTGCTGCGGTGAAAGTTAAATCTGTATTTGCAATAGCATTAACATTTATTGTAGCACCAACATTTGCAGTCATAGCCACATCTGCGGTTACAAAAATAAAACCTGTTGAAGGATTAGGAATTGTTTGTGCTACAAAACTTGGAAAAATATGTGTACCAGCACCCAAACCTGTCGTTTTTGTCGATAACAAAGTTGCAGTTCCAGCATTAAAAGTACCGTTATTTTGATACCAAACTTTCAAATTGTTTAAGTCTGTTGCTGTGTAACCTACCGCTGTTGTTATACTTAAACCTGTCAAATTTGCATTTGCAGTTGTAACTCCCAACTGAAAAGCCGAAATAACTCTGTTATTTGTGCCTTGTGGTACGTTTGCTGCTGCAATTTGTGCAGGAGAACTTAATGCAACAGTTGCAGAAGTTGGTGCTATAATAGTTTGCAAACCTGCTGCTGTTGCCGAACCTGTTTTTGATGCAGAACTTGTAAATGTAATATCTGCGGGTGCAATAGCCCCAACTGAAATATTACGTGCAAGGACTGCCCCTGCTGCCACGTCTGCGGTTACAAAAATAAAACCATTTCCGATGGCAATACTTTGTGCGGTAAAAGGCGTAAATGCTTGTGTACCTGCAGTAGTAGGTGTTATTGTAGATAAAGTTGCATCACCACCATCAAGAATATTATCAGTAGAGTAACGTACTTTTAAGTTTGTTAAATCTGCTACTGCATAATTTCCTGCTGTTGTTACTGTTAAACCTGTCAAATTTGCTGCTCCTGTGGTAACTGCCAACTGAAAAGCCGAAAGAATGTGGTTTGTTGTGCCTTGTGCTACGTTTCCTGCGGTTGTTTGTGCAGGAGAAGAAATGGCAATATCTGGGGGAACAGAAGCACCAGATGTAACATCTGTCCACGTTGTTCCAACACGAATGTAATCTATTAATACACTGGGTGCTGATGATGCTCCACCTTGACGAATACAAATTGCTGCTAAACCTGCAGGGTCTGCAGTTGTATTGATAACATTATCTGTTACAGTAGCTGCTGGCTCTGTTGTGGGAGGTGCTGCTGTGAAAATAAAAAGTTTTCCAATATCATTGAATGTTCCTGCTACTACTTCGTGTTTTATAGCAACAAGAATAGGTGTATTAAAAGTATATACAGTTGCGTCATAGACCACGGTAGTAGTATTTCTAGATAAACCTAATTGAAATCCAGCACCTGATGACCTTATAAACACTCTATCTACAAAAGTAGCTGAAGCTGCGCCTGATGTTTGTGCAAAATGTAAAAAATAATCACCACCAGCGGCTGCAGTAGATACGCTAATTACAGCAGAAAAATAAACGGAGCTTGTTTGTGAAGTAAAGCTACGATTAATATCCTCACTTGTGCCACTAATACTTGCACGACCACCAAGATTGGGGTAAGTAGGAAAAGTTAAACTTGTAGTGCCGTAAATAACAGGATTCATACCACCAGCATTATGTGCTATCCAATTGCCTCCGCTTACGCCAATAAGATTACCTGCGGTAGCCCCATAATTAAACTCCTCTGTTAGGAGTTGTGCTTGTGCCGACCAGCAGCCAAACATTGTGAAAATTGTAAACAACGCAGCCCAGAGGTGTCGTTGTTTATGTAGAATTTTTTGCATAAATTGAAATTGTTTTAAGGTATAGCATAGACTTTAGTCTGTGCTTAATTAACGCACAGACTAAAGTCTATGCTACATTCATTTTTTTTTGCAAAGTTAGTTTTTTTTTTAAAATATCAAATCATTATCTTATTATGAATATGTTAATATTTTTTATTCCATTGTACTTATATTAAGCAAAGAACAATCAACAACTTAATAATATTGCAATATAAGTATCTTTATTTTTGAGAGTTGTATTACTTGTAATAAAATTTGAGAAATTTTTTAAAAGGTTAAATGATGTCATATTTTATGTTTATTTTTGAATTGCAAACCTTACTTCCAAATTTATGATTAAAATTGCAACACTTTAAAAAATACTTTAAAAATCGTGGAAATAACTAAAAAATCTCAAAAAACAGCTCTTATTACTGGGGCAACTTCTGGAATAGGCAAAGCTACTGCAAGAGTTTTTGCACAAAATGGAATTCGTTTAATTATTTGTGGTCGGCGAACAGATAGATTGGCAGCACTCAAATCGGAATTAGAAACGCAAACAGATGTGCATACACTAAATTTTGATGTTCGAAATAAGGTTGATGTGCTTGAAAAAATAGCTAATTTACCACAAGAATTTCAAAATATTGATATTTTAGTGAATAATGCAGGTAATGCACATGGATTAGCAAGCATACAAGATGGCAATGTTGATGATTGGGACGCAATGATTGATATTAATGTAAAAGGCTTATTATATGTTTCAAAAGCTATTATTCCAAATATGGTGGCACAAAATCATGGACATATTGTCAATATTGGCTCTATTGCAGGTAAAGAAGCCTATCCAAATGGCAATGTTTATTGTGCCTCAAAATTTGCGGTTGATGCCCTAAATCAAGGCATGCGAATGGATTTGTATAAGCATAATATAAAAGTAAGTGCTATAAACCCAGGAATGGTTGAAACAGAATTTTCATTAGTCCGTTTTAAGGGAGATGAACAACGTGCAAAACAAGTTTACAATGGTTTGCAGCCACTTACACCACATGATATTGCTGAATGTATTTGGTTTGTTGTAACACGTCCTGCCCATGTAAACGTGGCAGATATTTTAGTATTGGCATCAGCACAAGCATCAGCAACGCAATTTAACAGAACTTAATGAAAATGATTTATGAAATATAAATTATAATTAGTTTTAAACCTTTATTACTTTGTAGTATCATACTACCAAATAAATTTTAACATTTAAACCATAATAGCAATGAAAAATTTAATGAAAAACTTGGCAATGGCGTTATTCTTTTTTGTAACAACTATTTTTGTAGCTCATGCACAAGACGAAATGAATGCAGATATAATTAAGGCAGAAGGTAAAACTCCTCAAGAAAAAGCTGAAAACCAAGCTAAAAAACTAACCGAGAAACTTGCACTAAGTGCAGAACAAACTCCACAAGTTCAAGCTGCTTTGTTAGAAAGAATGACAAAAGGTCAAAATATCAAAGCCACAATAGAAAAAGGTGGAGGGAAACGTATCAAAGCTGCCAAAGAAATTGGTGCAGAGTTTGATAGCAAAATGAAGTCTATCTTAACTCCAGAACAATACACAAAGTTTGAGCAATTACGTGAGGATAGAAAAGATAAAAGAAAAGAGAACAAAGGTAAAAGTAAAAAAGAGTCAGAAAGTGGAAAATAATTTAAAGTTCTAAGGTAATTTAGCAAGTTTTTTAATTAAGACTTGCTAAATTAGTTTATGAGATAATCAAATTCAAAATTTTATACATTTGTAACAAAAAATGTAAAAATTAGAAATCATACTTTTATCAAAATTTTAAAGTCTTATGTTTTTTGTAATTTGTTTTGATTTTGGTGTTTTATAGCATTATATTTGTAAACGGTGAAACAATAATTATCAAACATTTATGAAAATTTTATGAAACGTAACAAATTTTTAGCACTTTTAGGTATTGCTACATTCACAGTAGCTGGTCTTATTGCAATGACTTCAAAACCAACTTTACAAGATGTTAGCGAAATGACAGACGGTAGAGATGGAACAATTTATAAGACAGTAAAAATAGGTGGACAAACTTGGTTAGGCGAAAATTTAATTTTTGAAACCGAAGGTTCCTATTGGTACAATAATAAAAAAACAAGTGGTAAAGGTAAACTTTATACATGGGAAGCTGCAAAAAAAGCCTGCCCAGATTCATGGCATTTGCCAACTGATGAAGATTGGCAAAAATTAGAAATAGCTCTTGGTATGGACGAAACGCAGTCAAAAGATATTGGTTTTAGAGGTACAGACCAAGGAAAACAACTAAAAGCAAAAGGAAAAAGT
>JAYTNF010000005.1:0-14868 GCA_043748455.1 Cytophagales bacterium
CCTTAAATGCCCACACTTTGGCACTCCATTTTTCACCCTTCCGTATTGGCAACCTAAACATAGAAACCTTTTGAGGTTGCGGCATTGGTTGATTATCAATAGGACTTATTTTTAAAGAAAACCTGCTTGTAGCATTATTACCTATATATGATTTATCAATACTTCGCCAATAATTCGTATTTGCAAAGTTCAAATAATCATCTCTATCCGCCAAATAATGCTGCTCTGTTTCGGCAGTCATCGTATATTTTTTATCTCCAAACTTCGGCACTTCGTTATAGGTAACCCGCACATTGCCCAAATGGTCTTTTACTTCATAGATATAATCCTGCTTTACGTGCAACTGCTCATCAAAAACCTTAGACAACATACCAATTCTCGACATACCATACAAAGGAGTTTCCTCCTTCAAAATTCCCCCTTCGGGGGTTAGGGGGCTTTGTTTCTTTTCATAAATCCGCACCGTTTTTCCACCCGCATCACTGATATACCACGTATGAATACCCGAAGTATAGTTGATTTTCTCCATCCGTTGCCCTTTTTCGTCATAATTAAAACGAACTTTTAATGCACCACTTGCATCTCTTACTTCTGTAACTTTGCCTGTTACATCATAAGTCAATTTTAGCTTTTTGACCTCTGAACCTTCTCTTGTTTCCTCTATTAATTGTCCTATTTCGTCATAATCATAATTGGTACTGCGACCTGTTACAGCTTTTAACTTATTGGTATATTTAACACCTCCATTAACTGTATGTTCGTGATAACTATACATTAAATTAGTAACAGCAGGATTATCTCCATTTTTTCTTGTTAAAGTCTTGATATTGCCATTCAAATCATACGTTAAGCCTCCTTCAGAAAAGTCTTGAAGTGTTGTCAGATTTGCAAAATTGTAGCCTGCTTGTTGTACACCTTGCACTGTCTTATAATTTGCATCTTTGAGTTGGTATTTATGGTCGTAAGTATAAGCGTATGCACGTTTTTCGGTCATCGAATTTCCTAAATCATTATTGCCATAAGCCCAACTGTTGGTGGTAATAGAACCATTATACAAATCTGTGGCAGTGCTGCTTACAGTCGCCATAGTTGTAGTTTTTACACTTTTATAGTCATTTTGATAATATTGCAACACCATACCAAAAGCATCAGGTGCAAATTTGATAACATTATTTGCATCTAACTTAGTCCCATCATTGCCTGGGTCTTGGCTTTTATCCAAACCGTTAATACTTTTTAACCAGCCTTGCAGCGTATAAACATAGTCTGTACCTTGTAAATTATTACCTGTTTCCACCCTTTTCAAACCTCCATGATAATAATATTGATAGTGTGCCAATAGTTTTTCGGCTTTTCCATAATCTTGGGTATAAACTCGGCTCAGTCTATATACTCTGTCATACTCAAAACGGTGTGTAAATGCTTCAGTAGTGCCTTTTTGATAGACAACTGCCAAAACATTGCCCATATTGTCATATTCATAATCAAGGCTTTTATAAACAGTGTTATTGCCTAATTCAAAATTTAACTTTTGAACTGTCCACAAAACCCGTCCCATATCGTCATAACTGTACCATGTTTTGCTTACACCCCACTTTTCTGTCCACGATACTTGCCCCACTGTCCAAGTTTGTGGCTGTGTGTTATGACGAGGACTATTTTCATCAGCAAAATCATAGCCTGTTGTAATTACTGGTTCTGTATTTACCCATGCAGTGCTATAACCTGTAAGTTCAGTCATAATTGGACTGCTGAGGAGTTCCCAACTAAAATTATTCGTTGAAGCCTCCGATGACCTAAAAGGTCTTAACCATTCGTCATAATCCGTAAAAGAAATTCTACCTAATAATCTTTGTTTTGCCGACTGAGAAAACCGTATTCTACCATCTTTTGCATAAATATAGCGTGTTGTTCCTGCATCAGTTTCTGTTTGTTCCAACACCATGCCCATAGAATTATACTTGGCGGTGCTTTTATCCACACCAGTCCAGACAGTTGCAAAAGGTTGCCCATTCTCCAAACCTTTCCGCATTTGTGCCACACCATTTGGCGACATAGAAGCCAAAACAGCACTTGCATCATTGTAAAAAGTATAAGAAAGATTATACAGTTTATAATTATACGAAAACTTTTCAGCTACATAATTCTCTTTGTAAGGATAGCTAAACAAATCTTCATACTTAGGCATCGTAATAGCATAAAAACCACCTTGCAATAAAGTAGTAGAAACTGCTGCACCATTTTCTAAATTTTTGATTACTGGCACAACCCCTGTTTGGTTTGTAAGCGTTGTTTGTATGGCACCTTGTGCTTTCGGAATATGAAAATCAACACTGGTGATGCGTGGATTTTGGGTAGGGGTATATTTACCAATAGAAGTATGTGTAGAAGTTACATATATTGGGTCTACTTGCCCATTAGGATATTGTTCATAAGTATTCTTTTTTATATGTTCAGTTTGAATAGTAAACTTTTCCACACTTCTTATTTGGTATTTACTATTTTTATCAACATAAGTAGGCAATGTTTTAGGGTTAATATCTGTGAGTTTACCTATATAAATTTGTGCACCTGTATAATTATCAAAAATTTGCACATGACTTACATTTCCTGTTACAGTTACAGTGTTTACAGTTTCGAAAGCTAAGTTTGGTTTCTTTGTTGCCAATTCGATATTTACCCAATAAAAAGGCAAATCTAACTGATATTCCAGTGTTTTTTCCAAAGGATTTTCACCTGCATTGCCTTCAAAAATAGCACTTGCAAGGGTTTTACCTGTTTTATCAGCAAAAACTACTGCTTCTTTTCCATTCACATCACGCCCAACAGTTTTTGTAGCCTGTTTTGCCAAAGTTGTTGCACTTGTTGTTAAAATGTTGTTTCTCCAAGCTACATATTCATCTAATTCGCTGCTTACAGGAAAAGATTTAGACATGGTTTCATGTCCTTTTCCCATTCTAAATTCGTCGCCAGGTGCTGCACTGCGTTTCACTTCACTTGTACCATTGTTATAATATTCTAACCTGCTATAAGGAAAATCTGTTTTTGCTGTATAGTCTTCTTTATCATTTTTATTGCTATAATACCAACCCAAAGTATTTTTCTTACTACCTACCACACCATCATTTTCAAAATTACGCCATGTATATTTACTCTCATCTGGATTTACAACAAAGTCTGGTTGATATTTAAACCCAAATTCTTGTATCAAACCTGGCATGGTTTGTCCAATTACCCTATTTTGTTTATCGAAAAGTGGTTCTGTTGCCCAAATCACACAATTAGCAAAATCTTTGCTTTGACTTTGCAATAAAGTTCCCGCAGTATTAAAGAAAGATTTACTTTCTGATAATCTTTGGGCAACATTTCCTTTGTCAAAACCAAAAGTTGTTGTTTTTATCCAGTTTTTGTTCTTATCTGCCACATCATCTGCTATAATATCACAAGGTGGTGCAGAATTGAAATTTAACTCACATATTTCTATATTATTAGGACATACTGTTGCAGTAGTGGTTATTCCCGTAATGCAAACTTCATCTCCTGCCTGAAACCCAGTTAAAGTTATCAAGTCTGTTCCTTGTTGTAGGCTAACAGTTTTTTCATAACCTGGTACTCCTAAATTGGAGTAAGTTATTGTATAATTTCCATCAGGTATGGGTGTTGGTGGTGTACTTGGTGGATTGATACTCAACTTAATTTCTATTTTCCCATCTGATGCTCCTGTTGAAGGCTGAATCATGGTAGTAGCTATGACAAGAGTTTTTGGCACAAAAGTAATGGGTTCTGTCCAACTATCACTACATTGACTTGCTGTATTTGTAACAGTAATATTGCTAATATTATCTGCACTTGTAAATACCATTGGCTGGCTACTATAATTTTCATAAAACATGTACAAACCATTTTGCGAGAAAGCATAGACATTGCTTATTTGCCCATTTGGTCTTGTTATTGTTATTTGTGTTGGATAAATGCCATTATGCACACGAATACCCAAATTCCAAGTATTACAAGTAAGCTGATTTTGCACAACTTGTAAAATAATAGGTTTATTAGGGCTTGCAATAATCAGTTTTGGGTCGCAGATATATGGTAATGATTTACAACTTGGATTGGTTGTATCTATAAGTTCTATTTTTTCTATTGCAGTTCCATCAGGTATATAGTTATTGACATAAAAATAGCCACCACCAGACTGTTGTGTTGTAAAATCAGCAACAACTCTGTTTGCTGTAAATCTAACCAAATAATTTCGATTAAGCTCTGCACCCACTACATATAAAGTTACACCACCCATACCATCACACTGTGTAGGATTTATAGCTGTGGCTGTAATAATTTTAAATGGGTTATTATTTTTTACAAGTGGCAAATTGGTTGCTAAAATAGCAGGTGTACACGTATTTTTTCCTCTAAGTTCTATTTTTGTAATAGCAGTTTGTCCTTCTGGCACTTCTATAAACATCGTATTTACAGAACTTGTGCTTTGAGTAGTAAATAAAGTAACTACACCATTACTTGTAAACCAAATTTCATAAGGTTCATTAGGTAAAAACATATAACCTTCTAGCTTAATAACACCTTTTGTTTGACATTTTTCTGGTTGTGTGAGTGTTGCTGTTGTCATGGTTAAAGGAGGCATTTTTTGTAGACTCAAATACCCTGATTGGTAATTGCTACAACCTGTCGTTTCATTTTTAATTAAAAAATTAAAATTGATACTATTACCTTCTTGCAAAAATGGTTTCTTAACGTGATACCAACCATCAGCCAAACGTGTGCCTATGTAACTAATGCCTGTGAAAGCATCTACAAAATTGTATGTATCTGTACTGTTAGGACTTGCCAACTGAATATCCATTTCCATTGGCTCGTTGCATTTGGTATAGTTGTGTTGGCGAGTTTGGAAAATTACAGGTAAATCTGGACTTTGGAAGGTAAATCTGTTATCCCATCTTGCAACACAACCTGTACTTAATCGGGTGATTATTACCCCAGAAATCGTTGTTCCATTAGAATATTGTGGTGAATAAATATTGTAATTAGTGAAAACTATAGAACTTGTATAACCTTGAGAAGAAGAAATTTCTACTTTCACATCTTCACCATTGCTATTCCAAGCTGGATATGCTGTTTGGGTGTTGATAAAAAAATTAAAATATCCTGTGCCATTACAACTTGTTGGGTTTATAAATTGTGTACCAATAATTTCTGGATTAGTTCTCAAATTGTTAAATGTAACAGCAGGTGTAAATTGATAACTAGGATATAACCAACATTCGCTACTAACATCATAAACTTCACTAATGCCACTAATAACTGTACCATTACCAAAACCTGTCATTATCAATTCATTATTGTCATTGCCATAAGGTTGTTCGGTTGACATCCAACTTGTAAAATTATTTTTGTTAATACTTCCATATAACTTAACAATATAATGTCTTCTTGCCGAATTTGGTACTTGCAATGTCAAAGTTCCTTTTGCACCACACTGATTTTGTGGCTCTAATTTAGAAAACCCTGTAATGTTAAAAGTTGGATTTTGAAAAGTATAAGAAAAGTTTTGGCTCACTTCGCAATTTGTAACAACATCTTTTACCCGTACTTGTTGCAAACTATAACCACCATAAAAATATTCGGCACCAAAAATATTTTGATTACCCAATGTTAAAGCACCACCAAATAGAGTTTTTCTTAGTATTTGTGTACCATTATTCAAAACCACATCATACTCACGACCATTGACACCATTTTGCAAATAAATAAGCAAAGAACCCGAACTGTTACATTTTTCAGGATTTGTAGGAATGATATTACCTAATAATAATTTTGTAATTGGATAAGTAAAAGCAGGTGTGAGTGCATAAAAATTAGAGCTACAAAGTGTATTGCTTGTGCTTACTTGCACAGAACTTAACACAAAATTTTGATGAATATTAGAAACAATCAAGCTACTGCCTGATAAATTCACGTTTGTAGCAAAAGTATTTCCATTGAGTTTTACTGTAAAACTATTATTAGCCACATCAGTAGCATTGCCCAAAATAATTTCTAAGCTGCCTAATCCATCACAAACTGCGGGTGTTGGCACAACAGATATGATTTGTGGACTTGGTGGATTTTGCCAACTATAACTAAGGTTATAATTTGCCTCTCGATGTTGATTATCTGTAATGACAATCTTATCAACTGTTATTGGTGATAAATCATTGATAACCAGCGTATTATTATTGCAAACAACAGTTCTTGTTGCCACAGATACACCTCCATTTTGCAAATCAATATCATAATTTGTACCTTGAACACCATTTGTGAGTACAACTGTTAGTTTTCCATTATTTGCATTGCATTGTGTAATTTGTTCAGGTGTAACACTCGTAATACAAAGTAAAGTATTGATTGTAACAGGAAAAGTAGGACTTGTATAAATGGCTGAAGCACCTGCCTGAAAACCACCACGACCTTTAGGAATAACTTGTATGCCCACAATGGTCATGCCTTGTGCTAACCCTGTAATTAAAACTTGTCCTACACTTAGGTAACTTATGAAAGGTGGTTGAGTTACAGTAGCCATTTGTCCATATTGCTCACCTCTTGCATCTTCCCAACCAACAAATACTGTACTTGGCAGCGAAGCTCCAAAACCAATAGAAATATCAATGAGCATAGACCCTGTACTTTGCTGCCCTTTTTCAACCACACAACTATTAGGTTGTATAATTGTTACATTATTGATTTGGATAGGAAAACCACCCCAGCCACCACCTATTTGTGCTAAAGCAGAAAAGGAACATAAACTTACTATAGAAAATAACAAACTTGCTACAAAAAAACGTATAAATGATTGCATGAGAGAATAATATTTTATATTGAAAACTGTTTAGATATTGGCTTTTATACGTTGTCAATGGTGCTTTTCGCACCTTGACAATCGTATTTAAATAGTTATGTAAATTTTAATTATGTGTTTATTGCTTATCTCTACCATAATTATATTCATGGCTACTCACTTGTTGTTTACCTTTTGAATTGTATTTGTTAAATACTTCTTTGTGAACAGCTTTTAGCCTTCCCATTACATCATATTCGTATGTAGTATACATATTGCTACCATCTAAAACATGGCTTAATTCACCATATTGCTCATCATACACATAAGAAATAATAGGTGCTTGTAGTGGATGCACCCTAAAATCATCTACATAGACATACTCAGTGCCTACTGCTTCACAACCAACTTCTGCAAGAGGGTAAAAACTATTATTATAACGTTTAGGAATGTCCCAGTTTAACAAAGTCCATGCACCTGCTTCACCTGCTACTGTTACTTTGCTTCTTGGATTTGCCTCATTAGATTTATAAATAGTGCCATAAACATCTTTCCAATATAAAACAAGATTATTAGCATTGTTTGTTTTTACCCAAACACTGACTCTATAATGTGATGCCTTTGTAGAAGCAGTTATTTTGGTAATAAACCCTTGATTTCCTGGTGTTAAAAGCAAACTATATTTACCTGTATGCACATTTGGGTCTGTATTGGAAATAGCTTTATATCTTTCCGCATTACCTTTTTGCACTTCTCCACCAAAATAACCATCAATAGGACTATCTTCTGCTCCTGAATAGCCAAACTCTGTGTAAGCAATACCACCTCCTGTAGCTAAAACTTTCGACTGGTTATAGCCCATTTTGGTAGCTGCAAAATTTCCATTGAGGTCTTTTGCTTCCAAAGCATGAGAATAACGGTCATAAAGAGTCAATTCTCCATTTTTCTGCCAACCCTCAACTTGTGTGGTCGTTGCCCAATTATAAGGAGCAAAATTAGTATGTGTACCATCTTCATTCATTGTGGCTGACCTCCAAAGATAACTTTGATGTTTTCGCCAAACAGGATTGGCATCTGTATTGGCATCTGTCAAAGTATAATTACCATTTTGTAACTCCCTATAAGCCCACTTATTATTCCAAGTTTGGACAGAGGCTGATAACAAATTAGCTTTTACATTCCCTAAATTAGGTATATTTAAATTTATAGTTCCTTGTGGAGAACTTTGTGGATACAGTTTATAAAAATAACTTTCTCCTTCTTGAGTAAGCATATTTTTATTGCTTGCATTGACAGTTTTCAGTCCCATTTCTGGATATTGTAAACCTGTACCATTTTGTAAACGGTAAGCAGGAACAGAAACAGAAACATATTCATTACCAAAACCATCTTTGTTATAAGTATGTGTAGGTTGTCCTGTATAAAAGTCAAAAGCTAAAGTTTTATTATTAGTAGTAATGCCTGTTGTATAATCCACAGCAGTAGTTCCTAATAATACTGATGGAATTTCTGTTAAAGTGCTAACCACACTTTTTACACCTTTATTTTCTTCTTTGTCTTTGTAAACCATTTTTAATTCACTAAAACTTTGGTCAATAATGCCTTGACTATTGTGCTGGGTACGCAAGGTATTTTCATCTGCATAATCATAACGTACTTCACCTAATAATTTATCATTTTCGCCATAAACTGCTGAAGACAACAATTTACCAATAGCAGAAGTATTATTTTTAATTTTTGTTTTGCCTTTAAACCAAGGTTTTTTGATAATAAAATCAGCAAAACCTGGAAATGGGATTACATGTGTTACAATTTCTTGTGCTTGTTTTTCTACTTTTTGTTCCAATTCCACCATCTCTTTTTGATAGGTTTGAAAACGGTAACGTGAATAACCTGGCAAATAAATAGCTGGTTCTGTACCTTCTTGGGTGCTTTGCTTAATAGTAACATACTCATAAATGACAGCAGGTGGCGGGATTTCACGAGAAAGAGCTAAAATCCTTGTTTGTGTTGTTCTTAAAATTTCGGATTTGATTCCATTAGAAATAAGCAACCTATCTCTTGCATTATCACCATAATTAAGTCCATCTGATAAGTACGAAGGTTCATAAGATGTTACTCCTGATGAATGAAAGGTATTATTAGTTTTAAATGGTTGCTGATACTCATAATGTGTGGTTGATATTTTTCCATCATATTTGATGGCTATTTTATCAACTTTTAAACCATCACCAAATGTTTGGATACCACCATTATTAATAGTTGTAATACCCCTACGAAAAAGCCCTATTCCCTCATATTCAGAGTCACAACGATTTGGATAACATGTTTTTTTTCTTTTTCTCATTAACCAGTTATATAACTCTATATCTTGTAGAATAATGTAACTTTCTTGAATATCAATTCTTTTCATATTTCTAATATAGAGTGTAGAAATATTAAACTCACATTTACAATCATTTGTACTATTAACTCCATATATATCTGAATATATTAAACTTACTTTTAAAGATTCAGGCACAGGAAATATAGTTGTTAAATTTGATGAAGTTAAAAACTTGAATTTCCCATCAGGTAGATATTCAGGATTTTTTAGTGTAATAATTGGTGTATTTTCTACTGTTTTACTATAATCATCAGAAGAATAAGAAATATCAACTTTTGCACCTAAACTGGTTTCTATACTTCTCAAAGACCAAACATCTTTAGATATAGCTGAAATTTTATTTGTTTCATGAGCAAGTGCATAGTTATTATTGTTAGTGGCATCAAAATCAGATTTATATTTCCCCCACACATCAATAGCATCTCTATTATAAGGGGGATTTTTGGTAGCAGTAAATTGTATATTGTTCAAACTTTGGTTGACTTCTAATTTATTTTTTCCTATAAAATTAAGGTAGAAAGTATTAGCACTTCCTTCAATAGCTAACAAACATACATAATAAGTAAGGTTATTATAAGTAAATTTTGCCAAATCTCCTGCCTTAAAATTTGGAAGTATAGCTTGATGCTTTCCATTGCTATAACCAATAGAAGCCGTTTTTTGAGTTGGGTCTTCTAAATCATATTTAAAATTAATTGGAGGAATAAGCGGAATAGTATTAGGGCTAACTTGACCTCCTTTTCCAAAGAACTCAATAGAATTTAAAGTAAGTTTACCTAATTTATTATTCATATTCTGCACAATGGGATTTGTAGGATTTGTCAAATCGCCAACATTTTGTACATAAATTTCTCCATTAGGGTCAAAACTATTGGGAGTTTCAGGACAAAGATTATAGTTATACTTAAAATTAATACTACGAATTGTTGCCTTTTTCAAATCGCCTTTTATAACTTCAATATCTTTTGTATCAATAATATTATTAAAGTTTTGAGTAGGATTACAAACTACTGACCTACTTGGTGTACAAGCAAAGTGTGTTAAATTAATTTGATTATTACCCAAAGCATTAATGTTAGTTGGTAGTTGTTTATAGTCCTTATTTGCTAATAAATAAATTGCATCTAATTTTAAGGAAGATGTTGGGTAGTTATTAAAAAAACCAATTGATTGAAAAAAACTGCCACCTCTTGGAGGATTTGCAATATAAAAATCTTCTCTATACTCTATATTACTTCCCCCATTTTTTTCATTGCTGACAGATTTAGCATCAGCACGTAAGGATTTTACAAATAAGATGGTATTATCACGATTACTAATACTATTTAAATAATATATTTCTTTATAACCATACGAAAAATTTTCGTATTCTGTATCCAAGTCTTTGTGTGTTCCTTCAGCAGGGTTACGCCATAAATATTGGTCTGTCCATTTACCATAATTAAATATTGTCCAATAACCCCAATCTCCTTCATTAGCCATTCCATCATTATTTCTATCCACAAAATCAGGAGCAGTAATAGCAGTTAAGTACCAAGTATAAGCACTTGCATTAGGGTTTTGTTGTTGAGTAAAAGTTTTGCCTGAAGCTGGGGTATTTTTACCTGATTTATTAAATGTACCATAATTATACGCAGACAAAGCAAAATGATAGGTTAAACCATTTTCATTAGTTATCATAAAAGCACCTATCAATTTAGAAAAATCTAATCGAAAAATACCTCCTCCTACAAGACTATAATTAAAATACATTCTATCTGTTTCACCATCTATTAATTTGTAGGTAATATCTCTTCCTAGTTCATAAGCATTATACATTTTATCTGTAACTAAACCTTTATTTTTAGCTATGCCATCTTTAATTTCCTGATTAGTAAACCATTCAATATGCTTTGTTCCTGCTAATTGATTATTTTGTGTATTGTATTCACCACCAGCTTGCATAATGGCAGGTTCATAACTCATGTTGTGTATTCTATCACCATAACCTATGGTTGCCTCTTGATTTTCTTTAAAATTATTTGCATATTCTCCTGCAAAACGAAATTGTACCTTTTTATTCGTATTAGGTTTATTAAAATATGTTAGAACTTCAGCCCAATTATTATTATCATCCTTTTCTCTTACATTTTGTTTAAAAGTATGAGTGTGTTGTAAAATATAGGGTTGTATTTGTCCACCAAGGCCTTGAGCTTGCACACTATAACTGTCATAATCTGCAAAAGAACCTCCTGCATGCTTTGCTGCATTACCTTGTTCTTCTATATCTTGTGTTTTATTAATTTCAGGCATATCATAACTATCATAAGCATAATCAGCTATACCTTGTTCTACATTTAAAATTCTATTATTAAGTGTATTTGTATGTAAAGTGCCAATGCCTTTTACATTTTCGGTTTCATCTATCCAATACCGAGTAGTATTAAAACCTAAACTTACTCCAAAGCCCCAAGGTGTTGGAATTGTTAGACCTCCACCACTACTCGAATAACTTACCCTACCAGAATTACCATTTGTTTGGCTGGCACCTGCCCCTGCAACTCGCACAGAGGGACTGCTACTATTACTACTCATAGAAATGCCTAGTAAACTTCCAGACATACTCTTATCTCCATTTTTACCCAACCCTGTTATATTTTGACTAAGTCCTGCACCTGCATAACCACTAACTGTTTCAAAATTAGTAGATAAACCTACTGAACCACCCAAACTTAAACCATCACCTATACCAACACTACCAAAAGCCCCAACTTCTGCATAACTTCCTGCATCATAAGGGTTTCCACCAATTTTGGCATCTACTCCAGCACCTAATGCTGATGTGCTTCCTGGTATCATTGCAGTTATACCTACATAACCACCCATACCAAACCCTTTATAAGTATCATTAGAAAAAGTAAGCCAAAAAGAAGCTCCCGCAGCTCCTGCAGGACCAATAACCACACCAATACTTATATCTGTTCTACTTCCACCTGACCAATAATCTCTACGTGTTCCACTTGTTTCAAAAGCATCATCAGGATAGCCATTAATGGTTCTTGTGATAGCCCCTGTATTTAATGACCAACCCAAACCCACCCAAGAAGCTTCTTCATTGGGTTGAATATCTGCGTGATAAGACATAGAAATAGGAAAACCACCTTCTGGTCCTGGTACTTCTAACAAGGGAATATTATAAGTAAAATCACCTGTTGCCAAATTTACCATATCTGTAGTATCTATTGGCTCAAAACTCGTAGCTTCAGGTGATGTAGGTCCTGCTGTAAGGGCATAAGCCACAGTAGGAGTAAATAATTGTGTAAGAAATACGCCTAAAGTCAGTATAGCAACAGGACGTTTGTATCTATTGAAAAAAGAAAGCATTTTGTTATATGTTATTTTATTGTGATACCAAATAAGAAACCTAAAGCAGAAGGTGTAAAATTAAAATCATTACCTATTACAATATCGGGATATTTAGTAAAATCGTATTGATACCTTTGTGTATCAGCAAATTCAGAGAATTTAGCAGTATTTTTTATTTCATTTAAACTATGTGTATAACGAACACCTGCCCATATATCACATCTTTTACTAATTTGATGATATAAACGTACATCGCCCAATAATCCAAAGTTTATGTTATCATACTTTTGTGCTAAGGAACTATGTATATCTTCTTTAACATATCCCCAAGAACCTTCTATATCTGTGTAATTAGCATAAACAAAATATCCTACATAACCACCACCCATTATTTTTACTCCAATTTTTTCACTAAAAGGTAATGTCAAAACCCCTTGTATGGGTAAATTGACAAATACATAATTTTTCCTACCATCTTGATCATCAAAACGATAGATATAGTCACGCCATAATTTCATACCTGGTACATTAGCTCTTTGTTTAGAAGAATAGATATTGGTAAATAAACCTAAATTAATGCCAAAATACTTACTAAATTTATAAGTAACATCTATTCCAAAAGCTACTGTACTTATAGATGAGCTTTTGGGGTTTCCACTCCCTAACTCATCTTTAAAAGCTAAACCACCTCTCATATCTGTAATATTCATTCCTACATAAGGAGAAAAACTTAATTTTCTTGGCGTTATTTTTTCTGTTTCTTGAGCAAAAGTTATTGTATAACTAAATACTAATAATGTTATTGTAGTAAGTAATTTTTTCATTATTTTTATTGTTTAAATTGAAGTTTTGGAATGTTATTAATGTCATTTGTTTTAAAACGTAATCGTATATCTCCTATTTCAGCCCCAAATTCATTAATATTAAGTTGTACCCAATCTGTATGTTTTGCTGTATTCTTGGCTTTTTTATTCTCAAAAACCATTAATACATCTGTGCTTCTACTCATACCATATAGACGCATATATGAAAAATCAGCTAATGGAATCGTATCTTTATTAGAAGTTGTCAAATAAGCATATTCAGACATACGAAAAGAAACTGTTTGTAAAACATCACTAAATTTTTGGTAATTTTGTACTTGTAATACATTCAACATATCTTGCTTTGAGGTGGAAAAACCTACATTAAAATACCAATAATTGGCATAAAATTTCTGTAATGAATCAATTACTTTGACGGTTGGACTTTCTACTAATTGCTTAATCACAAGGTCTGTAGGGCGAATGGTTGCCACAACTTTATGTTGTCCATTTTCATAACTTTGGCTAAGTCCATTTTCAGGTTCTTTCACATAGCTACTTAGTGCGTCTTCTGTAAGACTTTTAGGCTTACAACTTACTAATAAGCAAAGCAATACCATGTATAAAAAAATGTATAAATTTTGTTTACTCACCTTTATATGCTTGGTTAAGTTTAACAAGAACTTCCTCTGTTATATCTAATCTTTCATCAGCATAAGCCATAGAGCCATTACCATTGGCTGCAAAAATAAAAGCATAGCCTTTGCTATTGCCGTATTCTTTTAAAAACAGATTTACCTTTAATAATACAGTTTCTGTCATTTTTTTATCTTCTTCCATTGCCTTTTGGCGAATGTTATCTTTGTATTGCAAGTATTGTTGCTCTTTAGTTTTTAATAATTCTCTTGATAATTCAGCTTCTTTTGCTGTCATTTTAGAGGCATTTTTTCCATAATCTTGAAAAACCTTATCCAACTCTACTTTAAGGGTATCAATATTACTTTGCCAAACTGTTGTTTTTTGTTGGTAGGATTTGCGAGCATCTGTCATTCCTTGATATTTTTCTATAATTTTTGCTACATCAATATAAGCAAGTGGTTTAGGCTTATTTACAAAAATATAAACACTTATTCCTATGGCTAAGAAAGATATACACATAGAAACTATAAAAATACCTACTGGGGTTGATTTCATATTATTAGCTAAAACTTAGATTTTATTAAAACGGTGCAAAGGTAGTATCAAATAAATCACAAATACTACAAACCTCTTATAATTATTTTCATAATTCCCTAAAATTACAGTCCCAGTTTGGTTACTGCATTAAAATCTTTCAGGGATTGGAGTCTGATGTGTTTTCGTATCATAGCAATGGTTTTGTCTCTTAAACCTGCATAAGTCTGGGGAAACTCAGCCAAAGTTTGTTTAAAAAACGCCATAGAAAAAGCAGGAGCTTGTTTTTGGTCGATGCCTTTTTCTCGTTTCCAACCTTCCAAAACTTG
>JAYTNF010000006.1:0-4217 GCA_043748455.1 Cytophagales bacterium
ATTAATTAATATTTAGCCCAACTATTCGGAATTACCTAATAGTTGGGCTATTTTTTTAACCTCTATTATCGTTTAATCTGTTTACCTCTGTTTGATTTGTTGCCAAAACTTGACCGTCAAGCGTAAGCACAACATTTGCAGGTTGAACAACAATATTAGGTGCAACAACTGGACCCTTTGACTCTTCCATAGATAATAACATTTTTCTTTCAACCTCTTGCTTACTACTCTCACGTTTGGCACTGTTATTTAACATAGTTTTCATTTCCGTAGGTTTTGTAGCTTGACTTTGTGGACTGCCTAAACTTTCCAAAATATTAGGATTTTTAGGTAATAAATTTTTCTGTATTTCTGTTTTTGTAGTCTGTTCTTCTTTCGTAGTAATGCCTAAAAAATTTAGTGCCGTTTCTCCCAAAGGTAAATTTTTGATACTTTCTACAATTCCATTTATTAGAGTGTCCCACCGTAAACCCAAATTAGAAATACCTGTTTCAAAGTTATTGAAAAAGTCCATGCCAACGCCTATCACAAAGTTTAGCACATTTGCAACGGTTTCTAAGGCAAATACAATACCTGTTAAGCCCAAAGATAATGTTTCAAATGCAACCCTGCCAACAGTTCCCCAAACACTAACATCTCCTGTACTTTTACCTAATGAAAACCCTAATAAGTCAAATATACGCCCAAACGAAGTACCTAACCTACCAAATGCCGAAAACATACCGCTAAATTGATTTCCTAATCTATCAAAACCACTTGCAAAACCACTAAAAAAGGCTTGTATTCGCACTGCAATAGTTCCTATACTTACTACAAAATCTAAAACTCCTACATTTGATAAACTTTGTTGCAATTCTTGGCTAAAACTAAATCCATCTTTGCTTACCGTATCAAATATTGCACCCACACCCTGCAAAACTCCACCTACTTTTTGCATAAAACCTAAAAACCCTGTGGCAGGTATTCCACCATTTAGCACATCTGAAAAACTATTATAGCTTTCTTTTAAAAAGTAAATAGCACCTGCAACCGCAGAAATTCCAATTATAAAAGGTAACATTGGCGTTATTGCTGTAAATAAAGTACCTGCAAAACTTGTTAATAAAGGAATTGCAGTAGCTGTAACCACATTGAAAAGTCCAAACATAGCTATTGCACCGCCGACCGCAACCGTAGCAACCGCTAACCCTGCTGCAATCTTTGTTATCACACTACCTATTGGACTTTGAATAAAAGTAGTAGTAGCTTTTATGATACCAATAAATCCCTCCGCAAAAGGTGCAACTGCACCCGATAAAGTTTCGCCTAAACTCTTTGATAATATTTCCAAAACATTACTAACCTTATCAAAAGTTGCTGCCAAAGTATAATACCGAACTCTTTCGACAAACTTGTATTTTTATCAAAAGCATCACCTGCCAAAGTCATACGTTTTTGCAATAAATCTGTATTATCTTTCAAAGATGAAAATACTTTAATACTTTCTTGTCTACCTATTTTTAATTCTTTCAATTTTTGTGCAACGCCCACCTCATCTAATCCTTTGAAAGACTGACCCAAACGCATAATTATTTCTTCTGGGCGACTACTATAAATTTCTCTAAAATCTTGCAATGAAAGCCCTAATTGTTTGGAAAAAGTCGTTGCATTTTCGCCTGCTACTAACAATACATTTGACAAACCACCTGCCGCAACTTCTGATTTTAAGCCTAATTCCTCCAAAGTTGCACCCAAACCCAAAGTAGCTTTTAAACTTGGTGCAATCTCTACTAATTGACCCATTCGTTTTGCAAAGTCTGATAAGTTGGGACCAGTTGCAAGTCCTACTGCTCCTAATTCATTAATTGCAGAACCAATACTCGACATAGCTAAACCATATTCCATGCCTTTGGTAGTATCAAATAGGTTTTTTAGAGTTCCTAATTCCTTAGTGATTTGTTCCGCACCACCTTTAAATTCATCTCCTAACGCAACATTTGCCATGTCAATAGCATTTGTAAAGCCTAACATTTGATTTGTTGCAACGCCAATACTACCTCCTATTTTGGTAATTTCTAATAAACCACCTAAAGAAGTTCGAGTATCTATATTTTCTAATTCCTTTGAGAATTCAGAAACCTCTTGTATAGTCTGCCCTGTGGTTTTCATAATATCGGCATTAATATCTGAAAACTCCGCAGCTTTATCAATAGCCAAAATAAAAGGTGCGGACATTGCCAAACCTACCGCAGCAATATTACCACCTAATTTTATGTTTGCAAATCCACTTTCAACACGTGCAAGTGCGGAACTTGTCATATTAGGTAAGTTATTAATTTTGTTAGCAATGTTATCAAAAGCACTGCTAAACATATCATTAACTCCGATATTTATTCCAAAACCGAAACTATCCATTATCGTAAATTATTTATTGCTAAATTTATCAATAAAGTTAATAAATTTGCATATATTTATCAATTATTTTAATAAATAAGTATGAATGAAAGGCAATTAATAGACTTTATCGCAAGTGGTGGACTTGAAAAGGCAGGTATTTATTTGTCTGCTTACAAAGCTATTGTAACAGATAATAATGACCCTGATAAATTAATGAGGGTAAAAGTCAAATGTCCTGCTATTTATGGTAATGTTGTGCCTAATATTTGGATTTCGCAAAGGGGAACTTTTGCAGGTGCTAACATTGGTTTTTTTGCTTTGCCAAATGTGGGAGATGCGGTTTATTTGACTTTTTTAGGTGGAGAAGTTGCATATCCTTTGTGGGAGTTTAGCGGTTACATTAAAGGACAAACACCAGAAGAAGCTAAGGAAAATTACCCTGATAAATTGGTAATTAAAAGGGGAGATTTGCGTATTGAATTGGACACTAAAACGAATAAGGTTTTTATAGGCAATGATGACTATTCTTTGAATGAGTTTTTTACTGATTTGATGACTGCTTTATTGAATGTCAAAACTTCTACTATGTTGGGACCACAACCGTTTATAAATTTACCAGAATTTACGCAAATTAAGACTAAGATTGAAAATATACTGAAATAATAATATCTACCTTATAAATAATAAGGTAGATATTATTATGCTATTGTAACAAGCCTAATTCTTTCATTTTATTGATAGCAGATAGCATATTAAATGCTTTTGAACCAACATCAAAATGAACTGTCTGTTTACTTTCATCGTCTTCGTCTTGTCCTAATGTTAGTGTCATTATTACATATTTTGGATTAGGTGCAGTAATTAATAATTCATAGTTTTTATATACTAATCTATGAAATTCTCCGCTTGTGTGAATATCGAAATCACTAAAATCGTAACTTTCTTTTACTCTTTTGGGAAAACCTGCCTTTGCGATTTGTATTAATTGTTCTAATGTCATAGGTTTAAATGTTTTATTTTTGTGTTAAGGTAATAAATTTTGTAACTCTACTAAATTTTCATTCAACTTAGTTGCAACCTCTTGTATTTTTTCTTTGTCAATTTCAGTATCATTGTAACCAAAATTGCGGAAAAACTCAAATACTTTGTCTTCCTGCGACTTTTCGCCCAGTCCGTAACCTTTACTTACAAAATTCATAAGTAGTTGTTTTTGAAAACCTAACTTAATACAAATTCCCGACAAATTAAAGTAAGGGTTTTGGATAAGAAATTGACGTAATTTTTCTATGTCGTGTTTTCGTGTTAATTCTTCATTATCATAGACACTACCTATTTTAATTGCTTGACCGTCTTGATTAACTTGTGCTGCAATAGGTAAGTGATAACCACCATAATCACTAGGAAAGAAAACCATAAATTTACATATTCCAAGATGATATTGTATAGTTCCTGTTTCCTCTTGATTAGGGTGCTTAATGATGTCGCCTTCGTGTAGGGCTTGACCTTTATAATCAAGTTTACCTATAAATTGTTTTTTGAACATATTAATTTTTATTAAAACTTGTATGCCAAGACCAATTTAGAAGGAAATAATCCTCATCATGTATAACAGCTATTTGATTATCACCAAAACGAACTGTTATATTGTTAAAACTATTTCTAAAAAACTCTTTGCAGAAGTTTTCTATTTGTGGAATATCTGTTTTTGGATATTCTAAATTTTCAATTACAAAAGCTACTAAATTTGTTTCTGTGTAGCTTACAACGATTACTTTTTTATTTTGGGTTTCCATAAATTTATGTTTTGAGTTTTTAGGGTGCAATATTGCAGCCTTCGTGTA
>JAYTNF010000007.1:0-50942 GCA_043748455.1 Cytophagales bacterium
TGACGCAATAACATCAGATTCTTGCGAAATGTCGCACCAGCAAGCTCAGAATGACAAATTTTTGGTATAATTATCACATTTTAAAGTCTATTGGTTTTAATAAATTCATTTACAATTTTTTGATAACTAAGTTTTTCTTTCTCACTTGCCAAGTCGTATGCTTTGCGATAATTGCTTAAAGCATCAACAAACAAACTTTTGTTGTGCAAAAACAACGCAAAACTTAACAATTTTAGGCTTTCTTTCTCTTTGGAAAGAACTTGTTTTTGCAAAAATATATCTATTTCTCTTTTTTCTTTGGGTTCTAAACGGTGAAAATAAATGCCTTCACAACTCGATATTTTCATATCTTCTTTCTTTTTTCCATCTTCATCATCTTTTTGAGGAATAATATAGGCAATGTTGAAAATAATGCTGTTAAGATTTTTAAAAGTTGTTTTATTAAAATATAAAGTAATTTGATTAGCTTTGCTAATATAAGTTTCTACTAAACTTTCATCAATATTTGTCATGCTAATAAAATAACTATCAATTTCTTTAATCTTCTTATCAAGTTGCCAACTAACAGTTACAGAATCACCGTATAAATCATTTTTCATAGGTAAATTTAGTTGTATGCCATTATCAGGACATCTCCATATTCCGTTTTCTTCTATGATTGGTAAAGCTAAATCTGCCAAAGTAGTTTTAGCACTCACTAATTTTTTAGCCATTTCCACATAATTCAAACCATTATTTACTTTTTGAGCATAGACTTGTTGAAAAATAACAGACAATACAATTAGTAATCTTAGTTTAAGTATCATAGTAAGCTATTTTATGAAGTATGTAAACACAAATATAATCATTTGAAATAAAAAAGACGTACACTGAAAACAGCATACGTCTTTTATTTTACTTTCTTATTTCTATTTGTGGTGTCGAGTGGAATCGAACCACCGACACAAGGATTTTCAGTCCTTTGCTCTACCAACTGAGCTACGACACCTTACTTTGAGAGGTAATTTTTTGGTCTGCAAAAGTAGTTATCTATTTTTAATTATGCAAATAATTGTTATTTTATTTTCATGATTAAAAGAAACAAAAGAAAATGGACTATTCACAAAAGATTAATTTCTAATTTGAAAATAATTACTACATTGCATATAATTTAAACCAATTTTAATAATAATCAACATGTTCGGATTTGGAGATGATAAACCAGAATCTATCGATACTTTGATAGATACACTTCCACAAAGTGGAGCTACTGTATATGCTTTAAAGGCATTAGACTTTGTTGTTCCTGGTGAATGGGAAAATGTTACTCGTTTTGACGATATGCTCAAAAAAGTTACAGGTGAAACTGATATAGCTTTTTTAGCAAAAGTTAGAGAAAGGGCTTTGGCACTCTATAATACAGAATCAGAAGGTTATCAAACGGCTGTTAAAATTTATAGTTTGGTAGATACTTCTGATAAAATGCTTGGTGCAGCAGCATTGGCTAATAAAGTTGCAGAGAGTGTGAGTTTTTTATCTTTCTTGGGCAATATTACACCAAAAGCAGATAACGCACAAGCTATTGATTTGGCAGTAAAATTAGTGGCAGAAGTTATTGCATTTACAAAAGTAAGTGGCATTCCAGGTGATAGCATCATGGATTTTGTTAAAGCATTGGGCGAATATGGTGGCGAATCTAAAATTAGAATGGCTGCTTTGGTCTGTTTTGATGGTGTTTTACCATTAGGGCCTGATTTTGTGGCAAAAGTTGGAGAAGCATTAGGCAGTCTTTCGCCAGATAAATTAGGCGAAAATGCTATTTTCCAAAAAATTTCAGCCTTAATTCCAGGTGTTGATGCTAATGGAAAACTTGGTTTTATCAGACAATCTTTTGATGCTACAAAATCTTGGATGAATAACTTTGCAACATCAAACCAAATTTCAGCAGAGAAAATAAAAACACAACTTGCGACATATATAGAAATTGCTGATGACAAATTAGATTATGTAGCGGGTTTTATTGATGTGGCTACAAGTTATTATGAACATACTGGTTATCAAACAGTTGCAGCAAGACTTATTGAAAGAGCAGTAAATGAAGTATAATTAAGGTCTATTAGTTGTTACAAATTTTCAATAGATGTCATCTTGCGAAATGTCGCACCATTTAAAAGATGACATCTATTGAAAATTTGAAAGTACTTAAAAATTTAACATATTCTAAACTTTTTGTAACCCTATCTTGTTAATTCCTTATATTCGTTCTAAATAATTAGTTATGACTGTAACAACAGTAAATACAAGCACTGAAAATATAAATTCAGCTATAAACTCAGATATAATTTCAAGAGATACGATTATTGAGGCTATCAAAACAATTTATGACCCTGAAATTCCTGTAGATATCTATGAATTGGGTTTAATTTATGAGGTTTCTGTCTATCCAATCAACAATATTTATGTTAGAATGACATTAACTTCGCCTTCTTGTCCGTCTGCGGAGCAGATTCCTGCGGAGGTTGAGCAGAAACTAAAATCGTTGGAAGGAGCAAATGAAGTGAAAGTTGAACTTACTTTTGAGCCACCTTATACCCAAGAAATGATGTCGGAAGTGGCTAAATTAGAGCTTGGATTTATGTAATTTGATAACGAAATTTGTCATTCTGAGCTTGCGAAGAATCTGAGATTATTACGTCAAAACCAATAATTTAGATTCTTCGCTTTGCTCAGAATGATAAAAAAACTAAAAACTAAAAACTAAAAATATGTATCCAGAAAATTTAACAGCACCCATGAAAGCTGATTTAGTGAATGTGGGTTTTGAAGATTTAACATCAGCATCAGCAGTTGATACTGTCATGACTAAAAAAGGAACAACCTTAGTTGTTGTAAATTCTGTTTGTGGTTGTGCGGCAGGTGCAGCACGTCCAGGTGTAAAATTAGCTTTGCAACGTAGTGAAGCAAAACCAACTAATATTGCAACAGTTTTTGCAGGTGTTGATAAAGAAGCAGTGCAAAAAGCAAGAGATTATATGTTGCCTTATCCACCTTCTTCGCCTTGTATTGCCTTGTTTAAAGATGGCGAATTGGTACATTTTGTAGAAAGACACCACATTGAAGGACGTAATGCCGAAATGATAGCACAACATTTAGAAGCTACTTTCGCAGAGTTTTGTAAAAATTAATTTGTAGTGCGGACTTCATTCAGTCCGCACACATTTTCCGCACATATTATTTCTATGGAAAACCTAAGCCCATATCTTGTTAGCAACGAATTTTCTGATTCAGAACACATAGATATTATTAACTTTACAGAAAAACATACACGAAAAGACGCAAATGCACTCACAAATGCTGTTGCATTATACAAAGCTATTCGAGATGGTTTTTGGTATAACCCACATCATGTAAGCCTACAACGTATTGATTATCAAGCAAGTAATTTTTTAAAACGAAATAGTGGACATTGCATAGACAAGGCAAATTTATTGGCTGCTTGTGCAAAAGTTATTGGAATTCCAAGTCGTTTGGGTTTTGCAAATGTTACAAATCATATTGGAACAGAAAAAGTAGAAAAGGCTTTGGGAACTAATGTACTTGTTTTTCATGGTTATACAGAACTTTTTTTAAACGAAAAATGGGTAAAAGCAACACCTGCTTTTAATGCGGCTTTATGCGAAAAATTGCAAGTAAAACCCTTAGAATTTGATGGAGAAACAGATTCTATATTTCAAGAATTTAGCGAAACAGGCAATAAATTTATGGAATATTTGCATGATTATGGTACTTTTGCTGAACTTCCATTTGAAATAATGCTTAATGAATGGAAAAAATATTATCCCAAAGCATTTCAATATGTAGATTTACACAAATTAGAAATGATAGGATTTTAATAAGTAATACGAATTTTTTTATAACCATGTTACACCTCAAATTACCTACTGACCCTCGTTGGGTAAATATTGCTGAAAAAAATATTGCTGATATTCTCACAGACCATGCTTATTGTGAACAAAAAGCTGCATCTTCTTGCATAAGTTTAATCATCGATAATGTGGAAAAAGACAAACTTGTAGAAGTTCTTACGCCTGTTGTGGCGGAGGAGTGGAATCATTTTGAAAGGGTTTTGGAAGAAATGAAAAAACGCAACTTAAAATTAGGAAAACCTCGAAAAGATGAATATGTAATAGAATTGCAAAAATTCATGCAAAAAGGTGGCTCACATGATGAGAGATTACTCGACAAATTATTAATAAATGCTTTAATAGAAGCTCGAAGTTGTGAAAGGTTTAAATTATTATGGCAACATATTTCTGATAAAGAATTGAGTAAGTTTTATTATGAACTTATGGTTTCAGAGGCTGTTCATTATGTCAATTTTATTGATTTGGCAAAAACATATCACTCTGAACAAAAAGTAGAGAAAAGATGGGCAGAGTTATTAGCCATCGAAGCCACAATTATAGATAATTTAGCATGGCGAAGTGATAGAATGCACTAATATAAGACGAAATATGATAGTATTTAACCTTTTTTCAATTTCTCAAATTTTATTTTAAACTTGATTCCAAGTTTTTATAGTAGCTTTTTATTCCACAAAATCTACATCTTTTCCAAAGGTTTCTTCTAACTGAAAAATTGCCCAGAAAGCTAAGGAAAACGCAAGTGCAGCAACAAAAATAGCAGCATAAATAACGCCAATTTCTTTTGATAAATTACTGAATATCAAGGTATAAGGAATGGCAAAAGCACGAATGAAGTTGGTGGCAGAGGTTACGGCAGTAGCACGAATATTTGTGCCAAATTGTTCGGAAGCAATGGTAAAAATGGCTGCATTTTTGCCTGTTCCGATACCCATAAAACAAATCATGGCATAATACCAAGCCACAGATTGACCTCCAAAACTAAAAAATGCAATAGTGCCAATAGCTAACCAAGTTATAAAAATTGTCAAGGCTATTTTGCGACTTTTAAAATATTGTCCCACAAATCCGCAGCTTAAATTGCCGATAGCAAAACCTGTATAGGCAAATAAAACGACTTTGGGCACTTCGGGCAAAATGGTCATGCCCATAGCTGATGAGATTTCGGGCGTAAATGTAATGACAATCGCAGCCACAAACCATGTTAAAGCACCAATAAAAAGAATGGCTAAATATTTTGAAAACCGTTTCCAATTCGCAAAAATCAAGAAAAAATTACCTTTCTCAACGCCTTTTTGTTCCTTAACCTGCATAAACATATTAGGCTCGACAACACCAATTCGCAAAAATAACAGAGCCAAGCCCATAGCTCCACCCACAAAATATGCAGTTTGCCATGAAAACCAACCTCCAACCACTGCACCTGTCATGGCTCCTAAAATTCCTGCAATATTGACCAATGAAATGGCAATTCCTCGTTTTTCTTTGCTAATTAATTCGCTAACCAATGTCAAACCTGCACCCAATTCGCCTGCCAAACCAACGCCTGCTAAAAATCGCCAAAAAGCATAACTTTCTACACTTTCAACAAAACCATTTGCTAAATTCGCTATCGAATACATGATAATAGAACCAAATAAAACAGATAATCTGCCTTTTTTGTCGCCCAAAATTCCCCAAAATATGCCACCAATTAGCATACCTATCATCTGCATGTTGAGTAAAAATACGCCATTTGAAACTAAATTTTCCTGTGCAACGCCAATGCCAAGCAAACTTTTTGTGCGAACAATGCTAAAAATCAAGATGTCGTATAAATCTACGAAATAGCCTAAGGCAGCAGCCAAAATAGCGAGGTTGGTATTTTTTGAGGTTTGCATGACATTTTAAATAATGAAATTGGTTATTGATTTTAGGTTTTTCGCATCAAAACTTTTATGTAATAAAATATATTTTACTGCTAAATAATAGAACACAGACGACACTGAACACACGGAATGAACTCGCAATGGAATTGAGATTTTTTGACTTTATTTAATACATAAATCTATGTTTTTTCTATGTGTCTATGTTACTATGTGGTTAAAATAATTTTGATGCGGAAAACCTATAAAATTATTCTTAATTTTGCAAATATAGATAATTATCATTAAATAGCAGCCTATAAAATATAGCGAAATTCAAAACCCATGACCACACAAATTTATAAACCAACACATAAAATACGACTTGTTACAGCAGCAGCTTTATTTGACGGGCATGATGCAGCTATAAATATTATGCGGAGAATATTACAGGCTTCGGGTGCAGAAATTATACATTTAGGACACAATAGGTCGGCACAAGAAGTAGTAAATTGTGCCATTCAGGAAGATGTGCAAGCTATTGCGGTTACGTCTTATCAAGGTGGACATGTTGAATATTTCAAATATATGTATGATTTGTTGAAAGAAAAAGGTTGTGAACATATCAAACTTTTTGGCGGTGGCGGCGGCACAATTCTCCCAACAGAAATTGCAGAACTACACGAATATGGTATTGCACGCATTTATTCGCCAGATGATGGCAGGTCTATGGGTTTGCAAGGCATGATTAATGATTTATTGCAAAAAGCAGATTTTTCTACAATTAATGTAGAAAAATTGAAAAAAATAGTTTTAAATTAGTTAATAATAATAAAACTTTACTCTGTTGTGCTTAGAGTTAGTAAATAACATACTCTAAGCACAACCTAAACTACGCACAACAGAGAAATATTTATAGGACACAAACAATGGCGGAAAATATATTTCACAACCTATAATTTAGTAGTTTATTACCCCCTAAATAAAAAAATAAAAATAAAAGTTTGAAAAAGTGTTTGTTTGGAAAATTATTTTTATAATTAGACATTAAAACATAAACCATTCAAACAATTATGGGAGATTTCAGTGTCCGATTAGCTAAAAATCAAGAAGAACTCAATGATTTTACGAGATTCTTGCTCAAAGACGTACAAGCCCTTGACCGAATGTTAAGAGAAGGTTGGTTTGAAACTGACCCCATTCGCATTGGTGCAGAACAAGAAATGTGTTTGGTAGATTTACACGGAAAACCATCTTCTACCAATCTTGCTGTACTCGAAAAACTTAATAACCCAAATTTTACTACCGAACTTGCACGTTTTAATGTTGAGGCAAACATGCCGCCTTTGGAATTTAAAGGCTCGTGTTTTTCTGACATGGAAAATAGTATTAATGGGTTTATGGATATTTTGCGAACCACATTAGGCGATATGCCAGATATTGATGTATTATTAACGGGAATTTTGCCAACAATTCGCAAATTTGACATTAATATGGATAATCTTACGCCTGTGGTGCGTTATTTTTCTCTTATGGAGGCAATTAATAATTTGCGTGGTGACCGTTATGAATTGCGAATTGAAGGTGTTGATGAGTTAAATGTCATGTTAGATTCTCCATTGGTTGAGGCTTGTAATACAAGTTTTCAAGTTCATTTACAGATAAAACCCGATGAATTTACTGCAAAATATAATGCTGCACAAGCCATTGCTGCACCTGTATTAGCATTGGGTACAAATTCGCCGATGCTTTTTGGAAAACGGTTGTGGAGTGAAACTCGAATTGCATTGTTCCGCCAATCTATTGATACCAGAGTTGCGACTGAACATTTGAGAGAACGTAGTCCTCGTGTAATGTTTGGCAATAAATGGGTAAAAAATTCACTTATTGAGCTTTATAAAGAGGATATTATGCGTTTTCGTGTAATATTTATGACTGATATTGAGGAAGATGTAATGCAATGTGTGGAACAAGGTATTACACCAAAATTGCGTGCTTTAAATATTCACAATTCTACAGTTTATCGTTGGAACAGACCTTGTTATGGCATTAGCCCGAATGGAAAACCACATTTGCGTATTGAAAATAGGGTTTTGCCTGCTGGTCCAAGTGTGGTTGATGAGGTTTCAAATGCTGCTTTTTGGATTGGAATTATGAATGGTTTTGAAGATGCTTACAAAGATGTAACAAAATTAATGGACTTTGATGATGCAAAATCTAACTTTTTGTTAGCTGCTCGTAATGGTTTGGGAGTTCGTTATAATTGGATGGGCAAAAAAATTAATGATGTAGAACTTATTGCAAAAGAATTATTGCCATTGGCACGTCATGGACTGAAAAAAGCAAATGTAAATCCCGCAGATATTGACAAATATCTTGGAATTATTGAAGAACGTAACGAAACAGGTTACACTGGTTCGAGATGGATGCTTAATTCATACTCAAAATTAGTGAAAGAAACTTCAAAAGAAGAAGTGAGTATTGCTATTGCTTCGGCAACAATGAAATACCAAAAACAAAATTTACCTGTACATAAATGGGATTTGGCAAGCATGGACGATATTGCAGAATACGAACCTTCAGCAATGCTTGTTGAGGAGTTTATGACAACAGACCTTTTTACGGTCAATAAAGACGATTTGCCTGATTTGAGTGCAGATATGATGGATTGGCAAAAAATTCGTTACATTCCTGTTGAAGATGTGAAAGGCAATTTGGTGGGTTTAATTTCATCACGTATGTTGCTAAGATATTTCTTGTTGCAACACCGAGAAGGTAATAAAGATAAAACTCGTATTGAAGATTTGATGATTAAAAATCCGACAACTATTGAGCCACAAGCAACAGTAAGTGAAGCATTGGATATTATGACAAAAAATCAAATTGGTTGTTTGCCTGTTGTGCATAAAGGAAACTTGGTGGGAATTATTACAGAATCAAATTTCTTAAATATCACATCAAGACTAATTAAAAGATTGGTTGCTAAAAATGCTAAAAAAGTATAAATTTACTTAAACCCCTTTGGAAAGTTAAAAACTCCTCAAAGGGGTTTAATTGCAATTTATCTATCTTTATTTGATAAACATAAAACCCACAAAGGCTATTTTGTGGGCTTTACTAATTTATAAAAATTACGATATACTTTCAGCTATACTAAATTTATTGAAAACAAAGAAATTGAAAAATATTTGTAAATTTACAGAATGAAAAATATTTTAAAATCTATATGATAACAAACCTAAAATTAGATAATTTTACTTGCTTTAATGGCTTAAATTTAGATTTTTGTCAAGGTATTAATGTGTTTATTGGCAAAAATGGCACGGGGAAAACACATATTCTAAAACTTTTATATGCTATTTTAAAAGCTAATGAGATACAAACATTAACACAAACTACACAAAAAGACCAAGAAATTAATATTACTAATAAATTAAACGCATTTTTTAAACCTGAACAATTAGGTAGATTAGTGCAACGAACACAAGGACGGCAAAATACACAAATAAATTGCTCAACAGAACATAATCATATAGCTTTTAATTTTGCAACAAATTCTAAATATGTTAGTATTAATTCGCAAGATAAACCTTTAATTTTCCCATCTTTATACATTCCGCCAAGAGAAGTATTGTCTTTTTTTGAAGGTTTTTCGGCACTGTACGAAAAACGTGAAATTTCTTTTGATGAAACTTACTATATTTTAGCAAAATCATTGGAATTGCCTCTGTTAAAAGGTCGTAGATACGGTGAATTACAAGATTTAATAAAGCCATTAGAAGATGCTATTGATGGAAAAGTTTTGAAAGAAAATGGCAGATTTTATTTGAAAATGAAAAATGATAAAATGGAAATAAATTTAGTGGCAGAGGGATTTCGAAAAATTGCAACGTTAATGTACTTGATAGCAAATGGTGAATTATCAAAAAATTCCATTTTATTTTGGGACGAGCCAGAAGCTAATCTAAATCCTAAACTAATTACAATGATTAGCAAGATTTTAAGACTTTTAGCTTCCAAAGGTGTGCAGGTTTTTGTGGCTACTCACGATTATTTATTAACTCACCAGCTTTCTTTATACAAAGAATATTTGCCCAAAGGCGAAAAAATACCAGAAATGAAGTTTTTTTGCTTGCACAAAGATATAGAAATGAAAGTTGAAGTTGGCGAAACCTTAGCAGATATTGCTAATAATCCTATTCTTGACGAATACGCAGATTTTTATGATTTAGAAAAGACACAAACGTTGTACTCGAAAAACGCCATAAAGCAAAATTAAGCACAAGAAATGACAAATTGAAACATAAAATGAAATGGCTAACTACGAAAACTTTGTTTTGTAATGTCAATGAAACATTAAATTATGAAGGTTTTTCGGTAAAATTATTAGCTAATCTATAGAAGGACACTACTTGCAACCAAACTTATGCAAACCCAAGAATTTTTATTCAATCCAATACAAGCTAAAAAAGCAAGCCTTAAAAATAAATTTGGTCAGTATTTCACACCCGAAATTATGGCTAGTTTTATGATTAATTTAGCAACTGTTGGTAAAAATTCAAAGATTTTAGAACCATCTTGTGGGGAAGGAATTTTTATTGAATTGTTACAAAAACAAGGTTTTCAAAATATTATTGCTTATAAAATTGATGAAAATTTAGCAATTCATTACCAAAATATTAACTATGAAAGTTTTATTTCCGCAAAAATTCACGAAAAATTTGATTTAATTATAGGAAATCCGCCTTATATTCGTTGGGCAAACTTGGAAAATGAACTCAAAGCAGAATTACAAAACAACCCACTTTGGAACAAATATTTTAACAGTCTTTGCGATTATCTCTATATTTTTATTCTTAAATCTATTGAATTACTAAACGAAAAAGGGGAATTAATTTTTATTTGCCCTGAATATTGGCTGAATACAACACATTCAATAAGTTTGAGAAATTATATGGTTGAAAATGGTTATTTTGAAACTATTTATCATTTTAACGAAACTCCCATTTTTGATAAAGTTGCAACATCAACCATTATTTTTAAATATATAAAAGCTAAAAATTATAATAAAAACAATATAATTAGTGTAAAAAAATATTTTGCTAATAAAAAATTAACAAATGAAATCTTAGAAAACCTTAAAACTAATACAGATTTTGAAGGTGCAGAATATATAAATTTACCACAATTTAGGAAAAATGAAAGATGGGTTTTTGCAAATCCTACAATAAAAAACGAATTGCAAATATTTGAAAATCAATGTAAAAAACCGAATACAAACCTTTTTGAAAACCAAATTAATTATTATACACTTGGCGAATTTTGCGATATTGGTAATGGTTTAGTTAGTGGTTTGGATAAAGCTTTTCAGTTAAGTGATATGGTATTAAATGAAGATGTTTTAACAGAAAAAGAACAAAAAAATATACTCAAAGTTGTGAAAGCAAAAGATTTACAGCCATTTTATTACGAAAATATTACAAATTATTTGTACGTAAAAGATGGTTTAGATGAAAATGAATTTGCAACTAATTTTCCCTATTTTTATAAACATTTACAAGAATATAAAACTGATTTAGAAAAAAGGTATCAATATAATCGTAAAATTCAATATTGGGAATGGTGTTTTTTAAGAAATTTCGCACTATTTAGCAGTCCAGAAAAACGAATTTTTGTGCCTTGCAAAGAACGGATTTCTCACAAGAATTATTTTCGTTTTGCCTTAGCAGCAGCACAAATTTATCCAACACAAGATGTAACGGCTATTTTTTGCAAAGCTACAACAAAAGAAAGTATTGAATATATTTTAGCTTTTTTAAATCACCATAAAATTTTTAATTGGTTGAAAATCAACGGCATAGTGAAAGGAAATATTGTAGAATTTTCAGAAAAGCCCTTAGCAAGTATTCCTTTTCGAGCTATTAATTGGCAAAAGAAACAAGAAATTTTGCTACATAACGAAATTACAGAATTTTGTCAAAAATATTTAGAAACAAAAGACAATGAAATTTTAGAGAAAATTAATACGTTATTTGACGAACTTTTTAAACTATAAAAATAAATGGTATTGGTTGATTATGATATTTTGAAAAAATTTGTAATTCCTTTTGAAAAATATATAACATAATTAGAATAAAATTTAATTTAACAAAACTACGCTATGGATATGCAAAACACTCATAATTTCCAAAATAATGAATTGTTAGAACAAATAAAAAATACTGTTTTGAAAACAGATAACAAAGCAAAAATAATTTTATTTGGTTCACAGGCAAGAAAAACTGCACACGAAAATTCAGATTGGGATTTTCTAATTTTAACTAACTTATTACTTAATAATACTTTAAAACAACAATTACGTAATGAATTATTTGCTATTGAACTTGATTTTGAGGTTGTTATTAGTAATTTAATTTATTCAAAACAAGAGTGGAAACAAATAAAAGTAGCATCTTTGTACAAAAATATTGAAAAAGAAGGAATTATTTTATGACTTATTCAAAAGCAGATTTAATAAAATATAGGCTTGACCGAGCAGATGAAACTTTGGAAGAAGCCAAGATATTGGCTCAAACAAAACACTGGAATACAGTTGCAAACCGACTTTATTATGCGTGTTACTATGTAATTTTGGCTTTTTTTGCCAAAGAAAATATGAACCCATCTACACACGCAGGTGTAAAAACCTTATTTAATCAGCAACTTGTAAAAACAAGTAGAGTTGCTATTACCATTGGGAGAACTTATAATGAACTTTTTAACAAACGCCAAGAAGGAGATTATGCAGATTTTCAAAAATTTACAGAAGAGGACATATCACCATTAATTGAACAAACAGAAACTTTTATTGATGTAATAAAAAGGCTTCTAAATTAAAATCTACGCAATGCAAACCCAAGAATTTTTACAAACTTATACAAAAGACGGTATCATACAAGTTATTGCAGATACGATACACAACGCACAAAACGAGGTGATACAACTCAAAGGACTTGTAGGAAGTCTTGATGCGGTATTGGCGGCGGCAGTTTTCAAACTCAAACCGCAATACCACTGTTTTGTGTTGGCAGACAGAGAAGAGGCTGCGTATTTTCACAATGATTTGCAAAATTTGCTCGAAAAAGAAACCGAAGTGCTATTTTTTCCGACCTCTTACAAAAGACCTTACCAATATGAAGAAGTTGAAAATGCGAATGTTTTGCAACGTGCCGAAGTTCTCAATCGAATTAGTCAGGCAAAAGAAAATAACAGGGTTGAGTTGATTGTTACATATCCCGAAGCCTTAACCGAAAAAGTGATTAACCAACGTGCTTTGTTGCAAAATACTTTTTCTGCAAAAGTTGGCGATAAAGTTGATGTAAGTTTTATTGAAGAATTGCTACATTCTTACGAATTTGAAAAAACAGATTTTGTCTATGAAGCAGGGCAATTTGCGGTGCGTGGTGGTATTCTTGATGTTTTTTCTTATGCCAATGAATTGCCTTACAGAATAGAATTATTTGGAGATGAAATTGATAGCATCAGAACTTTTAATCCAATGTCGCAACTTTCTGTAAATTCTATCAATTCATTAGCTATTATTCCAAATATTCAAACAAAATTATTGCAAGAAGTTAGAGATAGTTTTTTGCGGTTTATTCCAAAAACTACAAAATTATGGTTTAAAGATTTTTTCACAACCTTAGAAGTCTTAGAAAAAAATTATGACAAAGCCCTAAAAAACTTTGAAACCCTTGTAAGTGGTGATATTCAACTCATTAGACACCCTGAAACACTGTTTGAAACGGCTGTAAGTTTTGAGGAAATTAGTAAAAATTTTACGATTATTGAGTTTGGGAAAAGGTTGTGTTATAATCAAAAAAATATAAAAGAAAGAGCCCCCCAACCCCCTAATGGGGGAGTAGTTCCCCTAAATATCGAAGGAGGAACTGACGTTATTTCGTCAAAAACTCCCCCTGTAGGGGGTTGGGGGGCTGGGCTTGCCACCTTCGAAATCGAAGCTAAACCTCAACAGTCTTTTAACAAAGATTTTAATTTAATTGCCAAACATTTAGCCGAAAATCAAGCAAAACATTTGCAAAATATCATTGCAGGAGATGTTCCAAAACAATTAGAAAGACTAAAAACAATATTTGAGGAAATAGATAAAAAAGTAAAATTTAAGAGTTTGGGCATTGCTTTTCGTGAGGGATTTATTGATGTGCAACGCCAAATCGTGTGTTATACAGACCACCAACTTTTTGAAAGATACCACCGTTATCGAGGACAAGAAAAATATTCAAAGTCTAAGGCATTGACATTGAAGGAGTTACAAAGTTTGCAAATTGGTGATTATGTTACACACGTGGAATATGGCGTGGGCAGATTTGCAGGACTTGATAAAGTAGAAAATAACGGAAAAATACAAGAAGCTATACGTTTGGTGTATCGTGATGATGACGTTTTGTATGTGAGTATTCACGCCTTGCACAAAATTGCGAAGTTTACGGGCAAAGACGGAACTATGCCAAGTTTAAGCAAAATTGGCTCGCCAGAATGGGAAAATAAGAAAAAATCGGTTAAGAAAAAGGTTAAAGATATTGCAGAGGAACTCATAAAATTATACGCAAAACGCAAAGCTGCACCAGGGTTTAAGTTTTCGGAGGATAATTATTTGCAAATTGAACTCGAATCTTCGTTTATTTATGAGGACACTCCCGACCAAGCAAAAGCAACCGCAGACGTAAAACTTGATATGGAAAAGCCTTATCCAATGGACAGGTTAGTATGTGGAGATGTGGGTTTTGGGAAAACGGAGGTTGCCATTCGGGCTGCATTTAAGGCAGTTTGCGACAGTAAACAAGTGGCTATTTTAGTGCCTACCACAATTTTAGCAGCACAACATTACAGAACTTTCAAAAGTCGTTTAGAAAATTTGCCTTGTAAAGTAGATTTTATTAACCGTTTTAAATCCACAAAAGAAGTTACACAAACTTTAAAAGATGTGGCAGAAGGCAAAGTTGATATTCTTATAGGTACGCATAGGCTTGTAAGTAAAGATGTTAAATTTAAAGATTTGGGTTTGCTAATTATAGATGAAGAACAAAAATTTGGGGTTTCTACGAAGGAAAAATTGAAAGAATTTAAGGTAAATGTCGACACTTTGACCTTGACAGCCACACCAATTCCTCGAACTTTGCACTTTTCTTTAATGGGTGCGAGGGACTTGTCTGTGATTTCGACACCGCCACCAAACCGCCAACCCGTAACAACAGAAATTCACCCTTTTAACGAAATTGTGATACGTGATGCCATAAGTTATGAGATAGAAAGAGGTGGGCAAATTTTCTTTGTTCACAACAGAATTGGCGATATTGAGCAAATTGCGGGCATTATTCTGCGTCTTGTGCCTGATGCAAAGGTTTGTTATGCACACGGGCAAATGGAAGGCGACAAGTTGGAAAAAATTATGATGAAGTTTATTGAGGGCGAATTTGATGTAATGGTTTCGACAAATATCATCGAATCGGGGCTTGATATTCCAAATGCAAACACAATTATTATCAACAATGCACACAATTTTGGGGTGTCAGATTTGCACCAAATGCGAGGTCGTGTAGGCAGGTCAAACCGCAAGGCTTTTTGCTTTTTGCTTACGCCAAGTTTTCAAGGTTTGTCGGCAGATGCACGTAAGAAATTGAGTGCATTAGAAGAATTTTCAGATTTGGGAGATGGAATTAAAATTGCGATGCGTGATTTGGATATTCGAGGTGCAGGAAATTTATTAGGTGGAGAACAATCGGGTTTTATATCGGATTTGGGTTTTGAAATGTATCACCAAGTTTTAGACGAGGCAGTGAAAGAATTGAAAGAAACGGAATTTAGGTCTTTGTTTGAAAAAGAATTTGAGTTGAAAGATGCCGAAGGTTTTATTACTTCCGATTGCAGTATTGAAACCGATTTGGAAATTCTTATTCCTGATACCTACGTAAAAAGTATTTCTGAAAGGTTGCGTTTGTATTCGCAAGCTGATGATTTGGAAAATCCCGAAGAACTCGAAAAATTCAAAAAAATGTTGCAAGACAGGTTTGGAAAATTGCCACAGCAAGTCGAAGATTTATTGAAAACTGTGGAATTGCGTTGGGCTGCGGAAAAAGTCGGTTTTGAGAAATTAACCTTAAAAAATGATACTTTGAAAGGTTATTTTGTGGCTGCGGAAAAAAATCCGAAGTTTTATCAGTCCGAAGTTTTTGGAAAAGTGCTAAACTTTGCAGGCAAAAACAAGGCTATTCAACTCAAAGAAATGAACAAAAAATTGATTTTTATTGTCAAGGATATAAAAAGGGTTGGGCAAGCTATTGTGTTGTTGGAGGCAATGGGGAAATAGGGAACTTAGCTTTTGGAAAGTTTTAAAACTTTCCAAAAGCTAAGTAAAAAAATTACACCAAAAAAGACTTTATAATATGATGAAAAACACCTAAAATTTGTGGTAATTCTACTAAATAATAAGTTCGATTGTCAAGAAAAATTTTATTATTCTCTAATTTTAAAAATTTCCATTCTCCTGCTGTTACCGCACAACCATAAATAAAAGGTACAGGTTTACCTTTTTGCTCATTAAACAACTGTGCTGCATACATTTGTGCAATACATTGTGCCTGTCCGTACTCAAAATCCTCATCTTTTGCTTCTACGAATGTAACAATAGGGGCTTGCATTACATTTTTTCGGGGATGCTTGGAAAAGAAAAAATCACATTCGCCTGATAAATCTTTGGCAATATCTACTGTTAAATCCTCGCCAGAATATAGTGTTACTTGGGTTTCATACTGTAACAATACCTCTAAAAGAATAGGCGAAACTACTCTTTCAGATTTTGTTTTTTCATTAGTTAAGGGAGTTCTATCTGCAATAGCTAAGGTTTGCAGCAACCAAGCAGAGGCTTGAACAGGTTCAAGAATGGGAAATAAATTGATGTCTATTTCTTCTAATTCTAATTTTGTAAGTGCTTGTTTCAGATTTCTATAATTGCTATATCCCATAATTTTTTTTACAAAGATACAATAAAATAGTTGTTTTTGAAATAAAAATTTAAGGAAAATAAAAAACCTTTCCAAAAGGTAAGCAATGAAAAGGTTTGTTAATTTTATACAAGCAAAATTCTTAATAATCTGTATTTTGTGGGTCAAAATTAGTCCAACCTACTATCCAATTTGTATTACCAAAAGCACCAACAAAAGTAACTTTTTCAAAAATTGCACTCTGTAATCTTGCATTTGTGAAACTACCCAAAGTTAATAAGTTAGAATTTGCAGCAGGCATTAAAGTTGTCATTGGACTTGCCATATTAATAGACGAAATTCCAATAGCTTGCAAAGAAGTTTGTGTTTTATTGTTTTTTACAGCAATATTCCACCAATCTAATATTGTTTGTGGAGCATCATCAACAATAGTTGCAACACTTGTTAATGATAATATAGCTAAATTTTTGCCATTTGCAGCCAAAGTAGTGTTTTCTACGGTCAATAAACCTGCTACTGCGTCTGCTTGCGTGGTTGTACCATCTACGTGAATACCAACAGGATAACCTGTTAAAATAGAATTGAAAATAGATTGACGAGTATTTCTACGCAAATGTGCAGCACAACCAAATTGCGGTGCAATGTTTGCAACACCTCTATCCAAGGCACCAATAATAGTCATATTAGAAAAATTTGCACTTGTACGAGGCATTAATTCACTTGCTGGATTATCATTATCAGATTCAAAACCATTAGAATTTGATTGGTCAGCAATTTGTGGGTCACGAATACCTAAACCAAATTGCACATTGCCCGAAAAGCCATAATCTGTATCAAAATCATCATCCCAACCTCTGTGTGCAATTAAATACTTAGCATTTACAGTACCACCAAACCACTCAAAACTATCATCACCCGAATAAGAAACTTGCACATATTCAATAGTTGTACCAGCACCAACGCCACCAAGTGTAAGTCCATTTATTTCATTATTTGGTGTAATTGCTACTCCTGCAAACTCAATACGTATATATTTTAAAATACCTGAATTATCGTTAATATCATTTCCTCCATAGGGTGCATTATCTACTCCTTCAATATTTGTATTACTCGATTTGTTAGTTGGTGCATTGCCTAATAAAATAATACCACCCCAGTCGCCATAGTTTCTCGAACCTTTTGGCTGTGCAGATGTGAATACAATAGGTTTTAAAATTGTACCCTCTGCATTAATTTTTGCACCTCGTTCAATAACTAATGTACCTATTGTTTGTTTGTCTCCCAAAATAATTGTGCCAGCTTCTATTGTTAGTGTTACGCCTGCTTTCACACGAACAACGCCTTTTAATAAATATTTCTTATCATTTGTCCAATTAGTATTTACTGAAATTGTAGTTATGTTTCCATCAATAATACTAATTGTTGATGTAGGTGGTGTTACAGAATTACAACCATAAATAGCACAGATGCCTTGTTGGTCATCTTTGTCTAAATAGCGGTGTGAACCTGCATAAGAAGGAAACATTAAAGCATTAGGGTTATTAGAATGGTCTAATCCCAATGCGTGTCCTATTTCGTGAGCTGCAACTGTTATCCAATCAATAGGTTCTTCAATATTATTTTTAATATTAACAGTCCATTGTTCTTCATTATCAAAATGTATTGTACCAGCATTTGTGGTAGGTGGTGGGAAAAAACCGTGAGCAAGTGTGCCTCCTTTTCCATCAAAATTTCTTCCATCTCCGTGATTAGATGAAGCAAAAGATAGCTTTATGTCTGCCTTGTCTTTTTGACTTACTTCAATAAAAGTCAATTTAGTATTTTGCTGCCAAATATCAAAAGCTTGGCGTGCCGTTTGACTGTTCATAACGGAGTTACCAGTTTCAATATAGTATGTTAAGTTTGTTTTGTCCCATTTTCTACCTCTTAGTGTGAAGTCGTTTGTAACATCGTGGTCATCATATTGGCTTTTTTTCTGTATTTTTTCTACTTCTTGACAACTAAGCACAAATAAAAAAAGAAAAATATTAACTAAATATTTCATATTGTAATTAATTTTAAAGTAAATTTTCAACAAATGATTAAGCCTATCTTAGTACAAAATTTTGTACTAATGCGAATATTGGGTTGAAAAAAAGCCCTCATTTTGACCTGTATAACGGACTTTATTCCATTTATTAAATTTACGAAACGGAATAAAGTGCATTATAAAGGTTAATTTGCAAGATTCTTGTTTTCAACCCAATATTCGCATTACTAAGATAGGTTTAATATTAAAAAATTATGGTCTGTAATAACCAACTATTTTAAATTTTGCAGGTGTATCGGTTCTTTTAGTACAAGTGCCTCCATTGCTGCCCTCTAAAATGGTAATAGTCCCATCTGAATTAACACTTTCAACATAAGCAATATGTCCATTGAGGACATATTTAGCACTAATAGCAGGCATAATGGCAGCATAGCCTTTGGCTGGTGTGTAAGCATTAATAATGTTTTTCTTGGCTTGATAATATTCTAAGCCATAAGGCAATGAAGGAATTTTACATCTGGTGTAAAGTACACAATTTCCACAGTTAGGGCATTTTGATAAATCTGCTGCATCAGCACTTGTTATATCTGATGAAAAACTATCAGAACTTGCTTCTATGTTTTCTTCTTTTGTACACGAAGAAACCACGACAGTAGTTATAGTTGTTATTCCAACAACAATTGCAAGTATTAAAGATTTTATTATCATACAAATTAGATAAAAGGTATAAAATTTATTTTCAATTTTCTTATTGCAAATTTTGTAATATATTTGCAATAAGAAAAACCACATTTCCACCTATTTAAAATCTATTTTCGGTTATGAAACTAAAAGTTGGTGAAAAACTCTATGCAATTAGAGATAAACAAAATAAAAATCAAGCTGAAATGGCTGAATTATTAGGGCTATCAATTTCTGCCTATCAGAGGGTAGAACGAAATGAAACTTTTGTAACCTATGAGCAACTTCTAAGTTTTGCGAAAACATTAGAAATCCCTATTCAAGAGTTTCTACCTGATACTATCACATTAAATAATACAAATAATCAAAATGGGCAAGGCGGAATGATATTAGGAAACATTTACAACAACTACAATTATTCAGATGAGGAAACCAAAAGTGAAATAATATTGAAAGATAAAGAAATTGAGTTTTTGAAAGAAAAGAATACCTTTTTAGAAAAAGAAATCGAAAACCTAAAAGAAATCAACAGCTTTTTGAGAGAGAAAACGAAATAATTTGTAACTTTGTCATTGAAAGGAAACCAAACCGTTTTGGACGTTGCAATGGAGGACTTTTTTTAGGAAAAGGGACATACCATATTGGTCGAATTTCTAAGGTCTTTTGTAGAAACAAAAGACCTTATTTTTTTATGTAAATGGTGCTAACCACTAAACGGTTTTTTTTGCCTTTTTTCTTCACTATTCTAATTTCCAAGACTACAAAATGCGTATTTTGTAATTGTTTTTGAAATCTTAGCAGAGGTTTTCCTGTTGCCCACGAAATACCTATACTTTCAATTTTATCAGCATTTGTAATCACATCAATAACTTTTGTAAAATCAATTTTTGTGATACCAACTTGCTGCAAATTCTTTTCTGTATAATCAGAATGTCTATTTACTGCGTGAATAATACCATAACTATCTAATGAAATAAGAAAATCTATCAAGTCAAAACCCGTTGCTTTTTGTATTTTCTGTGCCAATTTGCTATCAACAACACCGATATCTATGCTTTTAAATTCATTTGTTCCGTTAAAAGCTAATTCAAATAGTTCTTCTATTGCTTTAAAAATATCCATTTAGTTTTTTTACAAAGAAAATAAAAATTATTTAAAGATATTAATTAGTTTACTAAATATTTATATTAGACTTTTGTAAAGGTTTAATATGAAAGAAAAAAATCACTTCTTTACAAACCGAAATCGAAAACCTAAAAGAAATCAACAGTTTTTTGAGAGAGAAAACGAAATAGTAAAATAAGCTATTGTGTTGTTGGAGGAAATAGAAAATTGAAGTTTTTTATAATAAATTTTGATATTCTAAATTAAATTTTATATTTTTATTTACAAATTGCGAAAAACATAAAAAAAGACAAGAAAATAGCAATGTTAACCTTAGTAGATGTTTTGCAGATTGGCAGACCTCGTGAAATCAAAATAGCCATACAAGAACTTCAACAACTTTTCTACCCTCAAAAAACAGCCTAATGAACCAACATTTAAGCATTATCCGTATTAAAGCAGTAGCCAATTTATTAAGTTCGTTAAAAGACAAAATTGTTTTGTAGGTGGCGCAACAGTTGCTTTATATGTACCCAAAGAAATAACAATGGAAGTACTTGATAATTGTATATTTAATTTATCACATGTTCGTTTACCATTACCTAAGTTTGAAATAAAGCTTTTTTTTGAAGTAGTTTTTATGTAAAACATTGATATTCAAACCTCATAAGGTCTTAAAGACTTTATGAGGTTTGAATGAATTAAGCAACTGCTGAACCTTGCAAAACCTCTTTCAATGGCGTGTAAGGCAAGTTCCATGCTTCTGAAACAGCTTTATAAACAATTTTTCCGTTTACAACATTCAAGCCTAATTCTAATTCTTTACTTTCCGAACAAGCCTTTTCCCAACCTTTATTTGCTAATTGAATAACATAAGGCAAAGTTGCATTAGTCAAAGCAATAGTAGAAGTATAAGGCACAGCACCTGGCATATTTGCTACGCAATAATGCACAACTCCGTCAATAATATACGTTGGGTCTTCGTGAGTTGTTGCTTTTGTAGTTTCAAAACAACCACCTTGGTCAACCGCAACATCAACCATTACCGTACCAGGACGCATCATTTTAAGCATATTTCTTGTGATTAAAGAAGGAGCTTTGGCACCTGGGATTAAAACTGCACCAATAATTAAATCAGCAGTTTTAATTTCTTCCATAATGTTATATTTTGTCGACATTAAGCAAGTTACGTTTGCGGGCATAATTTCATCTAAATAACGCAATCTTTGTAAATTTACGTCCATTAAAGTAACTTTTGCACCCAAACCTGCTGCCATTTTTGCAGCTTGTGTACCTACAATACCACCACCTAAAACCAAAACATTTGCAGGTTTTACACCAGGAACACCACCTAATAAAATACCACGTCCTTTGATTGGTTTTTCTAAATATTTTGCACCTTCTTGAACAGACATTCTGCCCGCAACTTCCGACATTGGAATTAATAAAGGCAAACTTCTATCAGCTTTTTCCACCGTTTCGTATGCCAAACAAACAGATTTGTTTTTTAACATTGCATGCGTTAAAGGTTCTGACGAAGCAAAGTGAAAATAAGTAAATAATAATTGTCCTTCTTTAATCAGTGGATATTCAGAGGCAATTGGCTCTTTTACTTTCACAATCATTTCTGCTATAGCATAAATTTCCTCGATAGTGTTTAATATTTTTGCACCAACTGAAACATATTCTTCATCTGTAAAGCCACTACCTTCCCCAGAAGTGCTTTGCATATAGACAGTGTGTCCACGTTCTACTAATTCTGTAACGCCAGACGGTGTCATGCCGACACGGTTTTCGTTATTTTTAATCTCTTTTGGAACTCCGATAATCATTGCTGTATGTGTTTTGGTGTGTTAAAATAATAAAGTTAATTAAATTTTAATTGACTGTAAAGCTACTTATTTTCATGCAACTACAAATATTTTAGACAGTTTTTTTAGTTGTTTGAATTTTTGTTAGCTTTGAAAAAGTAATTTTATTTACCTTTGTCATTCTAAGATTGCGAAGAATCTGACGTTATGCAATCAAAAAGTAATCATTCAGATTCTTAAGGATTGCCGCCTACTTAGCTCAGAATGACAAAAAACACAAAAAACATGGACTTTATTATCATCGAACTTCAAAAAATATTCTACAAATTAGAAAGAATTTTATATAAAAACTTTCGTATAGACAACGATACTTTATTTGAGATTTTATTAGTCGGATTGTTTGCCATTATTTTTAGCAAATTATCGTCTTATATTTTCAAAGCATTGGCAGCCAAAGCTATTGATAACAAAAAACGCAATGATTTATATGAATTTTTAAGAGATTCTATTTCATTTATGTTTTTGGCTGTTTTTGTGTTAGTTGCTGCAAACGAAATTCCAATTGTGGCAAATAAATATTTGACAGCAGTTGAACTTATTTTAATAGCTTTACTAATTCATAAAGTTGCAAGGTTTTATATTAACAAAAGATTAGACAACTTAGAAGATAATAATGACAAAACTAAGTTAGCTTTTTTACAAAATACCTTAGATTTATTGGTATTTATTGTGGCAGGATTTGCTGTAATTTCTTCTATTCCTCAATTTCGGGCTTTTGCTATTACCTTGTTTGCAAGTGCTGGTATTTTTGCAGCTTTTATTGGTTTGGCATCACAAAAAGCCTTTGCAAACTTGGTTAGCGGTATTTTTATTGTCATTTTCAAACCTTTTAGAGTTGGCGATGTAGTAGAAGTTGATGGGCACATGGGCGAAGTAAAAGACATTACTTTAAGACATACACGAATTTTAAACTATGAAAATCGCAGTGTAATTATTCCAAATGCAAATATTGATAGCTTAGTTATTAAAAATTCCTCATTTCCCGAAACCAAAGTTTGTCGTTATATCGAAGTTACGATTAGCTATGAATCTAATATTGACAAAGCCATGAAAATAATAGAAAATTTGGCATTAAACCACCCTTTTTGTCTTGACCAACGCACAGAGGAAGAGAAACGCAAAGGAACTCCTCAAGTACGTTTGCGTGCTTTGCGATTGAATGATTATGGCGTGTTATTGCGAGCAAATGTGTGGGCAAAAACGGCTGATGATGCTTATGATTTGCATTGCGATTTGAACAAAAGTATTAAAGAAAGTTTTGAACAAGAAAATATTGAAATTCCATATCCACACAGAGTTTTAATTATGAAAAACCCCAAAGGAGAAATATTATAACCTCTAATACCTTAGTAATCAAGGTTTTATACCACAGACTAAATATGTGATACAAAACCTTGATAAACTCTCATATAATTTGTTTGATTATAATAAAATCCCAACAATAGTTGCTGATAAATACGATGCTAATGTTCCACAAATTAATGCCCTAAAACCTAAGGCAGCCAAATCTGCACGTCTCTCAGGTACTAATTCGCCAATTCCACCAACTTGAATGGCAATAGAACTAAAATTTGCAAATCCACATAGAGCAAAACTTAAAATTGCGGTTGTTTTTGCACTCAAACCGTTTTTTATCATTACTGTTAAATCACTATAAGCTACAAATTCATTGATAACCATTTTTGTTCCTAATAAACCACCAGCCTTTAAAATTTCATTAGATTGCACACCCATCGCCCAAGCAAAAACAGAAAAAATGGCACCTAAAATTTCTTTCATACTCAATTTTGCCAAGTTTACACCAATAAAATCCAAAGACCAACCCCACGAAGCCAAACCAGAACCTGCCCAGCCTAAAAAACCATCAATCAAAGCTATTAATCCAATAAAACCAATTAACATGGCAATGACATTTAAAGCAACTTTCAATCCGTCACTTGCTCCATGCGAAATAGCATCAAGTAAATTTGTGTGTTGTTGTTTCACTTCTAAGGTAACAGCACCTGTTGTAGTGGACTGTTCAACTTCGGGATAGACAATTTTTGAAATCACCAAAGCCCCTGGTGCAGCCATTAAACTTGCAGCTATCAAATATTCGGCTGGAACTCCCATGGCAATATAAACCGCCATCACACCACCTGCAATACAAGCCATACTACCTGACATGGAAGCCAACAATTCCGATTTTGTCATGGTTGAAATATAAGGTTTTATCATAATTTGTGCCTCTACTTGCCCCACAAAGGCACTTGCTACATTAGATAAAGCCTCGCTACCACTCACACGCATAAGTTTATAAACCACAAAAGCAATGGCAGAAATCACTTTTTGCATAAGTCCAATATGGTAGGCAATATTTACTAACACAGCCACAAAAATAATTGTTGGCACAACTTTAAACATAAAAATAAAGCTATTTTCACCACCTAATTTATCTGCTAATACATTCTGACGTACTAAAACCCCAAATACAAAATCTGCACCTGCATTTGAAAAGTCTAAAACCGTTGTAACCACCTGACCCAATTTACCAAATACAAGTTTTCCTATATCTGTTTTGAGAATAAAAAGAGCTAATAAAATTTGCAAGCCCAAACCTGTACCAACAAGTCTATAATTAATACGTTTTTTATTATTTGACAATAGAAATGCAATGCCCAAAATTAAGACAATGCCTATCAGCCCTGTAAATTTTTCCATGAGATTTTTTATAATAGATTATGTATAGGTTAAGATTATGCGGCAAAATAGCAAAATGTTTTTGTTTTGCGACAAAAATTTAAAACTATTATCATATTAAAGACTTATTAGGTGTTTTAGAGTAAAAGCAGCCCCAAAAAAGCAGCAAAAAGTAGCAAAAAACATAAAAAAATAATACTTTTGTGTTCTTAAAAAGCAATAAGTAATAGAATAGTTACAAACAAATCATAAACTAAATAGTTAATAATGCATAAATCACAAATTTTATGAAAAGAGAAGCCCTAATACAAAACCAACCACAAGACCAGCCAACACCTACCTTGGCAATGAACCCAAAGAAATTTGCGTTGTGGTTATTTATCGTTACAATTATTATGCTTTTTGGTGCTTTCACTAGTGCCTACATTGTTCGGGCTGCGGAAGGAAATTGGCTCGAATTTGATTTGCCAAATATTTTTTGGGCAAGCACCACAATAATGTTTATTAGCAGTGGCACCATTCATTGGGCATATATATGTGCAAAGAGAGATGATTTAGCAACCTTAAAAATAGCTATTAGCATTACTTTTGTCTTGGGCTTGGCATTTTTAGTGATGCAAGTTATGGGTTGGGGTGCATTGATAGATATTGGCGTATTTTTTGGCGGCAATCAGTCAAATCCAGCAGGTTCATTTGTATATGTGCTATCATTCTTGCACTTAGTACACTTATTTGGAGGCTTAATTGTCCTTATTTTTGCTCTTGTTGCAACATTTAATTACAAAGTTCATTCAAAATCTCTGTTACAAATAGAAATGTCTGCAACGTATTGGCATTTTTTAGATGCTTTATGGATATATTTATTTTTCTTTCTGTTGGTAAATAATTAAGCTAAGTTGCGTAGTGTTTGTAACCACAGACTTTAGTCCAATGCTATTAAGCTAAGAAAGTTAAATTGCAATATTGCTAATTACTTGATTATCAATTAATTATATTTTTTTAGTTCCCTTAGGAACGACATATTTATAGCAAAAGTAAGCACCGACTCCCCCAAAGTGCTGTAGGGCAGGACATATTGCGTGCCTACGGCACTTTGGGAGGAAGAATATACGTTTGCTATAAATATTTCGTGCCTAAGGGCACTAAAAAAGACTTTCTTAGCTTAATAGCATTGGACTTTAGTGTATAATTTTCTAAAATTTCATTTCAAACTTGATTCCAAGAAATCATTAAAAATAGCTATTTATAGTAGTTTTATTGTAAATTTTCTGATTGAAGTTATGACAAAAACCACAGACTAAAGTCTGTGGTACATTCTACGCAACTTACATTAATTAATTAATTATGCTAATTATGGAAATTTAAGGTTATGATTTAAAAGTACTTTAAGCCTATTTTAGATGATATTATTGCCATAATTTAATATTTTACTAATAATTATGTAGTGTGTAGTTCCTACCACGCACAATTTCCAAAACAAACCCAAAAATAATTCCTAAATCCTACTGACTATTTTGTTATCATTGTTTCTAAACTGTTAAATTTTCTTATAATTATCAACTATTTTATTTTTAATTGCGTACCTATAATAACATTGCAAAATGTTATAAAGTGTTAGCCATCAAATTCTCAAAATTTACGCCTTTTTGTTTTTATTTATTTACGCTAATTCACATGAAATATTTATTAATTATTTGTATTTTTTTACTAAATGTTATAAATTCACTTGCAATAACTGCCCAAATACAAGAAGTTAAATTACCCAAAATTAAAATCAACACTAATAATACAAATAAGATTAACTTGCTTGTAAAACTAAATAATTCGAGATTACAAGAACAATTTTTGAGAATTTTTGCAACTGCTACACAAAATTCTCAAATCATTCCATTTTATAAAAATCCTGTAAATACCAATTTACCAGCAGATACACGCAATATTTTAAAGCAAATAGCAGGAAATAATACCGAAAATAACAAGCAAAATAGCACCGAAAAATATTTTTACTTTATTGTAAAAGAAAGTTGGGAAAATGGACTTTTTATGCCAAAAGTTATCGAACTTTTTGACGAAGGTACAGCAGAAAATCAATACAAATCTACTTATCAATGTAGTTTTTATTATGCAGATTTTGTGGCTTTATTAGATAATGAAATGATTGAAAAATGTAGATTTTCAAATTTTATAAGCAAAAATACTAACCAAGTTATTATAAAGGAATTTGATTTGAGAGAACAAGCAAATTCAAAACTACAAAGAAAAGGCAGAGAAATTAGTCGGTTGTTGTTACAATCTGTGTTAAATAAAGAATTAAAGGCGTATTTGCTAAGGCAAGATAGTTTGACTTTTGAGGAAACTCCTCTGAATTTGGAAGAAACATTGGAGATTTTGCAGGTTAGAGAACACTCAAATAGCATAGCACTTGATGGTATTTTAGATAAAAAAATGTTGCCAACAGCAAAAATAAAAATCTATAAAGATAGATTATACGGCAAATATAAAGGCTTTTATTACACGCCAAAACAATTTTACCAATTACAAGCCTATCAAGAAATAAATTATAATGAAAATTTTGATAAAAAAGCCCTAAAAACTTTATATCTTGCATTGGTGTTGCCTGCTGCATTTTCGCCGAAAGGAATTGATGAGCCAATGTTATGGTTTAAGGCTGCGGACTGTGAAAAGTTGTTTGCAAAGATAAAAAAAGCAAAATATAAAAATAAACTTGCAAAGACAAGGGCTATACAAGGTAAAATAACCTATTTAGAAGCCATAAATTTAGAATTTTTGGACGGTGTAATTTGGGAAGAAATAGTTTTTTTTGAGTGAAATTGGGTAGAATGTGTTTTGTCATTGTAAATAAAGAATCTAAATCAGATTCTTTATTTACAATGACAAAATACGAATAATTGCGGTTATTATTAAAATCTATAATTGCCTTATGATTGAAGTAAAGAATATAAAAAAATCTTTTCAAGATAAAGAAGTTTTGAAGGATATTAGCGGAGTTTTTAAAGCTGGTGTTACTAATTTTATTATTGGTGCAAGTGGCACAGGAAAAAGTGTGTTATTGAAAAATATTGTCGGTTTGGTTATACCAGATTCGGGTCAGGTTTTGTTTGATGGCAGAGATTTTATTACTGCAAATAGAGATCAAAGACAAGATATTCGCCGAGAATTAGGTATGTTATTTCAGGCTTCGGCGTTATTTGATTCGAAAACAGTGGCAGAAAACATACGATTTCCATTAGATATGCTTACAAATATGCCTGAAAGTGAAAAAAATGATAGGGTTAATTTTTGTTTACAACGTGTTGATTTGGAGGCAGCAGCGAAAAAAATGCCCTCAGAAATTTCGGGTGGCATGAAAAAACGGGTGGGAATTGCAAGGGCAATAGTCTTAAATCCTAAATATTTGTTTTGTGATGAGCCAAATTCGGGTTTAGACCCGCTGACTTCTATCAAAATTGATAATTTAATACAAGAAATCACTCATGAATTTCAAATGACAACAATTATAGTGAGTCATGACATGAATTCTATCATGGAAATTGGTGAATATATTATGTTTTTGCATAAAGGTAACAAAGTTTGGGAAGGAGATAACGAAAATATCATGTATGCAGAAGTACCTGAATTACAAGAATTTGTATTTACAAATAAATTGATGCGAAAGTTTGCGGGGAAAGGAAAATGATATTAAAAACCTATTATCAAAATGATAAATCTCATGCAAAATAAACAAATACAACTACAAAATTTAGGATTAATGAGTTATAAAGATGCTTGGGAAACACAAGACAAAATTTTTCAAAGCATTGTAAATCAGAAAATAGCAAATAGAAATTTAGCAATAGAAGCACAACAGCTTACAGATAATTATCTGCTATTTTGCGAACATCCCCACGTTTATACATTAGGAAAATCGGGGGCAGCTACGCATTTACTATTGAATGAAAGGCAACTTTTTGATGAAAAAATAGATTTTTTTCATACAAATCGTGGTGGTGACATTACTTATCATGGTTATGGGCAAGTGGTTTGCTATCCTATTCTGGACTTAGATAATTTTTTTACAGATATTCATTTGTATTTGCGATATTTGGAGGAGGCTGTTATTCGAACTTTGGCAGAATATGATTTGAAAGCTGGTCGCATAGATAAGTTTACAGGAGTTTGGTTAGATTATGAAACCCAAGAAAAGCCTCGCAAAATTTGTGCTATCGGAGTCCGCACAAGTCGTTGGGTTACTATGCATGGTTTTGCCTTAAATGTAAATACAGATTTGCGATATTTTCAGCACATTGTACCTTGTGGAATTGCCGATAAAGCCGTAACTTCCTTAGCAAATGAGCTAGGAAAACAAGTTGATATGCACGAAGTTCAGCACTATTTGACAAAACATTTGACTAATTTATTTGAATGGCAAGTAGCATAAAATAATTATAAGTTGTGCTGGTTTGGTATATAATTTACTACATTATAATTATCGTTATCTTGTTTCATTATGAATTTCGCCCAACATTCTCAAACTCATTTTTGTATCTTGTGATTATGGCATAAGAACTCACAAATTGTATAATTATTGCATCAAGCTGTCCTAAAACTTGCTGTATTTGCATATTAATCATGTCTGAGGTCATGTTGCCATCAATAACTTCTTTTGCAACCCAAAAAGAAAATTAGGTAGTGGTAATATATAATATGATAATCAATTAGTTAGCTATTTTATTATCCATAAAACTGTTTAAAAGTAACTTAAAATTAAGTCTTAAAGTCAAAAAAACCCTTCTGTTGAATTGCAGAAGGGTTGTAAAGTAATAATATTATAATAAGATATATTTTTACTAATATCAAATTTTTATTTATAATATTATTGCATATAAATTTATAAAATATTAAAAAGTTATATTAAAAATATCATGGAATTGAAAATTTGATTCAACATATAAAGCTATTTTTTTGTTAAAATTAACTCAAATATTTTCTTAATTATTTGTTAATTCTGTATATAATTTATAATAAAAATCAGAAAAACTTGCATCACTCGGTGCAGCAATAGGCACTGGTGTATCAGAAACACGTCCATCAATTTTCAAATCATCAACACTTGTACTTGCACGCACTACTGTATCTGAAAATCTTGCACCTGTACGAATAAATCCTGAATAATCTGCTGTTTGCAACAAAGATAAAGCATCATCATCAACGTCTAACATTCGGGCTTTACCAGAAATTGTACTTCCATCAAATTTATGGGCAAAATAGCTATCATAGACTGTAAATACTGTTTTTGTATCTTTAAACACAGGGTCATTTTTATAAGTTGTTTTCAAATACATTGGAATTAAACTTGTCATCCAATCATTGCAATGCACAACATCAGGAGCCCAGCCTAATTTTTTTACCGTTTCAATCACACCTTTACAGAAAAATATAGCTCTTTCGTCATTATCTGCATGAAAAAGATTGTCCTTATCCGTAAATACTGATTTACGTTGGAAATAATCATCATTGTCTATGAAATATACTTGTAATTTAGCGGTTGGTATTGATGCTACTTTTATCTGGAGGGGTTTTTCTTCGTCACCAACTGTGATATTGATGCCTGAAAGTCGTACTACTTCATGAAGTCTATTCTTACGTTCATTAATTAAACCAAATCGGGGAACTAAAATTCTGATTTCCATGCCCATTTCTTGCATTGCTTGAGGCAATTGTAACACATAATTGGCAACCTCTGAGGTGTTAAGGAACGGATTAATTTCACTGGCAACGTAGAGAATTTTCAGTTTAGACATGATATTTTAAAATTAAAAGGTTAGTTACTTTAATTTTTGTAGCAATTACTACAAAGCTGTTTTGGTGATAAGTTTCTCAGAAATTTCGTAGAACTTTCTCACAAAGTGCAACCTACATGAATTACATTACATGAATTAGTTTGCAAAAATATAGAAAAATAATTGGAAAAACAATATGATATTGAAAAAAAGATTATTATTGCAAATAATTTAGCTAAAATCTTGCCCTTTCATGCCAAGTAACTTATTAAGTCTTGTAAAACCTACCTATTCTTTTTCTAAACTTGTCTGTGAACTATTTTATTTATGTCAAAATATATTTTTCTAAACTTTTGGCACTGGTTTATGTTTTGATAATGTATTAAAGTTACAAAAATAAAATGGGCTAAGATAGCTATATTTTTTCCTAACATATTGATTATCAAATAAAAACATTAATTTTGTAATATAATTTCGTGAATTTGCATGATAATTTTACTGGTAACAAGACTTAAAGCTATGTCATTTTGACAGTGCATAAAATATATTTTTGATAGAATATGACAAAACAACATAAACATATCGTAATGGAGATTGAGGACTCTAATGACTCTGATGAATTTATCCCTATTATTTCGCCAGAAGAAGATACTGATAGCGATGATAGTTCTTTACCCGATGAATTGCCAATTTTGCCTGTGCGAAATACTGTTTTATTCCCAGGTGTTGTAATTCCAATTACGGTTGGTCGCCAAAAATCTATAAAATTGGTCAAAAAAGCCTATAAAGGAGACAAATTATTAGGTGTGGTTGCCCAACGAAAATCTAATGCTGATGAGCCAACAAAAGATGATTTATATGAAGTTGGTTGTATGGCTGTAATTATAAAGATGCTAACTTTGCCTGACGGTAATACCACAATTATTATTCAAGGAAAACGCAAGTTTACAATGGGTGAAATTGTTAAGGAAGACCCTTATATGACTGCAAAAGTTAGTTATTTGCAAGATTCGCAGCCCGAAAAAAAGACCAAAGAAATCAAAGCCTTAGTCAATTCGTTGAAAGATGCAGCGAAAAAAATCATTAAAATTAATCCTGATATTCCACAAGAAGCACAAATGGCTCTAGAAAACATAGAAAGTACTTCTTTTTTGGTGCATTTTCTATCGTCTAATGCCAATATTGAGTTGGTAGAAAAACAGGAGTTACTCACAATTGTTGATTGGAAAGAAAGGGCAGAAAAATTGTTGGGCTATATGTTCAAAGAAATTCAGATGTTGGAATTGAAACAAGAAATTAATTCCAAAGCCCATACAGAATTAGACCAACAACAACGTGATTATTTTCTTCGTCAGCAAATCAAAGTATTGCATGATGAATTAGGTCATGACAGTCCAGAACAAGATGCAGAAAGTTTGAAAGAAAGGGCAGCTAAGAAACTGTGGTCAAAAGAAATTGCTGAACATTTCAACAAAGAAATGAACAAATTATTGCGACTCAATCCACAAAGTCCAGATTATCCTATTGCGATGAATTATTTGGAATTTATGCTTGATTTGCCTTGGCAATTTTGTACAGAGGATATTTTTGATTTGATAAAAGCAAAGGAAATTTTAGACAAAGACCATCACGGATTAGAAAAAGTAAAAACTCGTATTCTTGAATATCTTGCAGTTTTAAAACTTCGTAAAGACATGAAAGGACCCATTTTGTGTTTATACGGACCTCCAGGGGTTGGTAAAACCTCATTAGGAAAATCTATTGCAAAATCTTTACAACGTGAATATATACGTATGTCTTTGGGAGGTTTGCATGATGAAGGTGAAATTAGAGGACATCGCAAAACTTATATTGGTGCAATGCCAGGGCGTATTTTGACAAATATTAAGAAAGCAAAATCGTCAAATCCTGTTTTTGTACTTGATGAGGTAGATAAAATTGGTAGTGATTTTCGTGGAGACCCAGCTTCTGCTTTATTAGAGGTGCTTGACCCTGAACAAAATCACACATTTGCCGATAATTATCTCGAAGTAGATTATGATTTGTCAAAAGTATTGTTCATTGCAACTGCCAATAGCTTGGATACCATTCACCCTGCTTTGCGTGATAGAATGGAGATTATAGAAATTAATGGTTATACTTTGGAGGAAAAAGTAGAAATTGTTAAAAAACATTTGTTGCCAAAAGCCAAAAAAGAACATGGTTTAGGTGCAAAATCTTTTACTATTGACGATGCTGCTATTGCGGCAGTTATTGATGGTTATACTCGGGAGTCAGGAGTTCGTCATTTAGAGCAAAAAATGGCTGCTATTGCTCGAAATATTGCCAAATCTGTGGCAATGGAAGAAGAATATAATAAAAAACTCAAAAAAGATGATGTAGAAAGAATTTTGGGCATGGCAGTTTTTGACAAAGAGATGTATCAACAGAGTGATTTTGCAGGTGTTGTTACAGGTTTGGCATGGACACAAGCAGGTGGAGAAATTCTCTTTATTGAGTCAAGTTTGAGTAGAGGACGTGGTGGTATGACTTTGTCGGGACAATTAGGTGACGTGATGAAAGAATCTGCAACAGCAGCCTTGTCATATTTGAAAGCCCATGCAGAAGATTTGGGGATTGATTACCGTTTATTTAGTCAATATGACCTTCACGTTCACGTTCCCGCAGGTGCAGTTCCAAAAGATGGCCCTTCGGCAGGCATTACCATGTTTACTTCCTTAGCCTCGATTTATACACAGCGAAAAGTAAAAGACAAATTGGCAATGACAGGCGAAATTACATTACGTGGAAAAGTATTGCCTGTTGGTGGAATTAAAGAGAAGATTTTAGCAGCAAAACGTGCAGGAATCAAGGATATTATTTTGTCAAAACAGAACAAAAAAGATATTCAAGAAATAGAACCGCATTACATTACTGATTTGACTATTCATTACGTTGACAAAGTAGAAGACGTTTTGGCTATTGCTTTGCTACCTGAAAAAGTGAAAAAAGCATTGCAATTCAAAATAGATATGGTACCTGATAGTAAATTAAACTAGAATTAATTATTTAAGTACGTTGGCAATGGTGCTTTTCGTACCTTGACAATCGTACTTTTTATACGTTTGTCAAGGTGCAAAAGCACCATTGCCAACGTATAAAAGCTAATACCCAACTAAGTTATAAAGTTTTAGTAACCAAATCCTCTAACAACCATGAAACGAGTTTGTGTCTATTGTGCTTCGAGCATGAAAATTAACGAAATTTATTTTGCCGCCACTGAAAAACTTGCAACTTATTTAGTTGAAGAAAATATAGAGGTGGTTTTTGGTGGTGGTTCTGTTGGACTTATGGGCAAACTTGCTGATACAGTTATTGCAAAAGGAGGGAAAATTGTGGGTATTATGCCTAATTTTATGCGAGAAGTAGAATGGCAACACAAAAAGGTTGAGGAATTTCATTTTACGGAAACAATGCATGAAAGAAAACAGAAGTTTTTAGAGAATGTTGATGGACTGATAACCTTAGCTGGTGGAAGTGGTACATTAGAAGAAGTATTAGAAGCTATTACACTAAAAAAATTAGGCTTATTTACCAAGCCAATTGTTATTTTAAACACAAATGGTTTTTATGAACCTTTAAAGCAAATGTTTGAAAAGTGCATTGAGGAAAAATTTATGGACAATGAACATCGTGAAATGTGGACTTTTGTCAATGAACCAGAAGAGGTAATTGAAGCACTGCGAAAAACATTGCCTTGGAATAAAGGTGCTATTAATTTTACAAATACAAAGTAAAAATAAATTATTCAACTGTTTTATTCATGAAAAACTTACTATTACTATTTAGCTTTTTGGCGTTATTATCTTGTAATAAAGTAGATGGAATTGCTGATGGTGAAACTGTGCCTGACTTTGAAACCTATAATGTGAAAGGCGAAAAAGTAAAAATTTCTGATTATAAAGGCAAAGTAGTTATGTTATATTTTTGGGCAGATTTTTGTCCAACTTGCAAAAAAGAATTTCCTGCCACACAAACCTATTATGAAAAATTGCAAGGCAAAGATTTTGAATTACTTGCCATCAATGTCGGACAACCACAAAAAGCATCACAAGGTTTTTATGATAAATACGAGCCAAGTTTTCCGATGTTATTAGACACTGCGGGACAAATTTCTAAAAAATTTGCAGTAAAAGAATTACCAACCAATTATTTTATTAATCCCGAAGGAAAAATTATTAGGAGAATTATCGGTTTTGTTGGTGAAAATCAAGTACAAGTGATGATTAATCAACATAAAAATTAGGTAGTGGTAAAAATATAATGATTTGATAACCTAATCCATTGATTACCAAATCATATTTTTTTACTCCTACCTTAATTTCATAGATTTCCAATAAAGCTATTGGAAATGTAAATTTATACTTTTATGCTATGTTTTCAAGCCTTTATTTGTAACTTTGTTACATTCATGCAATTTTTGTAATTGCAAAACTTGATAATTAAAAAAATAGAAAATTGTTTGAAATAAAAAATTGTTGTATATTTGTACTATGTTTGTAACTCGACAAGACATATTATATTTAGGAAAGTTATCAACAACTAATGATTTAGTTGCTGTTGATACAATTCCTGCTGCATTTAAACAAGACTTTCATTTATTCTTTTTTGGTAAAACTTTAACAAAGAAAGATGACTTGTTATTTGCCTACCCACACGATATTAAATTGTGGCTTCGATTTCTGTTTAATAAATATAATGCATAATTACAATGCTTCCAGATTACTTATTGGCATTTAATGAAGCACTTTTATTATTTCAAAATAAATTTCCAAGAAAAAAGTGGAGTGAAGAAGATAGAAATTCGTTGATAAATGATTTCGCTTTCTTTTCTGCAAGAATAGAGGATTCTAAACTTCAATATGGTGATACTATTCGTTTTCTTAATAATGAAACTGTAAGAAATATTAATCTAAATTCTTTAACAGGAATTTCTACTCATCAAAGTGTTTTAAAAGGAGTTTTGGATAATTTACAAAGTTTTGAACTAACGGAAGACATTGTAAAAAATATTCATAGCAGTTTAATGGATAATCCTTTGGTTTGGGAACCTGAATTTAAGCCCGAACTTGTGGGCAGATATAGAAATATTCCAACAGTTGGTTCGAGATTTCCTCATTTTGAAAATAAAGAGTATAACGCACATTATAATTTGGAAATTATAATGGCTACTTATATTGATATTTTTAGTAATAAATTAAACGATATTGATAATACAAATATAGAAAAACATCTTCTTACAAGAATTGCCTTTTTCCATAATAAATTCTTAAATGAAATTCACCCTTTTGCTGATGGAAATGGTAGAGTATGCAGAATAATTATTGGTGCAATTTTAATGAAAAATCATTGCCCTCCAATATTTCCTGAAATTACAACACAAGAAGAACAAATAGAATATATTAGTACGATTGTAAAATGTGAACAAAATAAAAGTGATGAACCATTAATAGCTTATTTTGCAAATGGTATGACTAAATATTTATTAAAAAGAGTTAATAACCAAAATTTTGAATAAGAATTGCAAAAACTTGATACCTCAATGACACCAAATAGATATACAATTACCGCAGCTTTGCCTTATGCCAACGGACCTTTACACATTGGACATATTGCAGGTGCATATTTGCCTGCCGATACCTACGCCCGATATTTGCGTTTGAAGGGCAAAGATGTTGCTTTTATTTGCGGTTCTGACGAGCATGGAGCAGCAATTACCTTGCGTGCAAAAAAAGAAGGCGTAACTCCACAACAAATTATAGATAAATATCACTACCAAATGAAAGCCACTTTTGAGGAATTTGGTATTGCCTTTGATATTTATCACCGCACTTCGTCTGAATTGCACCACAAAACAGCACAAGATTTTTTTACACAACTCAACAATACAGGCAAATTTCAACTTATAGAATCAGAACAATTTTTTGATGAAAAAGCCAAGCAATTTTTAGCAGACCGTTATATTATTGGTACTTGCCCAAAATGTGGACATGATTCTGCCTACGGAGACCAATGCGAAAAATGCGGTTCTACACTAAGCCCAACAGAATTAATAAATCCAAAATCTACATTAAGCGGAGCTACACCTGTGATGAAAAAAACCTCACATTGGTATTTGCCCTTAAATGAATATGAGGCTTGGCTAAAAGTTTGGTTGTTAGAAGGCAAAAAAAATATTTTGAAACCAAATGTTTTTGGGCAATGCAAATCTTGGCTTGACCAAGGATTGCAAGCAAGAGCTATGACTCGTGATTTGGATTGGGGAATAAAAGTGCCGATAAACACACCCGAAGCCGAAGGAAAAGTGCTTTATGTTTGGCTTGATGCACCGATTGGCTACATTTCTGCCACAAAAGCATGGGCAACTGCAACAGGTAAAAATTGGGAAGATTATTGGAAAAAAGAGGACACAAAACTTGTGCATTTTATTGGAAAAGATAATATCGTTTTTCATTGTATTATTTTCCCGATAATGTTGAAAGCACATAGCGAATTTATTTTGCCTGATAATATTCCTGCAAATGAATTTCTGAATTTGGAAGGAGATAAAATTTCTACTTCTCGAAATTGGGCGGTTTGGTTGCACGAATATTTGCAAGATTTTCCGAATCGCCAAGATACCTTACGTTATGTACTTACGTCTATTGCACCCGAAACCAAAGATAGCGAATTTACATGGAAAGATTTTCAAACCCGAAATAATAGCGAATTAGCAGATATTTTTGGCAATTTTGTAAACCGTACTCTAAAACTCACACAAGTAAATTTTGGTGGAGATGTACCAAGTCGTGGCGAAGAATTGACCTTGTATGACCAACAAGTGTTATCAGATTTAAAAGATTTTCCCGAAAAAATCGAAAAATTGCTTGAAAACTATAAATTTAGAGATGCACAAGTAGAATTAATGAATTTGGCACGTTTGGGAAACAAATATTTATCAGATACCGAACCTTGGAAAATGATAAAATTTGATAGACAAGCCACAGGAACTATTCTAAATATTGCTTTGCAAATTGTGGGAAGTTTGGCTATTTTGGCAGAACCATTTTTGCCTTTTGCAGCCAAAAAGCTACAAATGATGTTAGGAAATGGTAAAAATAGTGATTTAATTCCCGAAAACTTACGTAATGAAGAAAACCCATTTTTATGGGAAAATGCAGGAAAATCAGACTTAATGAAATCGTATTACAAAATTAGTGATACGATAGAAGTGTTATTTTCAAAAATTGAAGATGCGGATATTGAAAAGCAATTAGCTAAATTAGCAGCAAGTAAAACAGCCAATAAAAAAGTGGAAGATTTGAAAGAAAATATTACCTTTGAGACTTTTGCAGGTTTAGATTTGCGAATTGCAACCATAATTGCAGCCGAAAAAGTTGCAAAAACTAAGAAATTATTGAAACTTACTTTGGATACAGGTTTAGATATTCGCACTGTTGTTAGTGGCATTGCCGAATATTATGAACCCGAACAAATCATTGGAAAACAAGTTACTTTGTTGGCAAATCTTGCTCCACGTGAATTAAAAGGAATTATGTCCCAAGGAATGATTTTGATGGCAGAAGACAAAGACGGAAGTTTGAAGTTTGTGCAGCCAAATGAAATTGTGGCAAATGGAGTAACTGTGAGGTAGAAGTTAGGTCTTCCGTTTCAATATGTTAAATCCCATTAATAACCTAAAAAATATATTACATAGCACACATAGAAAATAATATCAAAGCTATGTGTGCTATGTTCCTATTAGATTAAAATATTTTGGTGCGAAACCTATTTTATACCGCACAAAAAAGCCATAAAACTTCTGTTTTATGGCTTTTTTTATATTTATGGCGTTTTGCCAATAATTACATTTTTTTAGGCATTAACACTTTGTTAATAACGTGAACAGTACCATTACTTGTAGCTACATCAGCAGCAACAACCTCAGCACCACCAACCATTACTTTACCGTCTTTCACAGTTACTTTCAATTTTTCGCCTTGTAAAGTTACTAATTCTTTACCGTCTGTTAAATCAGCAGCTTTCAAAGAACCTTCTACAACGTGGAATTTCAAAACAGAAGTTAATTTTGCTTTATCTTTAGAAACTTTTTCTACAGCAGCTTTAACAGCTTCAAAAGCAGCATTGTTTGGAGCAAATACTGTGAATGCACCAGCACCTTTAAATGTTTCAACTAACTCAGCAGTAGTTAAAGCACCAACTAAAGAACTTAAATCTGCATTTGCACCAGCAACTTCAGAAATAGATTTTGGAGCAGCAGCAGCAATAGAATCAGCAGTAGCTTTTGCAGCAGCTTCAACCATAGCCATAGAATCAGCTACTCTTACTGAGTCAGCCATAGCTTTTTCTTTAGCAGCTTTTTCTTTATCTCCACAAGAAGACAATGTAATGCTTGTTGCAAATACAACAGCAGCACCTAATACGATAGATTTTAAATTAAACATGGTAAGTAGTTAAATTAAGTTGTGTAAATTTTGATATAATTTTCGCTGCAAAGATAGGATTTTTTTTTAATAAAAAACAAATGTTATTCACCTTTTTTTGCAAATCTTTTTAGAAAATGCTAAAAAGTTTGTGATTATTGCAAGTTCCAAGCTACTTTTGCTAATCTTTTGTGGATTTTGTACAATGTTTCAAGTATTTTTTCTTAACTTGGTAATTCTCCATAAAGCAGTTTTTTAAAAGAAGTAGTATATGTGTTTCTCAATTTGTCCCAAGTATTATCAATATCTGAAAAAATTATGGCTCTTGATGGGTGATTAAAAATCCATGTATTTTCTCCATGTATTTTCAAATCATCATGACCAACTCTTACAAGCATTACTTCAAAATCTATAGAATTAAAGAATGTCATAATATCATCTACTAAAAGTATTTTATGAATATCATAAATATGTCTGATTTTATTATTGAGGTCTATAATTGCATTTGTTGAATATGAAAATCTAATTAAACTCATGAGTTTTTCACACAATGTTCTATGAGTACTCAATACTTGTATTTCAAAAGGTGCTAAGTTATACTTTTCTATTAGTGCAAATTGATTAGTATTTCTCATCATTTCAGCAATAAAACAGTCTATTATAGCAGTTTCATAAGGTTCAAAACTGCCAAATACACTTGTTTCTACAATAATTTGTTCTCTAACTTGCCCAAAATCAGATTCAAATGCTTTGGGATAACTATGAACTGTTTTTCTAACTTGTCCTGTTTTCTTAGTAATGCCTTCTATGTCGGTTTCGGGTATAATTGGTTCTACTATTTTTGAAATAGCTCTTAATCGTTGTTTTAATTGACTTGGATTTTCTGCACAATTTTGTAATATGGTCAAATCAATATCTTCAGAAAATCTTTCAATAATACCATAGCATTTTGACAACGCTGTGCCACCTTTGAAAACAGCTTTCTTAGCAATATCAGAGCTAAAAATGGCTTTTAATGCGGTTGTAACCCAATAATCTTTTTCAATATATATTTCAGGAATACCTTTTAGCTCTGATGTAGCAACTATTGCATCTTTGTATAATTCTGGATTGTCATGTAATGTCATTTGATATTCCAATTTATTGAAGTTGGCAAAATATTAGTAGAAATATTAAAATCATATTTAGAAATTGCATTTAGGCTATTTTTAAGTTTATCCAAATTCAGGATATTTCCAATATTTTCGAGAACTGAACCTAAAAAAGCCCTTACTCTTGGTGGATATTTTAGGGCATAATCTACTAACAAACTAAGTTCATCAGCCACCAAATTTTGGAGCTTGAAACTTAATAATTTAATAGCTGATTTTATATCTAAATCTGGAATTTGTTTAAAACCTTTAAATACATCTAAAATTTCTAATAAATAATAATTATCATTCGTTACATCAACATAACTTTTTACAGGCGTAGCTTTGATAGTACCAACGCTAATAAATATTTTTTTATCACGACTTGCTATTAAAATAGTTGCAGGAATTTGTGTCGTAAAACCGAGTTTGTTGTATAAACTTAAACCTGTTATGTAGGCTATGCGTTTGCCATTAGAAAATAAATAGGTTTTCAATAACTCATTTTCACTTGGTTTTAACTCACCAAACACAGTTTGTTTGGGTTTATAAAAAACTCCCTTAGATATTTTTTTGATAATTCCTTTTTTTGTTAATCTTTCTAAGGCTTTTGCAGCAGCAACATATTCATCAGATAGTATTGAAAGGTCTTGATAGCCAAAAGTTATTCCTGTTGGAATTGCTTGAATTTGAGTTTCTATTTTTTGAGATACTTTCATGACATTTAAAATTTAATCATGCAAAGATAGTGTGATATTAATAAAAAGTCAAGTAAATCAAGCTGTTTATTTGACAATAAATATTTTCTATTTCTGAAATTAACAAAAAATAGCATCATAACCCTATAATTTTCAAATAATTATCTCTTTCTTGCATATAACTAAAATTAGTTTTTATATGGTTTTGCAATAATTTTCCTTTTTGTTTTAATATTTCAGGTTTGCAATACCAAAAATTTTCTATTGTTGTTATACAATCTTGCAAATTGTTTGATTGAAAAATAAAAGCATGATTTTCGTCTAAAACATCAGTCATACCGCCAGCATTTGAGGCAATAAAAGGAACTCCAACCGCAGCAGCTTCTAACAAAACATTAGGCATTCCGTCATAAAAAGAGGGAATTGCAATGGCATCACAAGCCAAATAATAAGGCAATAAATCAAACCTTGCCATAAAAAGAATGTGTGTATAACTAAATTTTTGCGTATTATTTGTTAAGCTATCTTGCTTGTTAGCTTGTATATTATTGCTTAAATTGTCTAAAAAAGTTTGTGTTTCATTTTCCATTTCTCCAACAATAAGCAAATGTGTTTGGTTTGCAAAACTTGTTTTTTGTAAAGCCTCCATAAAGAAAAGTACACCTTTCTTTGCTTTTAATTGTCCAAAAATTCCAATAATACGAATTTCTTGATGAGGATTTTCTATGTGATTTTCCTGTATTTGTTTAATTATTTTCAAACGTAAATTTGTAGCTTTTTGCACATCAGAAAGTAAAGGTTTCCATTCATTAATATTTATTCCATTTGGCGTAAAAACAACCTTTGTGTTTGGATATAATTTTGCAACTTTTTCAGTTTTTTCTTTCGTAACACATGCAATACAATTAGCTTTATTGAGTGCAAAATTCAATACTTCACGTTTTTTAGGCGAAAAAATGGCTGTATCAAAATCATTGCCACGCAACAACACAATCAAGGGAACTGACAACCAAGCCGCAAAAATAGGGGCAGCAGTCATCGCCAAATAACCTCCAAAACAAACAATGTGTGTTACTTTTTGCAAACTATTTTGGTGTAGATTTCTTTGCAATTCCTCAATTTTATTCCATAATAAATTTAGACTATGACTTTCATCTATTGGAGTTTCAGAATTTTGTGCAAGCCCAAAATGTAAATTTGTCCCATTTTGCACAATTTCCTGCTTAGTATTTGTGCTATTTGTAAAGTGAATGACGTGAATTGTGATGCCTGCCTGCCGCAAATGATATACAATTCTGTCGCAAGACTGTGCCATTCCACCTGTACGAGGAAAATAATTTTCTGTAAGCCAAATGATATTGTGCATAAGTTATATTGTGCTGTGGTTATGCAACACTAAAACAGGTGTAGTAGTGGAATAAACCATTTGTTGGGTAGTGCTGATACCAAATAGTTTTTCAAAAAAATCTTTTTTGCGTGTAACCATAACCAACATATCTTGATTATTTTCTTGTGAAATATAATAACGTAAACCTGCCTGAATTTCATCTGCAATAACGACTTTAAAAGAACAAGGAATTTCATTACCTACCCATTTTCTTACTTTTTTGAGTTGCAATTCTTCATTTTCTTCATTCTTTTGCTCATCTCTCAAACGTATGGTAACAATATTCAAATTACTTTGAAAATAAGTTGCAAGTTTTGTCAGTGGTATAAAAACTTCGGGCAAATAATCTTTTTTAGTGTCTATTGCCAAAGTAAGTTGTTGCAAAGAACGAAATTTAGCAGCTTTTGGCACAACAAGCACAGGAATTTTCACCGTTTCTAATACTTTTGTGGTATGACTTCCTACCCAAAAATTTTCTACGGTTTCCAATTCTTTCATACCAAGCCAAGCCATATTAATAGAACGTAAACCTTTCATGCCCATAATAATTGTGGCAAAAGTTTTTTCTTTTAATAAATTTGTCAAAACTTCTATAAAATCACCAACTATTGCTACACTTGTCATATTAATAACTTGTGTAGTGTGTTGCATGATTTCATGCTGTAATTGTGCTAATTGTTCTGCTATTTTTGGCTCATTTTGCTTATCTGTATAGGTGTGCAAAATTGTAATATCAGACTTTGTATGTTTTGCAAGTGCCACAGCATATTGCAAAGCACTAAAAGCAGTTTCAGAAAAATCAGTAGGAACAAGAAAATGTTGCATGGTTAAAGTAAAATTAGTAATTATTTTTTCGTAGTTATTTAATTAAGCCCATCAATGTTTCTAAAAATGCTTGTGGTTGTTCTGCTTGCACCCAATGCCCTGCATTGGCTACGGTTTTCAGTTGTATTTTTGGAAATAATAATTGCAAGGCTGGAATTTCTCTGTCAATAATATAATCAGACTTGGCACCACGAATAAAATAAGTTGGTTTTGACATCGGTTGTTTAAAATTGATTGCTTGCAATACGTTTTGATATTGTTCTGTCAATATTTTTAAGTTCATTCGCCATGCAAAATTATTATTTTCGTCTTTGTATAAATTTTTCAATAGAAATTGCCTTGTGCCAAAATCAGGCTCAAACTGTGCTAATAAGGTGTCGGCTTCTGTCCGATTTACTAAATTTTGCAAATGAATGGCATTTAAACCGTCTAAAATTTGCAAATGATTTCCAATATATAACTTAGGCGAAATATCAACAACAACCATTTTAGAAAATAATTGCGGATATTTGGCTGAAAATTGCATCACTGTTTTACCACCCATTGAATGTCCAATAATAATAGGGTTTTTAATTTCATGACTTTCAATAAACTCTTTTAAGTCTTCTGCCATCGTTTCATAATTGTGAATCGTTGTCCATTCACTACGTCCATGATTTCGCTGGTCAATTAAAAATATGCGAAAATTAGTAGCCAACTGTTTTGAAACAGTGAGCCAATTATCGCAAGAACCCAAAAATCCGTGCAAAATAATCATGGTTTCTGCTTCGAGATTTTGCGTTTCGTTAATTTCACGATAGAATAAATTTGTCATAAAATTGCAGTAAATAAATATGAAAAGTAAATATGAAATATTATTTATGAAATATGAAATATGACCTAAAAAATATTATGAATTATGAATTATGAAATAGTTTTTTAACTTTGGTATTTCATATTTCATATTTCAAAATATTTATGTTAAAACAACTTCCTAATGCCCTTACTTCCTGCAATTTACTTTGTGGTTGTTTGGGAATTATTCAATGTTTTGGAGGAAATCTCCAAACTGCAACTATTTTTATTTTAGTTGCCGCAGTCTTTGATTTTTTTGATGGTTTTGTTGCAAGAGCCGTAAAAGCCAACAGTGCAATGGGCAAAGAATTAGATTCTTTGGCAGACTGTGTAAGTTTTGGAGCTTTGCCTGCTTTTATGTTGTATCAGTTGATGTTGAAAACCACAAATTTACAAGCTGTTGGTACTTGGGTGGCTTATGGTGCTTTGTTAATTGCAGTATTTTCAGCTTTAAGATTAGCAAAATTCAATATTGATACACGTCAGTCTGATTCTTTTATTGGCGTGCCGACTCCTGCAAATGCGATGTTGATAGGTTCTTTTCCTTATTTAATTTCACAACAAACTTTTTTTGAGCCATTTTTAACTAATATTTATGTTTTGCTTGGCATTGCAGTTGTGATGTCTTATTTAATGATGGCAGAATTACCATTAATTGCTTTAAAATTTAAAGATTTTTCTTGGGCAAAAAATCAATATATTTATATTTTGGTGGCAAGTTCCGTTGTGTTAATTGCTGTTTTGCAATTTAGTGCAGTGCCTATAATTATGGTTTTGTATATTCTTTTGTCTGTGATAAAAAATATGAAATCTCTAAAAAGCTAATGTTTATTGAATCGTAGATTTAATATTGAAATGCAATTTTAGAAAAATCGGGTATTTTAGAAAATATTGTAATACAACAACACACTCTTCAAACATTAGAATTAGCAGAATTAAAAAAGTTTGTTGAAGAACTGAAAAGACATTATGTAGAAGATTAATTTTCAATATTTTTACAACTACTAAAAAAACGATATGCAATTATCACCTATTCATCAGCTTATATACTTATTGGGTAATTCCTTAGCACAACTAAATTGTGCCATTACACCAGCAGAAACCGAGAAAATAGGTATTTTTATTTTTTTGGCAATGGAAGGAAGCCAGCGAAAGTTTCATAATAGCAACCATGTTTTGGATATTTGTAAAGACATGACTCCTTTGCAAACTTTGTCAGGCTTGTTTCATGATGTGGTTTATTACCAAATTGATGGTAGTTTTCCTCCAAATAGTGAAATATTGTTATTACCATTTGTGGAAGTGAAAAGTGAAGGCATTTTTATTCGCAAAGACATTGCAAAACATCAAATATTTGATAGTTGTTTGACTATTTTTGGTTTTCAACAAGGGCAAAAATTAGAAAATTTTGGTGGGCAAAACGAATTTCTTAGTGCTTTATTAGGTGCTTTGCTACTCGACAGCCATGTCAATAACCATGTGAATATCAAGTTATTAGCAGCTTTTTTTGTTTGTATTGAAGCTACAATTCCATTCCGAAAACCAAATTCACAAAACCAAACCTCACACCAAAGTTCTTATCAAAAAGCTGAAAAAAATCTACAAATTTTGGCACAAGAATATGATTTTGAATTGACAGAAACAGAAATAGATGAAATTATTAAACAAGCAGTAGGTTTGGCTAATCGTGATGTTGCTAATTTTGCGGCAGCTGATGTTGGCAAGTTTTTAGATGGAACTTGGACTTTATTGCCAGAAAGTCATGCACAACTTTGGTATGGAGGTGTATATTCTGTGCAAAGTTACAGAACTGCATTAAGTAAAATGGAGTATTTTTTAAACATTTTACAACCCGAAGTAATTTTTGAACAATATAAAGGTTTTCCTGATGACATAACTTTTAAAAAATTAGTGGCACAAGCAACAAAAAATATTGCTATTAGTCGGCAATATATTGGTGTGAAATTATTGCCGATTGCCATTATTGAAGCCGCAGCATTATTGACAGGTGGCGATGTGCCTCTTTCATTTTTTATGGGAGATGTGCGTATGCATGAGCAGGATATTAAACGTGCAGAAGATTTTTTGCCACAACTTCTTGATATTCACAAAGATATAGATTATGATGTTTATCGTTTGCTCGAATTTGGGCGTACAACAGCCACAAGTTTTGACTTGCAAAATTCACCTTTGGCATCTTTTATTTATAAAAAAGTGGGTAAAAATGCTTGTACTGAAATGTTAGAAATAGCTAAGTCTTTTTTCGCACAACAAATTTCACCACAACAATTTTTGCAAAAAATTAGTAATTACGAAGTCAGTAATGACATTATTATGGCTTGTGCAAAAATTGCAGAAACAAGGACAGAAAAACTATTTGGCTTGATAATTTATTAGACTCATTGCAAAAATCTTTGTCATTTTTAGCAAAACAAATCAAAGATACAAAGAATTGCGACTTTATACTTAGTTAAAAATAATCATAAAAAAAAGTGTTAAAATCCTAATTAAACATAATTTTATTGTAATTTTGGCTTAATATTTTCATTAACTTTGTTAATATCTAAGATAGTTTGTTAAATTAAACAAATGTCAAATTCAGTAAACGTCAAAACAGTAACTAACAGTGATTTCGAGCAGAAGAATCGTCATACAACTATCAATTTTGTTCATGGCTATTGTCTTTATTACTAAACTTTTTTTTATTCAAGTTACCAATACAGATTATAAATTAGCCGCACAAAATAATGCAATTCTGAGGCAAATAGAACGTCCTTTGAGAGGTATGATTTATGACCGAAAAGGAAAGTTGATTGTTGCCAACATGCCTGTTTTTGAAATCATGATTATTCCCAAAAAATTTCGCCTTTTGCCAGCAGATACTTTGCGTTTTTGTCAAGATTTTGGAATCACAAAGGCTGAACTTCTTGACCTTTATATAAAGGCTCGTGTTGCAAGTTCACAACCTATTTTGGCAATATTTAAACAACAAATAAAACCCGTTTTATTTATCAAACATATTTTGCCTGAACAATTTGCCCTTTTACAAGACAAACTTAATAATTATACGGGGATTTATGCAGAAGTGCGAAGTGTGCGTAATTATCCACACAATAACATGGCAAATGCCTTAGGATATGTCAAAGAAGTAGATAAAAAAGTTTTAGATAGAGATTCATCAAAGTATTATCAACAAAGTGATTTGATTGGGAAAACAGGTATGGAAGCCACCTACGAAAAAGAATTGCGAGGTGGACGAGGTACAAAATACTTGATGGTAAATGTTCACAATGTGGTTAAAGGCTCTTTTCAAAACGGAAAGTTTGACACCTTGCCAAAAGTTGGTGAAGAATTGGTTTCGTCTATTGATTTGGAATTGCAACAATATGGTGAAATGTTGATGGGCAATAAAATTGGTAGTGTTGTTGCGATAGAACCTTCAACAGGTGAGATTTTAAGTTTAATTTCAGCACCTTCTTATGACCCAAATTTATTGACAGGTAGTGGCAAAGAAGTTTCACAACATTATGCAGAATTGGTTGATAATGAATACAAACCACTATTTAATCGTCCTACTATGGCTTTGTATCCACCAGGTTCTGTTATTAAATTAGTGCAATGCCTAATAGGTTTGCAAGAAGGAGTTATAGATTCTGTTAATACCAGTATTCCATGTGTGCAAGATGTGGTAAAATGCCATAATCACAAATCGCCATTAGATGTGAAAGGCTCTATTCAGCACTCGTGTAATCCGTTTTATTATCGTGTTTTTAATCGCATTATTCGCCGCAATGAATCAGAGATAAATTCAGAAGATACCCGAATTGGTTTAGCAAATTGGCACAAACACATGACAAGTTTTGGCTTAGGTCATAAATTGAATACAGATTTGGATAACGAAAAAGGAGGCAACATTCCATCAGTTGCTTATTATGATAGAAGATTTAAGAATCAAAAGTGGCGTTTTGGTAATATTTATTCTCTAAGTATTGGACAAGGAGAAATGGGTGTAATACCGTTGCAGATGGCAAATATAGCTGCAATTTTGGCTAATCGTGGATATTACTACACCCCACATATCATAAAATCTGTTGGGAAAGGAACCGAAATTAATCCAAGATTTAGAGAAAAACACCAAACAACGGTAGTTCCTGCACATTTTAATACTGTTGTTGATGCAATGGAAGATGTGGTTAAAGCTGGAACTGCCCGCAAAGCATTTATCAAAGATATTTCAATTTGTGGCAAAACAGGCACTGCACAAAATCCACATGGCGAAGACCATTCTGTGTTTTTGGCTTTTGCACCACGTAATAATCCTAAAATTGCGATTGCAGTTTATGTTGAAAATGCAGGTTTTGGTGGTGTTTGGGCAGCACCGATTGCAAGTTTGATGATAGAAAAATATTTGCGAGGTTATATTGCAGATGAAAAACGCAGAGCTATGGAAAAGGAAGTAGCAGCTAAAAACTTTATGCAAATTTTTGATAAGAAAAAAGCAAAAGAAGCTACTGAGAAAGCATCTCAAAAAATTAAACCAAAAACAAAAGAAACCGAAAAACAAGCTAATAATTCACCTAAAAACCCTTCGCAAAATGATGCAAAAAAAGGAGATGTTTTGGTATTGACAAAAGCACATAAGAAGAAATAAGGACTTTTTAAAATAAACTTTGTTGAATATTTGTACTATAAAAGTGTGGTAATTTCAAATTTGCTTGACATTTTTTATTCAGTTGCTCAATCCAATAAGCAGCCATTTCAGGTGCTTTTACGCCACTTGGCTCATGAATGAATAAGTATGCTTTACGCAAACCTAACTTTTGCCATACTGCAATTTGTTCAATCCACGCATCTGTTCTTTCAAAATCAGTTTGGTGCAAGCCATTTCCTACAAAACGCAAAACCAAAGTATCTGTTGTAAGATGCTGGTGCAAAACATCTCTACGACCTGCAACATCACAAATTACAGTAGCTATATTGTGGTTTTCAAGCAGTTGCGTAGCATTTTTAAAAGCTAAATTTTCATTTTGAAACCATGCTTCGTGCCTAAATTCAATAGCAAAAGGAAAGTTTTTTGGTAATAATTTGATAAAGTTTTCTAACAATGAAAAATTTTGTGGCGAAAAATAGGGCGGTAATTGCATAAAAACAATCCCTAACAAAGATTCTAAACCTGATACTTGTCTCAAAAAATTATCTGTCAATCGTTGTGCTTCATGACCAACTAATTTATATTCATGAGTAATGCTTTGCAATAATTTAGGACAAAACCGAAAACTTATATCACTTTGCTCTTTCCATTTAGCAATAGTTTGGTCATTTGGGGTTTGATAATGGGTTGTGTTGAGTTCAATGGTATTAAATTGGCGTGTGTAATGGTATAAATATTGCTTTTCAGAAATGTTTTTAGGATAAATAGTACCTGTCCATTGTTTACAAGCCCAAATTGGACAACCTACAAAAAAATCTGTTTTTGTTTCAGTCTTAGGCAATTTTTGCAATAATTCGATAGTAGCTTTTGGAGTTTGAGGCATACTAAAATCTATATTACTAATATCGGGCAGTTTTCCAAATTCCATGAACATTTACAGTATTTAAAACTTATTGGGTATTGACATTTTAATTGGTCATTATCAAAATTAGGTAATTTCCAAAGATTCACAAGCACGTCTGGCGGCATCTTGTTCCGCATTTTTCTTGTTGAACCCTGCACCTTTTGAAATCATGGCATCATCAATTAGTACTTGTACTTTAAATTGTTTGTGTGGATAAGTGCTTTGTTCTTCGATGGTTTCAAAACGGACAAATTTATTGTTGCGTTGCGACCACTCTATTAATTTTGATTTATAATTTGAGTCTGTTTCTATAATATCCTCAATATCTAAATGTGTATGCAAAATCTCTTTGATAATAAAGTTTTGACAAAAAGTAAAACCTCTATCTAAATAAACTGCACCAATAAATGCTTCCATAGCATCGCCATAGATAGATTTGAAAGAAGTTGCAGTTTTGCGTTTGGCATCATAATCAATGAGTTTGTCTAAGCCCATTTTTCTACAAAGCCTGTCTAACGATTCTCTGCTGACAATTCTTGAACGGACTTCGGTCAAAAAACCTTCATTGCGATAAGGAAATCTTTTGAAAAGATAATCAGCAACAACTGCCCCAAGAATGGCATCACCCAAATATTCAAGTCTTTCATTTGATTCTTTAAAGCCAGCTTTTTCTTTGGCAACAGAACTATGAATCAACGCCAACTTAAACAAATTAAGTGTGCGAGGTTTGAAGCCTGTAACATTTTTGATGGCTATTAGTAATTGTCTATCTTTTTCTGAATAAGGACGAAAAAGTTGTATAAAAAAATTTAGCGGATTAATATGAATAACTTTTAGTGTGAAATTTTATTTTAATGTAACTTTAAAATAGTCAATAATGCTTTGAAAAACTCCAAGCAATTCCTCTATTTCGCCCAGATAATATTTTTTGTCATCAATATATAATTTATCTGAATATTCAATAAACTGCCAAACATCACCTGTTGTTATGCAACCGTATAATTTTTCGGTTACAGTCCCTTTTCTTTCATTATATTTTTTTGCACCAACTAACTGCGCTGCACATTGTTTAATTCCTTCATCTAAATCATTATGTTTGGCTTCTAAAATTTGGAAAATTGGAATACTAATTTCATAAGATTTGGTATCCTTAGCCAAAAT
>JAYTNF010000008.1:0-3872 GCA_043748455.1 Cytophagales bacterium
CCCAAAGTGCCGTAGCAGTTCCACTGCGGGCAAAATATGTCGTGCCTACGGCACTTTGGGAGGAAGAATATACGTTTGCTATAAATATTTCGTGCCTAAGGGCACTAAAAAAGACTTTCTTAGCTTAATAACATTGGACTTTAGTCTCTAAAGTTTTGATTATCAATATTTTACAGACTAAAGTCTGTTATACATTTATTTTGTCTTATTACTTAAAAGATGACATTTTTAGAAAAATGTCATCTTTTAATTTTATCTCAGCTAAGTATTTTGTTATTTGCAGTTATCATTTAAACATTAAAATATTCTGCAATGTATAAAAATCTTTTGTTGATACTTCTAATATTATTTGGCAACTTTTCTCTAAGTGTTGCACAAAATAAAGACCTTAAAGACAAATTAGTGGCTAAACGGTGGGGTTTGTCCTATTTTATAGAACAAAACGGTGCTTTGTACGACACCTTAATTCGTGTACATGACTGCCAAAATGAATACATAGAAATTACTCCAAATGGCAAATTTCTTAGCACAGACTTACGAAAAGAAGGCACATGGCAACTCAATAATGATGTTTTGATATTGAAAAAGCAAGGTGGTGGCATTTATAAAAACTTGGTTATCACACGATTAACAGAAGATTCGCTAATTGTAACGGATAAAAAACGAAAATCTGACGATGTTTTTATAGAAGTTTATCGGGTTTGCGACATCAATGACACAACTTTTAAAGACACACGAGAAATAAAAGAAGTCCGAAAAAGTTGGGGTTTAATAGCAGGAATACAACAATTTAAAGCAACTTATATAGAATTAGGTATTGCCCGAACAAAATTTGAATGGAATAATGTGTTTTATGCTATGTCATTAAATTTTGAGTTAGCACCTTGGAAGAGTCATTATGGAACAAGTATAAATTTTTGGTCTGAGGATATTCTATTTTATGGTGTGGGAGCAGCAGGTTATTTTTATCAAACTAAAGATGTTGCAAATCAAGATGTTATCAATGCTGTTTTTGCTTTTCGCCCTATGTTGGGTTTAAGTGCTGCAAGATTTTTAAGTTCCTCTGGCTTTACAGCACATGTTTATTATAGTTACAACTTTGTGTTAGGACAAGGCAAATTAGATTATATTAATCAACACATGATTACATTGCACGGCTTTATTCCTTTTGGAAGTACAAAGCAAAAAGTTAGACGTATTGTAAGACAAGGTGTGGAATATTAAAAATAAACATGAAATATGAAATATGAAATATGAAATTAAGCTATTGGTTATCAATAAGTTAATTTCATATTTCATATCTACAACTTATTGTGTAACCACCATCAAAAACTTAGATTTTTTCCAAAAATCTTTGTGAATAATATGTAAATAAGTTCTACCATTTTCTTGAGAAATAATATACATTCCGTCTAATCGTACAGGCACGAGAACAATATCTTTTGATTTTAAATTAGCAGAACCAATATCAATATTCAGATTTTGCGATGAAATATCCAAAGGGTGCATTTCATCTTCGGGCAAATTATCTCCCAAACCATCAACTTTATTGAGTAAACCTCTTGTTTTGATAAAACCTTTTTTGAGCAACTCTTTTTTTGTACCCATAAAATAATAAGCTGTGTTATTACTTTTTGTGAGTGATTCCACTTGCTGAATTTTTTGCTGCATATCTGTCGCAATTTTTAGCATTTGCTGTTCCGTTTGCTGCAATTTGGCTTGACTTTCTGTCAATTTTGTAACAATTTCCTTTTTTTCAAACTTTAATCCTTCTACTTCTTGTTCTAATTTAGAAATTTGTTTTCTAAGATTAACGATAATTTCTTCTTTTTCGCCCATTGTTTTTTGCAACCTTTCTAACATTTTTTTCAAAACTGATTTTTGAATGGTAGATTTGCGAAGTTTTGCCTCCAATTCTTGTACTTGAAATTTATTTTTTTGCATCAAGGAGTCAATATTTATCATTGTTTTATTGATAAAATGATTTCCTTCTTTTTTGCCAATTTGCTTATTACGAATCATATCAGAAGTTTGTAATAAGCTGTCTGCCATTGTTTTTACGGAGTCGAGACTTGCATAAACAATGTCCATTTCTTCGCTTAGACTTGCAATATAAATACTGTCATTACGAACTTTATTTTTCAATACTTGATTTTCATCTTGCAATTTTTCTTTTTCCTCGCCACAAGCTACTAAAAAAGTAAAAACTAAAAAATATAAGATTTTTCTCATCGCTGCTTTGTTAAAGTTGCAAATGTAAGTAGATATATGGTTTAACAAACTCTTAAATGTTTAAATATGTTTCGTATGTACTATTTTTTATGAAATGTTTAGGAATCATTTACCTAAAAGCAAATGTCCTAATTTATCTCGGCACAGTTCTATACATGAATATGGTAATTACTGAAAAAATTAGCGTTGGAAGCCACGCAGCCACCAACGGCTCTACTGAGCCAGCTTGTCCCATACTTCGGCTCATTCTCACAAAAATAATGAACACAAAAGCCAGCATAAACCCTATTGCAATCATCATACCTGTACCTTGACGAGATTTTCGGGCTGATACAATCACGCCCATAACTGTCAAAATCATAATAGCAAAAGGATAGGTATATCTTTCATATTTCTCCACAACAAATACGCCAACTTGGGTATTTCCTCGGCTTAATTGTTCGCCAATATAGTCATCTAATTCTGTTAAAGTCAAAGTCTCATGTAATAAGTGTTTACTTTCAAAATCCTTTGGGCGTAAATTTAGCACTGTATCTAAGTTTGTACCTCCTTTTACGGTTTCTTCATCTCCCATAAAGGTATGAATTTTATAATTTGGTATTCGCCAAACCATTTTTACGCTGTCCCATTCTATTCTTTCTGCCGAAAGTTTTGTTTCTAATTGCTTATTTACTAAGTATTCTAAGGTAAACATATAACCAATTCGGGTTTGATTATTGTAACTTTGCATGTATGCGTAGGTATTTGGGGCAACTTTGCTATGAATATTTCTTTCGTCATGATAATATGTGCCTTTAAAATACTTAATATCAAAGGCAACTCTGGTTTTGTTAGCATTTGGAATTATCCAACCCGTTAAAACAAAAGTCAGCACAGCCAAAATAGCTGCACCACCCACATACGGCATCAAAAGTCGGCGAAAACTTACACCACAAGCCAAAATTGCTATAATTTCTGTGCGGGCAGAAAGTCGGGCAGTAATAAAAACGGTGGCAATAAAAACCGTAATTGGGCTTAACATATTGGTCAAATATGGCACAAAATTGAGATAATAATCACCAAAAATTTCTGCATAACTTACCTTTTTATTCAAAAATACATTTACTTTTTCGGTGTAATCAATCACACAAATAATAAGATTGATGATGACAACAACAAAGAAAAATGTTTGTAAAAATTTTGAAAATATATATTTGTCTATGAGTTTCATAAAATTGTAAAAAAATCCTACAAAGCTACTAAAAAACCTACAAGTTACAATCTCACAGGTGTTCTTTAACACGATTTATGATTTTAGGTTGTGATAAAAATATATAATAACCTAAAATATTGATAAGGAGGTAGTAGTTTTAGCAAAATATTCTAAAAATTTGTGAAAAGAGTAGTAAAATAACTAACTAATGTAAGTTGCGTAGTGTTTGTACCACAGACTTTAGTCCAATGCTATTAAGCTAAGAAAGTCTTTTTTAGTGCCCTTAGGCACGAAATACTTATAGCAAACGTATATTTTTCCTCCCAAAGTGCCATAGGTACGAAATATGTCGTGCCTATGGCACTTTGGGGGAGTCGGTGCTTACTTTTGCTATAAATATGTCGTTCCTAACGGAACTAAAAAAATATAATTAATTGATAATCAAGTA
>JAYTNF010000009.1:0-18467 GCA_043748455.1 Cytophagales bacterium
AGACAAACATGTGCATGAGCTTTATGAAACTTGGAAAGAAAAGAAAATGTATGGCAAAACATACATGGGAACTGCAAGAACTACATTTTTAATTGACGAACAAGGAATTATCACAAATATTATTGCGAAAGTAAACACAAAAGAACACACAAAACAGGTTTTGACTTAGTGATAAAATATTTTGAATTTGTCATTCTGAGCTTGCGAAGAATCTGAAGTTATTACGTAAAAATTTCAATAATTCAGATTCTTCACAAGCTCAGAATGACAAAAAATAAATAATAAATGTCAGTATCAAAGTATAAGATATTCTTTTTTTATTAGATAATAAACAAAAAAACAGGTAAAAAAGCAGCTTATTATTCCAAATTCTACCCAAAGAATTGGTTTTAGACTACCTTCAACAAATGCCTGTATTAGAATGTCTATTATCAATATCACAACAGCAAACCCCAATAATATCAAAGCAGCAAAATAATGAAAACCCATACCAACAGGATTAAAAGCACGAAGAATAGCACCTAAAATTGCTATAATTGCCAAAAAATTAAAAGGAGTATATTTTTGATAAGCCATTTATTATGTAGTATTTATTACAAACTTAGCAAAATTTTTCCTTATTTTTTAAATTTTCCTTATTATCTTTGCAATCTTAATAAAAACTTGCAACAGCAATGATAAAATTACAACTCCAAGAACTATTACGCCAACGCATCTTAATTCTTGACGGTGCAATGGGTACAATGATACAACGCTATGACCTCACAGAAGAAGATTATAGAGGCGAAAGATTTAAAGATTTCCACAAAGATTTGAAAGGAAATAACGATTTGCTTTCCATTACCCAACCGCATATTATTGCCGAAATTCACCGTTTGTACCTCGAAGCAGGTGCAGATATGATAGAAACCAATACTTTTAGTGGTACGTGGATAGCAATGGCGGATTATGAAATGGAACATTTGGCTTACGAACTCAATTACGAGTCGGCAAAAGTGGCAAAGCAGGAAGTTGATAAAATGAATAAACTCACTCCTGATAAACCTCGTTTTGTGGCTGGTGCATTAGGCCCTACAAACCGTACAGCTTCGCTTTCGCCTGATGTGAATGACCCTGGTTTTAGGGCTATTACTTTTGACCAACTTGTTGATGCGTATTATATGCAAACAAAAGGACTTATTGAAGGTGGTTCTGATATTTTGCTTGTCGAAACTATTTTTGATACGCTAAATTCAAAGGCTGCCTTGTTTGCTATTGAAAAATATATCAATGAATTGAATGAGGAATTAGGAATTAGGAATTATGAATTACGTGAAAATGAGGAATATTTAAGGAAATTCATAACTCATAATTCAAAATTAATAATTCCCATTATGGTTTCTGGTACAATTACAGACCAAAGTGGTCGTACTTTATCGGGACAAGTTACAGAGGCTTTTTGGAATTCTGTTTCTCACGCAAATTTGTTGAGTGTTGGCTTAAATTGTGCCTTAGGTGCAGATTTATTGCGACCTTACATACAAGAATTATCACGAGTTGCTAATGTTTTTGTGTCTGCCTATCCAAATGCGGGACTTCCGAACGAATTTGGGCAATATGACGAAAGTCCTGCCATGATGTCAAAATTGGTTGAGCCTTTTGCAAAAGATGGTTTGGTTAATGTTTTGGGTGGTTGTTGTGGAACAACGCCAGACCATATTCGTGCCATTGCCGAAGCTGTTGCAAAACATTCGCCAAGACAAATACCTGATTTACAACCTGTTATGAATTTGTCAGGTTTAGAACCTTTCATCATTGCAGAAGAAACATTATTTGTCAATGTTGGGGAAAGAACCAATGTTACGGGTTCTATTGCCTTTGCAAAATTGATCAAAGAAGAAAAATTTACAGAAGCCGTAGCCGTTGCACGTCAGCAAGTTGAAAATGGTGCACAAGTTATTGACATCAATTTTGACGAAGGAATGTTGGATAGTGAGGCTTGTATGACAAGATTTGTGAATTTAATTGCAGCAGAACCCGATATTGCAAAAGTTCCTTTTATGATAGACAGTTCAAAATGGTCGGTTATTGAGGCAGGTTTAAAATGTTTGCAAGGCAAGGGAATTGTCAATTCAATTTCATTGAAAGAAGGCGAAGAAAAATTTATAGCACAAGCAAATTTAGTTCGTCAATATGGTGCTGCAGTTATTGTAATGGCATTTAACGAAGAAGGACAGGCTGATACTTTTGAGAAAAAAATTGCAATTTGCCAGCGTTGCTATGATATTTTGGTTCATAAAGTTGGTTTTCCTCCGCAAGACATTATCTTTGACCCTAATATTTTGACTGTTGCCACAGGTATTGAGGAACATAATAATTATGCGGTAGATTTTATTAATGCAACTCGTTGGATACGTCAAAATTTGCCATACGCAAAGGTTTCGGGTGGTGTGAGTAATATTTCGTTTTCGTTTCGTGGAAATAATCGGGTGCGTGAGGCAATGCACTCCGCATTTTTGTATCACGCCATAAAAGCAGGTTTGACAATGGGCATTGTCAATGCAGGTATGATAGAAGTTTATAGCGAAATTCCTGCCGATTTGCTCGAACACGTAGAAGATGTTTTGTTAAATCGCAGAGATGACGCAACGGAAAGGTTGGTAACTCTTGCCGAAAAATATAAAGGTGGTGGCAAAAAAATTGATGATAGTGATTTATTAGCTTGGCGAAATTTGCCAATTAATAAACGTCTTGCCCACGCCTTAGTTCACGGTTTTGATGCTTTTGTAGATGTGGATACGGAGGAAGCACGTCAGAATTTTGAAAGACCTTTGCAAGTTATTGAAGGTCCGTTAATGGACGGAATGAATGTGGTTGGTGATTTATTTGGTGCAGGAAAAATGTTTTTGCCCCAAGTTGTGAAATCTGCAAGGGTGATGAAAAAAGCTGTGGCGTATTTGTTACCATTTATTGAAGCCGAAAAGTTGAAAAATCCCCCGCCTGTGGGTGAGAGAAGTGGCGTAGGTCGTATTTTAATGGCAACCGTAAAAGGAGATGTTCACGATATTGGAAAAAACATTGTAGGTGTGGTTTTGGCTTGCAATAATTTTGAAGTAATAGATTTGGGCGTAATGGTAAGTTGCGAAAAAATATTAGCAGAAGCCAAAAAACACAATGTAGATATTATTGGTTTGAGTGGTTTGATTACGCCTTCTTTGGACGAAATGGTATATGTGGCAAGTGAAATGAAACGCCAAAATATCAATATTCCTTTGTTAATTGGTGGTGCAACCACTTCACGTATTCACACTGCGGTTAAAATTTCGCCAAAAATTGATACGCCTGTAATTCACGTTTTAGATGCAAGTCGTGCTGTGCCTGTTGCACAAAGTTTGCTTACGCCTGATAAAAAAGACGAATTTGCAGCTACAATTAGCAAAGAATACGAAACTTTGCGAATTGACCACGCAAGTCGTCAAGCAGATAAAAAACTGATTTCTTTGGCAGAAGCAAGACAAAATTCGGTACAAATAAATTGGGAAACTTCGGAAATGAGAAAACCGCAATTTGTTGGTAATCAATATTTTGTGGAATATGATTTGGTAGAATTGGCTAAATATATTGACTGGACACCATTTTTTCAGACTTGGGAATTGGCGGGCAAATTTCCTGCAATTTTGGAAGACGAAGTGGTGGGCAAAGAAGCAACAGATTTATTTGCTGATGCAAAGAAAATGCTTAACCGTATTTTGAATGAAAAATTGTTAAAAGCAAGTGGCGTTATTGGTTTTTATCCTGCCAACTCTGTGGGTGATGACATCGAGGTTTATACAGACGAAACACGCACAACGGTTTGGAAAAAACTGTGTCATCTTCGCCAACAAAACCAAAAAGCTAAAAACTTGCCTAATTTCTGTTTAGCGGATTTTGTAGCACCAAAATCAAGTGGAAAAGCTGATTATATTGGAGGTTTTGCGGTTACGTCTGGCTTGGGAATGCAGCCTGTTGTCGATAAACTGAAAGCTGACCTTGATGATTATAATGCAATTATGTTGCAAGCCTTAGCCGATAGATTTGCGGAGGCTTTTGCGGAACGGATGCACGAAAGAGTACGCAAGGAGTTTTGGGGTTATGCACCTGCGGAGAACTTGGAAAATGACTTGTTAATTGCCGAAAAATACGAGGGAATTCGTCCTGCCCCTGGTTATCCAGCTTGTCCTGACCATACAGAAAAGTGGAAATTATTTGAAATGCTTGACGTTACTGCCAAAATTGGTATTGAACTTACAGAAAGTTTGGCAATGTATCCTGCGGCTTCGGTTTCGGGTTGGTATTTTTCGCACCCTGAAAGTAAGTATTTCGGTATCAGCAAGTTAGCCAAAGACCAACTCGAAGATTATGCCCAAAGAAAAGGTATGGAATTGAGGGAAGTAGAAAGGTGGCTGGGGAGTTTGGTGTAAAATATCTGTAGCATAGACTTTAGTCTGTGCCTTATCTACACAAAAAAGCACAGACTAAAGTCTATGCTACAAGTTTTAGTCTGTGCTTTTTCATTCACGTAAAGGCACAGACTAAAGTCTATGCTACAAATTGCTACAAGTTTTTATAATACGTAAATTTCCATTGTTGCCAGTCGTCTAATAAACCAGCTTTTACAGGATTTTCGATGATATAACTTTCTATATTTTGTAATTCTTTTGCGTTTCGTACATAATGGTTGTAACTTTCTTGTTGCCAAAAAGTACCTGTTTGATTGAGGACTTTGTTACACAAAAACGCAGAACCACCTTTTATCCACTTCATTAGTTGGTTTACTTTCGAGATTTCATAACCATTCAACGAAAACAACAAATGTACGTGATTAGGCATAATGCAATAAGCCAATAAATCATAATGCTTTTCGTCATATTCGTGCATTTTATCGGCTACTATCTGGGCAACAGCAGGATTTCGTAAACAGTCATCATCAGTAGCGTATTTGTGCAGAGCATTGTCATATTGCAGAAAAAACCGTTTTTCTTCCACATAAATAGCCGTTTTCTTTTCGTCTTCCGTTAATTTACTTTGCTCTATTTGTGCAATTTTCAACTCTTTTGCCTCTTGCAACTTTTCCAATACAAGCAAAGGAATAGAGTTTTTGAGCCGAAAAGTAACAAAAAAATCCGCACCAACAGGATAAATATGTGGCAAATTACGCTTGTGCATCGTGCTAATAGTTGTAGCATAGACTTTAGTCTGTGCTTTTGTGTAAAATAAGGCACAGACTAAAGTCTATGCTACAAGAATTTTCACAAAAATAATTTATTTTTGTAAGTTTTATGGAAAAAACAACTTATTTTCATCTTATCATTGTAATTGTAGCATAGACTTTAGTCTGTGCCTTAACTAACGTAAACAGCACAGACTAAAGTCTATGCTACAACTTAAAACCACCAACAATATGAAAACTTTAAATTTTATTTTCCTGCTGTGCTGCACCTGCCTACTACCAACTCTCACACAAGCACAAGAATTTGAATGGGCTATACAACCGCAATTTGAATGGGCAGGTAGTTTTTCTGAAGGTTTAGCAGCAATAAAACAAAATGGCAAGTATGGCTATATTAACAAACAAGGACAATTAGTAATTCAACTACAGTTTGATAATGCTAATTCTTTTTCTGAAGGTTTAGCATTCATTTATCAAAATGGTCAATTCGGATTTATCAATCAGCAAGGGCAATGGATAATTCAACCACAATTTACGAATGCTAATTCTTTTTCAGAGGGTTTGGCAAAAGCAGAAGCACAAAATAATAACAAATATGGCTTTATCAATAAGAATGGAGAATGGATTATTCAACCAAAGTTCCCTATAGTTGGAAAATTTTCTGATGGTTTAGCAGCAGTATGCCAAAATGGAAGATGGGGATTTATCAATAAAAATGGAGAATGGGTTATTCAACCACAATTTGGGTGGGCTTTTTCCTTTTCTAAAGGCTTGGCGGCGGCATTACAAAAAAATGGCAAATGGGGTTTTATTGACAAACAGGGGCAATGGGTGATTCAACCACAATTTGAGGATTATAGTGATTTTGAAACTTCATATTTTTCTGAAGGTTTGTTTAGTGTAAAGCAAAATGGCAAGTGTGGTTTTATTGACAAACAAGGACAATGGGTAATTCAACCACAATTTAAATATGCATATTGTTTTTCTGAAGGTTTGTCAATAGTAGGGAATAGTAATGTAGGCTTTATTAATAAAGAAGGACAATGGATAATTAAGCCACAATTTGATTTTGAAAAAGCTAAGTCTTTTTCTGAAGGTCTAGCAGCAGTAGAGCAAAATGGCAAATGGGGTTTCATCAAAAATCCTTTAACAAACCCTGTTTCACAAAACAAACCCACTATTGTATGGCAAAATCCTACTTCTGATAGTAATGTAATCTCAGGAAATTTTAACATCAAGGTTTGTGTGCAGTCCACTTCTCAAATTAGTGGTGTGAAGGTTTTTGTGAATGGAAATGAAGTATATAGTGCCTTGAAAGCCCCGCAAGTGGTGGTAAATGATGGTTGTCAGTTTGTGGTAGAACGGACTATTAGTTTACAAGAAGGCAAAAATAGTGTAGTTATTCAAGCCGCCAATTCGGCAGGTACTACTTCGTCTGTTACTCGTACCCTTACGTATCAGTCGCCTGTGGTGGTTTTGCAGCAGCCCAAAGTCTATGCGGTTGTGGTCGGTGTTTCCGATTACAGTTCAGACCTTAATTCGTCAGGTATTGGAGATTTAACCTATTGCCACACAGATGCTGATGCAGTCTATCGTTTTTTGCAAACTCCCGAAGGTGGCTCTGTTCCTTCTTCTCAGCTTATCAAATTGACAAATTCCCAAGCCACCAAAGAAAATATTTTGAGTAGTTGCTATACTTTATTTGGCAAAGCAGGTGCAAATGACCTAATTATGTTATTTATTTCAGGACACGGAGGCAAAAATGTTTTTGTAAGTTATGATGCCATACTTAGCCACGAAGATTTGAAAAAAGTGATTTACAACAGCAAAGCCAAACGAAAATTGTGTATTGCTGATGCTTGCCACGCTGGTTCTTGGAATAAACAAGCCTCTAATGCTATGCTCAAAGGCTTATCGGCAGACGAAACCCGTGCTTTGTATTACAATTCTCTCAATAACAGTAGTGATGGGCTTGCGTTGTTTATGTCTGCCCAAACAGGCGAAACGTCTATTGATGACATAGAATTAAGACAAGGTTTGTTCACCTACTATTATTTAGAAGGTTTGAAAGGTAATGCCGACACAAATTATGACAGAATTATTACGATTAGTGAACTTTATAACTACGTGAAAGATAAAGTTAGCAAACGTGCTGTTAGTCGTTATGGCAATTCCCAAACTCCTGAATTAAACGGCACTTTTGACCACAATATGCCCATAGGTATTCGTAGCAACTAAACGCAATTGTAGCATAGACTAATTTGTAGCATAGACTTTAGTCTGTGCTTTTGACGTAGGCACAGACTAAAGTCTATGCTACAGAATATTAAACCAAATTTTATGAAAACACAAAAAATATTTTCTATTTTATTCTTTTTTGCATTTACAACAACTACCGTTTTTGCACAAAACGAATATTACACAGGTTTGCTATTTTCTGAGGAACAATACAAGTCTGTTTTGAAACAAAGCACTTTGTTAGGTGCTGATTATAGCAATTTGCCTACAAGCCATTCACTCAAACAATATGCACCTACGCCGAGCAGTCAAGGACAACACGGAACTTGCACAGGTTGGGCAACTGCTTATGCTGCACGTACTATTTTGGAAGCACAACAAAATCAATGGACAGACAAAAATACGATAACAGCTAATGCTTTTTCGGCAGCCTATCTTTATCATTTAATAAAAGATAAAGATGTTATAAACTGTTCGAGAGGCACTCATATTAATCAAGCAATGGAAATTTTAAAAACAAAAGGTGTAGCCAAACATAGTGATTTCCCTACGTTGTGTGCAACTTCTATTCCTGATGCTATTCATTTAAAAGCCTCACAATTCAAAATCAAAGATTATACACGACTTTTTAATGGTGATGAGGCTTATGAAGTAAAAATAAAATCCATAAAAAAAGCTATTTCGCAAAATTTTCCTGTTGTTATTGGAATGGCAGTGCCAAGTTCTTTTCAGTCTGCGAAAGGCGAATGGCAACCCACTGAAAGTCCATCAGGTGGTTATGGAGGACACGCAATGTGTATTGTTGGGTATGATGACACTAAATATGGTGGTGCATTTGAACTTCAAAATAGTTGGGGCAGTAATTGGGGAAATGCTGGTTATATTTGGGTGAGTTACAAAAATTTTGTAAATTTCGCTTGGTATGGTTTTCAACCTATTCCATTTGATATTCCCAAACCCGAAAGTTATGACCTTTCAGGCAGTTTAGCTATTCGTCTTGCAACAGGGGAAAATATTGGTGTAAGCAAAAACGGTAATAGCTACAAAACAAATGAAGCCTATCTTTCAGGCACAAGATACCGTTTGTATATTTCCAATAACGAACCTGCATACGTTTATACCATAAGTTCAGATTTAACAGGAACTATTGCACAGCTTTTTCCTGCGGATAATTCCACAAGTGCTGCCCTTAGTTACAAGGCTAATAACATAGCTATTCCCAACGAAAACTATTATATTCAAATGGATAATACCATTGGCAAAGATTATTTTTGCGTTTTATATTCAAAAGAGGCACTTAACATAGAACAAATAAAACAGCAAATTAAGCAACAAAATGGTAGTTTTTTAGAAAAAATACAAAAAGCTATACCTGATTTATTAGTAAATTTCACAACTATTGATTTCGAAAATAATCGTATTGCTTTTAAAGCTAAAAGTAAAGGAAAAAAAGTTGTGGCTTTGGTTGTAGAAATGGAACACAAATAACCTGTAGTATAGACTTCAGTCTGTGCTTTTTAAGTAAAAATGCACAGACTGAAGTCTATGCTACAATTGCAAGACAAAATCCAGCATTTAGAAGAATTATTGCAGGTTTATAAGCAACAAAAAGAGGAATAAGTTTTATCTATCGGGTGGCTTTGAGCCACCCAATAGATAAAAAACTACTTTCAAAACTTAGTAGTTTTTCAAATTTATTTTGTAACTTTGTTAAAACACAAATCAAAATGATAGCCACCCTTCAAGTAGAAATAACCGACAGTTTGCTGTATCAAATAGGTTGGCAGACTTTGCAGCAGCAGCTCAATGATTTTTTGGCTCAACAACAAATTAAGCTATTGGCAGCAAATTTTATTGCAGAAATAGAAACACAGCAAGAAGATTTGGCAGATATGGAACAAGTCCGCAGCGAAGTTTGGACAACTTACAAGCAAAACTTTTATAAAAACCGAATGTAAGTGATGAAAAACTATGTTATTGATGCCAATATTATTTTTAGTGCCTTGATTAGTGGCAAAGAAGTTTATTTTAAACTATTTTCTTTGCATCACTTTTATTTGCCCGATTATGCCTTGCAAGAATTAGAAAAATATAGGCAAGTAATCTTAAAAAAGCATAAAACTGATAATGCAACATTCAAATCTAAACTCTTAGATTTATTTTCTTTGCTTACAGTTGTTCCTGATTTGATAATTTCAGTAGGAAATTTTGAAAGAGCCTTAGCCTTGTGTGCTGATATAGACGAAAAAGACACGCCATACATAGCATTAAGTATGGAACTTGATATGACCTTAGTAACAAGAGATATAAAATTACACGATGGTTTGCTTGCAAAAGGTTTTGAAAATGTGATACTTTTTGATAAGCTGTTTGCCGATTTATAAGTATTTTGGTATCAGCAAGTTAGGCACAGAATAAAGTCTATACTACAAAAATGGAATTGAGGGAAGTGGAAAGGTGGCTGGGGAGTTTGGTGTAATTAATTAAAAAATATTTTTAGAAGCCCGTAAAACTATTACGGACTTCTTGTTTAACTTTGTGTAAACTTTAAATGATAAAACTATGGAAAATCTCAATATGGTTGCCGAAAATGTTAGAAAATTACGTGCGAAAGCAGGCTTGACACAAGAGCAATTAGCTATGTTTATCGGAATTTCTGATAAAGAATTAAATGCTTATGAAGAAAATATTGTAGAAGTAGATTTGAAATTTATAGATGCGGTGTGTTTATTTTTTGGTGTGGAAATGTTGGACTTTTTTGAAAAAGATTTGTCATCTGTCAATACTCCAATGGCATTAGCTTTTCGTTCTAATGAATTAACAGCTATTGATTATGAGGGTATTAGAAAATTTAAAAAAATTATTGCCAACTATACTAAAATGAAAAAAATCAACGCCAATGACTAACTTAGAAATAAAATCAAAAGAACAGGCTGAAATTTTTAGAAAACAACACGATTTGGGCAATACTGATGCTATTGCATTACATAATTTATTGCTCAAATTAAATGTATTGACTATTTTTTTACCTCTTTCTGGTAATTTTGCTGGTATGGCATTAAAACAAGAAGATGAAAAATTTATGTTGATAAATGCTAATCACCCCACTTGCAAGCAAAATTTTTCTATTGCCCACGAATTATATCATCTCTTTGTACAAGAGGATTTTAAAGTGCAGTTGAGTTTTCAAAATAACAAAGATGATATTGAAAAACAAGCTGATTTTTTTGCAGTTCATCTGCTAATGCCTGAACAGGGTATATTGGAACTTATCCCAGAAAATGAACAGAATAAGGAAATAACATTAAGAACTATTTTTAAAATTAGTTCCTATTATGGTGTTTCTTATGAAACAATTTTGAACAGATTACTTAATTTACAATTACTAAATATTCAAAGTTATAATGATGCAAAAGTAATAGCCAAAATTGGGATAAAAAAATTAGCCTCTCAATATGGTTCAGATACCAAATTATATGAAAGTGGAAATCAAAATTTAATTATTGGAGAATATACTGGATTAGCTACACAACTTTTTGAAAAAGAAGTTATCTCTGAAATGCACTATGCTACATTATTAGCCGATGCTAATGTAAATATATACAACGACTAATATGGCTAAGACTGAAGATAAACTTATATTGCTTGACGCTGATGTACTCATTCATTTCTTTAAAGGAGAATTATTGTCTATTTTACCTAGTTTATATCCGAAAAGGCTATTAATTGCAGATGCTGTATTTAATGAACTTACTCATAAACAAATTAAAGAAGAAGTTACAAACTTATTGAATTACAAAATGATAAGTTTATACACCATTCCACCGCAACTTAATTTAGCTATTCTTAAAGAAATAGCACAAATACGCAAAGATATACCAACAGCAGGCGGAGGCGAAAGTATTTGTATGGCAATAGCAAAATATGATAATAAAATTATAGCAAGTAGTAATATAAAAGACATTAAAGTATATTGTAACACAAACAATATTCAATACCTAACCACAATGGATATATTAGTAGAAGCATATCAACAAAAAAAATTAGATGAAACGGAATGTGATTATTTTATTTACAATGTGAAAAGTAAAGGTAGTAAATTGCCTTGCGATACCATTAAAGAATATTTGGAGAAAAAGTAAATTTTTCAAAATCTAATTTTCAAAAAATAATGGAAAAAGAAGATATAAAATTAGGAATAGATATAGCAGCAAAAGGTTTTTTAAATACTTTGCCTGTTGTAGGTTCATTATTTGCGGAGTTATACGATATTAGAAAGAAACTATATCAAAATCGTATTAACCAAATAGTCGAATTGCTATATGAAAAAGTTGCCGATATAGAATTGATACTTTCTCAAAAATTAGTAAGTGAAAACTTTGTCGATATTTGTAGAGAAGTAGTAACAACTTCTACAAAAACCTCGTCTGAAAGCAAACATAAAGCCTTAGCAGCAATACTTATTGATAATTTGGAAACTGAAAATGGTGAAGAAAATTACGATTTATCTCTTACTTTCATTCGTTTTATCAATGAATTTACAGAAAATCACCTACTCATTCTAAAATATTTGCATAAGTATCAAAGTGAATTAGTAGAAATTGGAAGTTACAATTCATTATTTGAAAAATTTACAACTGCACATAAACAACCTTTTGACAAATATGAATTTAAGTTTTATTGCGAAGATTTAAGAACAAAAGGCTTGATTAGTATGGAAGCAGGGCTGAATGATTTTGATAAAAAATCAGCTTATAGGTTATTAGAAGGGCATAAAGATGCTAGTGTTTTTGTTACTTCTTTTGGCGATAAATTTATTAGCTATTTACTTGATAATGAAGAAGTTGTGAGTTTAACAGACGAGCAAAAAGAAATCCTCAAAAGCCGACACGAGGCAATGAAAGCCAACCCCGAAAGACGAATGACTTGGGAAGAAGCCAAATCAAAATTATTAAACTCATAAGCATTATAAGCAATGGAACAAGAATATTATGCTCTTATCATTGATATTGAGGCTTATCAAGATATTGCAACCGCAAAAGAATGGTATGAAAGTCAGCAAGTTGGTTTAGGCAATAGATTTGTTTTGGGTTTTGATGCAGCCATTCAGTTATTGAAAACCAACCCACATATTTATCAAAAAGCCTACGAGGAATATAGACGAGTTTTGATAAAAAAGTTTCCTTACGCCATTTTCTATGCTATTGATGAAATCGAAAAAGAGGTAGAAATCATTGCAGTTTTTCACACAAATCAAAATCCTGAAAATTTAGAAACTAAGATTAAAGGGAGGTAAGTATTTTGTTATCAGCAAGTTATAAACATACAGAAGTCTATGCTACAAAAATGGAATTGAGGGAAGTGGAAAGGTGGCTGGGGAGTTTTGTGTAAGATTTTAAAAAACTTTGGCAGTGGTTGCAAACCCTGCCAATAGTTTGTAATTTGGAATTCTTTCTTTATATTTGTTTATGCAAAACCTCAAAAACCATAAAAAAAACAAAAAAATCTTAGCTATTGCGTGGCTACAAACCTTAAAACAAAAAATTAAGGAAGTAGAACCGTCAGCAGAAATTATTTTGTATGGTTCGAGGGCAAGAAACACCGCTAAAAAACATTCAGACTGGGATTTTTTAGTATTATCCGACCAAAATATCATTACCTCCGAAATAGAAAAACAATTTCGTTTGCCATTTTTTATGCTCGAATTAGAACTCAACGAAGTGCTTAGTTTACAAGTATTTTCAAAAACAGCTTGGGAAAATACCTACAAAATCACGCCATATTACCAAAATATTAAGAAAGAAGGCATTATTCTATGAACAAGGAAGACAGAGAAGCCTTAGTGCAGTATAGAATGGCAAGGGCTATTGAAACTTTGCAGGAGGCAAAATTATTGAATGAAAATGAATTTTGGAATACCGCAGTTAATCGGTTGTATTATGCTTGCTTTTATGCTGTGGGTGCATTGCTTATCAGTCACGAATACCAAACACAAACACACAATGGCATAAAAATTCTTTTTAATCAATATTTTGTAAAAACAGGTAAAATTTCTCTCGAAATGGGAATGTTATTTTCTGAATTGTTCGACAAACGCCAAAAAGGAGATTATAGTGATTTATTGAATTGGGACAGAAATCAAGTAGAGGAACTTATGCAGCCTACAACAGAGTTTGTTAATTGTATTGAGGAGTTTTTGAAGTAAGTATTTCGGTATCAGCAAGTTAGCCAAAGACCAACTCGAAGACTATGCCCAACGAAAAGGTATGGAATTTAGGGAAGTGGAAAGGTGGCTGGGGAGTTTGGTGTAAAATTATTCTAAAAAATAACTTATTATCATTTTATTTTTGTATCTTTGTTTTAGAATAAGGCAGTTCGTTTAGGACGTTATGAACGAAGCCTGTGTAAACAGTAGCACGTTTCGTCTGTCTTTTCAACCTTCCAAATATTTAGTCTTTGGAAGGTTTCTTTTTGTATAAAGTTTCTAAATAGGCTTCTTTTCTATGTTTTTTCTTGCTTTCTCGCAACCCTTCTACATAACACAAAACTTCTTCAAAAGTTTTTTCATATAAAATAAGGTCATTCCCAATACGATTTTTACCCACATAAGCCACAAAATCAGGGTTTTGGACAAGTTCTAAAATATTTTCAAAATCATCAGGCGTAATAGCTATTTGCCCTCTTTGTGCTTCAATTTTAGCATCTCCGTGTTTTTTAAAGGCGTGGCAGATACCCGAATTATCCAATACTCTACAATAATCTGTTAAGTCTAATGATACTGTTTCTTTCAAAAACTCAATTTCCGCATCTGTTACTTTTCCTAATTCTATTTTTTGTAAATTGCTACTTTTGTCTGTTAAAACTTTTTCTACAAATGCTTTGATACTCATTTTTGTTGAGTTTATGAAATTGATAAATAGTTAAAAATCATTTTATTTTTACACAAATTTACATTTATTTTATCAGAAAATAAGCTATTGTAATCAAAAATTATCAGGCTATTTCATCGTTAGACGATATAAAAAAACATCTTAGCTACAAACTAAGATGTTTTTATTTTTAAACTTTGGCAGTGGCTGCAAGCCCTGCCAATACTTTTATAAAATAGCAATTTTTCTATACTTTGTTGCGTAATAAGAAATAGATATTATCTAAAATAATTTTCCTTACAAATTGATTTATATTAGGGTAATTTTTTAGTTTATTAGCCCAAAAAGGAGAATATTTGTAATAAAATTTTACAAAAGATTTACCATAACTATTATTTAATAACTTTTTATCCCTAAAATTACGAAAGGTAATAACTTCTGGGGCATCGTAATTACCATAGCAAGCTGTTGCAATATAACAACTATCATTGCTTTTTGTTGTTGGTGTATTTCCTCGTTTTATTTGACCGTATTCATCTACATTTGACATAGTTATTTGTTTAAATGATAATAATATAACTTAGTTATTTTTTTATGAGTGTTTACATTTCTGATTAATAGCACACTCATCACAAAAATCTATCTCAATACTTGTAGTTACTTGTAATGGATATGAAAAAATTTCTGCTTGTTCTCCGCCTATTTTTGTATCATTTGTATTACATACCAAAGTAAATTGTGTCAAATGATTTAATAGTTTTGGCGTATAATTTGGATTTTGGATATTAAAAATATCCAAAATTAATTTTATGGCAATTACTGTTACAAAATTAATATCTGTTGAAATGCCTGGTTCAAAATTAACTTTTACTAAATCTGCTTCATTTGTATATATTCGTCTATTTGTATTTGTTCTTGCTGAAACATCTGCACCAATAGATTTATAAAAACATTCATAACAAGGTTTATTGCTATCGACAGAATAAAAAATTTCGCCTGCAAAAGCTCTTTCCCAAAATCCTATGGAAACAAAGGGAATATTAAAATATTTGGCTATGTTTTTATTAGCATAAATATCTCCCTCTCTGTTATCAGCACAACCAATAATCAAAGCATCATTACTGCAATGTCTATCAAAAACTTCTTTTGGTACATTTTCAATAATATCATCAACTGTTTCAACCAAAGCTGTCGGATTAATTTGTAGTATTCGGTCTTTTATCGCACTTACTTTATACTTGCCAACATCTGCAATACCACATTGATGTCTACAAATATTATGATATGCCACTGTGTCGTTATCGATTAGCAAAAATCTACCAACTCCTGCTTTTGCTAATTCTAATGCCACCAAACTACCAACAGAACCACAGCCAGAAATTATTGCACATTTATTTTGCATTATAGAAGTTTCCAATATTCCTGTATTCCTTGAAAATACATCAAGAACCAAAGAATAAAGTTCTTTTTTACAACTTTTTCCTTCTCCTGTACTAAATAAAATACCTTCATTACTTCGTAATCCATAAATACTTTCTGCCTCTTGAATATCAGATTTGTTTTCGACAATTTTCCCGATTAACGAAAGTTCTAAATTATTTTCGTAGCCAACAACATTGTAAATATTAGTTTCTTTATGAAAATAGCCATAGAGATTACCTAAATAAGTTTGATTATCTAACTCAACAGGAAAATATACTGTTGGCTTTTTGTTTTTTTTAGAGAAGTTCATATTTTATCCATTAAATTTTTTTTGTTCAATAATACTATCCAAAAGACGTTTAAAAATACCTTGTTGATATTCATAACGAGTTTTGCCAAAAATTAAAATATACTTTTCATTAGTAAATAGAAAAACAAAATTAAAATCCTCTAAAAAGCCTTTTTGAGGTTCTTTTAATTTGAAAGAGTATGCTATTCTATTATCAAATACTTCACTTTCAAAATTGTAATACTTTTGTTCTTCTAATAATGTTTCTTCGAAAGTCAAAATATCAAGTAATTTTTCGTCTACTTCTTGTTCAGAATGAGGTTCAATATCTTGATAAGTAGATGCCACAGTGTCGTCTTTATGAAAAACTATACTCAAAATTTCTTTGCCAAATTTTTTACCTATCTCTAAAATTTTGTTCAAAGCCCCATTTTCAGCTATATTTTCTTTGACTTCATTATTTTTTATATTATGCTCCCTTGTCGTATTTTGCATTTTAGGTATTGGCTCATTTTTAGTGTTTTCTCTAACACGTTGTTTCTGTGTAAAGTTTACGTGAGCATATTTTAACTGCAAAAGTTCCTCTGGAATTAATGAATTTCCTGCATCTGTTCTTATACTTTCATAACGTAAAGGATAAGAAACGTGATACATAGTGAGCCTAAAATCAGGGTCTAAATTTACCAAACCTGAAATAGCACCATTAGGATTAAGTTTTGCATAAACAGTATTTGTACCATCATCTGTTGATGAAAAAGTATCTAAACTGCCAGGATGACGATGCCATAAACCTAATAAATTTAAAGGCTTTTTATATTGTGTTGCTATCGCCCTCGATAAATTATTTACATATTCAGTATCATATTCAAAATATGTAGGCGTAAAAATAGATTTTGGACCAGGATCAATACTTTCTATAACATACCAAACTCCTTCTACAATATGACCTAATAAAATACCACCTGTTTCTGTCTTTATTCTACCGTATGTTTCAGCAATAATTGCATTGTATGCTCTTGTTGAAAATATGATTTTTTCACAATTATTTTTCATAAAGGTTTTTAGATAAAATTAAAAAGAATGTCCTTGAAACTCTTCTGTTGTTACATCACCAGCTAACCACAATTCAAATATAGATATCCATTTCACAGCCCAAGCAAGAGAACTTGCTGCTGAGGTTACAACTGTATCTACCCTTACATCTTCTTTTCTTGCAGTACACAGATAGACATTGTTTTTACTATCTTTCAATAGATGCGGAATATTTTCACCCAACTCTGATGATAATTCTTCTAAATCAGGCTCAATAGAATAAACTTTTACAGAGCCACCATAAGTACTATTACTTGGGTGATTATTTTCATACACTAATTGTAAAGCCCATTCACTATCTCCAATAATTTTAGGTGTTATTGTACCAAACCAAAATAACCTCCCATCATCGAGTTTTCCTAATTCAAAACTTGGAAAATAACGGTTCATTGCAGCTATTTCATCATTTATTAGTTGTTGATTTTGTTCATACCAATAAAAAGCTAATTTACCAGGCGGAACTTGAATATTATTACCAGAATTATCGTTAGGGTTTACTTGTCCATTAGGGCTAATCGTAACTTTTTTACCTTCTGCTAATTTTTTCTTTAACTCCTCTCTTTTTTTCTTTGCGGGGTCGTCATCGACAGCTAATTTGCCAGGCGGAACTTGAATATTATTACCAGAATTATCGTTAGGATTTACTTGTCCGTTAGGGCTAATCGTAACTTTTTTACCTTCTGCTAATTTTTTCTTTAACTCTTCTCTTTTTTTCTTTGCTGGGTCATCATCGACAGCCAAAAAACCTTTTGGAATAAAAATGTTGTTTACCATAACTGTGAAATTTAATTTTTTGTGGAGAATATTTTTTTTTGCAATTTTGCAATTATTTTAATTACTTGCAATAGATTTATAGTTTCACACACAAACCAATAGTTGTATGATAATGACGATAGGAGATAAAATAACATTTTTTCGCAAAAGGTTAGGTATTTCGCAGGAAGAAATGGCAAGTAGGTTGGAAATGACTTCGCAAGGTTATGGCAAAATAGAAAGAGATGAAACTGATGTACCACATTCAAGATTAGAATTGATTTGTAAAGCATTAGGTACAACTTTGCAGGATTTGGTAAACTATGGCGAAAGAAATGTTAGTAATAATAGCAATGCTGTTATTGGAAATTTTGGCAATAATTCAACTTATCAAATTTGTTCAGACCAAGTTTTGGCACAGGAAAACACCTTTCTCAAACGAGAAAACCAATTATTGCAAGATAAAATCCAGCATTTAGAAGAATTATTGCAGGTTTATAAGCAACAAAAAGCCACTCAAAACGAGGAAAACGATAATGCAGATTTAACAGACGAGCAAAAAGAAATCCTCAAAAGCCGACACGAGGCAATGAAAGCCAACCCCGAAAGACGAATG
>JAYTNF010000010.1:0-8524 GCA_043748455.1 Cytophagales bacterium
ATTTCGGCTGTGATACGTTTATTAAGACGTTTTAAATCTTTGTAGATTTCCAAAATATCTGTTTCAATAGTTGCAAAGGTTGTATTTTCATAATCATAATCTTTGGCTAAAAATCTTTGTGCCGCCACATTCCAATCTTTCACATAACCACGCAAATAAGTAGTTTTGTACCTGCTGCGTTTATACTGGTAAGTAATAGAAAAATGTATTGTACCTTTACCATTTTTCTCGATTAACTTTTCTCTTTCTGTATGACTAAGAAAATAAAAATTAACAACTGGTAAGGCATCAGGTAATGTCCGTTTGTTGTTTGGCAAAAATTCACTATCTTTGTTCTGCAAATTTTCAGTTGTCAAGGCTGGGTTTTGCGTGTTAGGTTTAGTCTTCTCAGGGGCTAAACCTTTTTTTGTGCTTACACTTTTTTCGGTTTTCATTAATTTTAAAATTTAAAGGTTAAAATAATTCGTTTGCATCTATTTGGAAATAGTCTGAAATAGCTCGTAATTCTACTACGTTTGCTACTGCTGTACCTTTCATTAATTGACCAAACCGTTTTTGATTAATTCCTACTTTATCATAAAAAGACATTTTAGGCTTTAAATCAAAGTCTAAGGGGAGTTTATAAAACTCTCGTATTTTGTCGTGTAACTTAGTTTCTGTGATTTTCATAAATATAATATTAGATTAAGTAATTTTATATTTGCAAATCTATTAAATATAAGTTAGATTAACAAATATATTTAATAGATTATCTAATATATTTTTTCAATTTTAAGTATTAAATTTGTATTATGAATATTCACGAAAATATTAAGGTTTTAAGGTTGCAAAAAAGGCTTTCTCAATTAGATGTTGCAGAGGCATTAAATATTAGTCAAGGTGCGTATGCACAATTAGAAAATGGCAAAACAGAAATTACCTTAAACCGTTTAGAACAACTTGCTGGTATTTTTGGAATGACTGTAATAGAGTTATTGCAATATGGTAGTGGTGTGGAAAGTGTGAAAGTAGATAGCGAAAAGGTTAAGGAATTGGAAAGGGAAATAAAGGATTTGAAAGAAAAAATAGATTTTCTTACACGACTTAATGACCAAGCAAAAGAGATTGACAAAATGCGAAAAGCTGAAATTATGACAACTATTACAACTATTCTGATTTTGCACCCTGAAGTTGAAGAAACATATAAAAAAATGCAAGAAGATGAAAATGTGAAAAAAGGAATGGAATTTATGAAAAATGCTCTTTTGAAACTTGCATCAAACAAATAAACAAAATAACTTATAATTTTTCGTTTAGGCTTTTAACAGATAATAGTATGCAATTAGTTGTAAATTTTGAAAATGCAAATCAATTAGACTTTATAAAGTCTTTATTGGTGCAAAATGGTTTTACTTCTTTCTTTGTGGAAGAGGAAAACGAAGACGATGCGGAGGATGCGTATTGGCTAAAAATTATAGAGGAACGTAAAGACGAACCTACTACAAGCTGGGAAGACGTTAAACGTAATTTAAACTTATAATTATGGCTTATACTATTGTGTTTGTCAATTCTGCTAAAAAAGAATTTGATAAATTAGCAAAAGACTTGCAAGCTCGTATCAAGGTAGCTATTGATAGCTTAGTAGCTGATTCACGCCCAAACGGTTGTAAAAAACTCAAAGGTGGCAAAAATGATTATCGTATTCGTGTGGGAGATTATCGTATTATTTACAAAATTATTGATAATCTACTAATCATAGAAATTATTGCTATTGGTCATAGAAAAGATATTTATGATTAGTTTTTAGGGTTTTGTACGCACTTTGTACACACTTGCATAATTACAAATCTTAAACTATTGATTTTTAAGGTTTTATCTTTAAAAATTTTGTTCAGTACAGTTCACTATTGCCCAAAAATTAAAATTAAAAAGTGCCTTTACACAAAGTAAAGGCACTTTTTTTATGAAATAAGGGTTTTTTAGCCAAAATGTACACAAAATGTAAATAAAGTTTTCACTATTTTTTAGGCATAACTATTTGATTATCAATAAGTTATGGGAATTTTTAAAACAATGGCATAGATGCACAAAAACATAAAGTTATTTTTTATAAATTACCCACAAACCTTGTTTCTTGCCTGCTACCCTTATACTTTATTTAGCTTTCTTTACAACTTCCTTAGAAAAATTATTAAAAAAATTGAAAAAAACTAATTAAAAAATGCTTAAAACATTTTTTTCTACAAATAGTAGTTATATTTGGAAATTACTAATAAGAAAATGAAAAATAGTGTGCTAAATATTTTTGCAGATAAATGCAATGGAGTTCTTTATGAATATTAAATCCTAATAATTTTATAAAATACAAGCAAATATGTCTTTCTATACAGATTACTACAAAAATATTATACAGCACCAACAAGGCTTTAAATTGGTCTTGGGTGGAACAGGCTTGGGTAAAACAAGCGGAATTATTGAAACTGTCAAACAAAATACTGAGGGAAACAAACGGTTTTTCTATGTTGCTAACCGTTTGCAGTTGCTTAACGAATTGAAAACAAATTTAGAAAAGGGAAATATAGGCTATTGCCTACAAGAAAGTGATGAAGAAATTATCAAAAAGATAAAAAAAGATGATTTTGAAACTCTTTTGAATGATGATATTATTAAAAAATATGTTAATAAACTTTATAAGGGCAACTCAACATTTATTAAACAGAATTATTCCTTAATACAAGAGTTTGCTAAAAAAGAAAATACCAATTTTTCTAATCTTAGTGATGTTACAGATTTTTTGCGTGGAAAAGTTACAAATATTTTCTCTTTTTTTAGGAACATTATTAAACAAGCAGGTAAAGAAAAAAATAGAAAAGATTATGAAACATTAATTTCAAATCCAACTACCAAAATTCTATTCCCTTATTTAGATTTCAAAAATAATCCTATTGAAAAACGCATTTTTTTAGTTACTATACAAAAGGCTTTTTATGGTTTTTTTGATGGTGAAAAGGTGATTAACATTTATAAACTGGAAAATGATAAGAAAAAGGAAGAACAAAATATTGTTTTTCTTGATGAATTTGATTTTTTAGAAAATGATTTACTTTCCCAAATTTGTAAAGATACAGTAATAGAACAGCCTTTTACTTTTGTAGAAAATTTTTATAATAATCTGACAAAATATAAATTACCTCGTTTAAAATTTTTGGAAACTAATACAAAATTTAATACAGATTTAAGAACCGAATTACAATCTATTATTGAACTGATAGAACCTCTTAATGAAAAATATAATATTCCATTTCCAGAAATTAATCATTTTTTATCTACTGAAAATGATTTAAGAGGTACTGCCATTTTTCAAACAAGATATAGTATTAGTGGTAAACCTATTTATTTGAACTATCAAAGATTAGATGAAAAAGGAGAAAAAATAAAAGCATTTTATCTTGAATTAGCCACTGAACAGAATAAACCTAATACATTTACTTTGTTAGATGTGGTCAACAAAGCCACATCTGCCATTATTCGTATTTTCAAAGAATTAGAATTTACTGAACCTGAAATTTATAGGGCTTTGGTCGAGCAATGCTTTGGTAGTTCTGATAAGTATAAAAGAATTTTGAAAATTATACGCCAACACCCATATCGCAGAAAATCAGTAAGTACGAATGAAAGTAAAATGTATTACAATGGTTTTGGTTTGTATGAAATTTATAATTTTAGGTATCCCACAGATATGGAAGAAGTAGAATTAAAATATTATTCTATTTTTAGCACACCTGAAAGTATTTTGTTGCATTTGACAAAAAATAATTTGGTTTTTGGCTTGTCTGCAACCGCAGAAATAAATCGGTATGTGAAAAATTTTGATTTGAATTGGCTTAAAAGTGAATTAGGAGTATTATATTATGAAATTGAAAATTCAGATAAAGAACTGATTAAAAAAGCTAATACAATTAAACAATTTGGCAACGAAAAAATATCAGGTCGTAATAATATAGTAAAAATAGAAATTGCCAAAGAAATAATTACTAACGCATTAGATGATTTGATTAATAATGTGGTACATACCAATAAAGAAATTTTTGGAGAAAGAAATAAAGAAAAATACCGTAAAAAAAGGCTTGTTCATTTCTTTGCAACTTTACAATGGGTAGCAGAAAATAAGGAAATAAATAATACAAATTTGCTTTTTTTTAGTTCTTATAAGCATATTTTACACATTTTTGAAAAAGTACGAGAACCTGAAAGTGATATTTATTATATTCAAGAAATTGATAATGAGTTAAAAAACTGTTATCAAATAACTTTTCAAGAACGTAAGTTTATTGTTTTATTTTTTGACGCAAATCAAGGAAAAGAAATAGCTAAACTTGAAGAAAATAAACAGGCTTATTACGATTTATTTTTGCAAAATAAGACTGTTTTAGTCATTACAACTTATCCTTCTGCGGGAAATGGTGTAAATTTATTTTACTATTCAGATGCAGAAAAGACAGATAAAAGTAAAAAAGATTTTGCTAATATACATTTATTAGATAGTCCGTTTTATTTTTTCAATCCGATAGATAATGAAAACGATACAGAACAAGAAAAAACCGAAAAAATAAAATCTAATATTTACTATTTGGCAAAATTAGAAAAGAATAAAATTATTACAGAAAATCATTTTAAAGCCTATCTTAATAACATTAGAGGTATTTCGAGTTTTAATAACTTTTACCTTAACACTGATGATGGGCTTTGCAGTCGTGTAGCCACTTATATACAAGCACTTGGACGTGTGGAAAGAGTTTGGGAAAAAATGGATAATCAAGTCATTCGTTTGGATAGAGAAGTGTATAATCATTTAGAAACATTTGCAACAGAAAATGAAAACTATTTACAGTTTCTAAATTTTGAGAGAAATAAGCCTTATTTTTCTCAAAATGTGAGTGCTATGTTTGATTATATTATTGAAAATAAACCAAATAGAAAACAACAACAAAGACATAAACAATGGGAAGGATTACAAAATATTAACAATAAATGTATTACTTCTATTGAAAGTCTTTTGTCAAAACTTAACTCGGTAAGGAATACAATATCACAAGAAAGAGCATTAGAAATTCGTAGAGAATGGTATGATTTGAGAGAATATGCTTTAAAACAATCTTTTGCGAAAAAAGGAGAATTTGAAAATGAAAAAGGCGTAAAAATTTCGTTTGAAACTTCTGAAACAAAATTATTCAAAAAATACAATGCCACTTTTGAAACAGATTTGTACGACCATAAAAATAAATGCCTTTGGGTGCAAAAAGATACTTTAAATGTAGTTCCTGCGGAAATAAACCCTGATAGCAGTTTTTATGCTTGGGAATTGGATAGTGCTTTTCAAAATATTAGAAATAATTTTATTTTAAAAGGTTATTTTGATTTGCACCGTTATGAACAAGGTTTTGCAGGAAAAGGAACATATTTTACACCTTATTTTTATCAATGTATTTTAGTAGGTGCAATTGGCGAAGAAGTTGTAAAGGCTATTTTTGAGTATGAAAAAGTTGTTTTGGAGGACAAAGAAATTGATAATACGCTATTTGAATTAATAGATTTGAAAGTTAAAAATAAGGCTTGGTACATTGACGCAAAAAATTATAGTGAGCAAACCATTACAAATTTTCAATTAAACGAAAACGACTCAAAATTGGATGCAGAGGCTTTTAAACAAAAAGCACAAGAAAAATTAGCAAAAATTGCTAATTTTCACACAGATACAAAAGACTGCAAAATTATTTATATCAATGCTTTTGGCAGTGGTGAAAGACCAACAAATTATTATGATGAAAATTTTAATGATGTAGATACTAATTTTGAAAAAGCAAAAATTATTATTGTTCAAAGTATGCTAAAAAAAGAAAAGGCAGAAAAAGACGACAAAAACTATACTAACGATTTTACTCATTTCATCTTTCAACTCAAAAAACAACTCAATAATGGCTAAGATATCAGCACCAAAAAAACACGAAGTTCCCACTACTAATTTTATTCTTGATTTGAATAAAATTGATATAGTTGAGTTGCAAGCAAATTACCAACTTTTTACAATAGAAGTGCCTGATAGTTTTTATCATTTTGCTAAAAACTCTAAAATTAATGCTTATGCCTTAATGCACAATACATATAAAGACCAATTTAAGTTACCTTATTATTATTTTGCACCAGAAAATGTTAAACCTTTTATCTATATTTTAGCCAAAAAAGAAATTCAAAATTTACCTAAACTAAATTTTGAATTTCTAAAATGTGAAGTTATTGCTCAAAAAAAAGATATTGCAGAAGTTTGCACAGATGATAATTTACATATTTTAGCAAAATTATTCTTGGCTGATTATTTCTATAACCATAAAAAAACGTATCGTATTTGTCAAGGCAATTTTTATATACACAGCACTGCACCTAAAAATAGAGCTACTGTTTTAAAAATTGAAATTTCAAAAATAAAAGGTAGTGGAGAGTTTAATATGAAACAGAAAGCAACTTATTTGCAAAAAGTTGAAAAAAAATTTGTAAATCCGCAATACATTGGTTTAGATACTTATTGCGAACTCGGTCAAGGCGAAAAATATTACAGACAACTCAAAACAAAGTATGTAAAAGAATGGCAAGCAGACATAAATGACACAAAAGAACTTTGGAAAGTAGTTTCAGGCTCTCAAATTGATAGACCTTCTATTAAATGGTATGAAACTAAAAACTTTAAAACTTGTCGGAGTGAGTTATTGCGTGAATTTCAACATAAATTAGTTGCGTACTATAACGAAACATTAGGCAAAGACTGTTCAAAAAAACAAAGTCATAAAATGACAGAAGTAAAACCTATGACACAATTTGCAATTAATGGCTATGGCGAAAATACAGGACTTTATTTAAAACTTTTGGGTAAAATTGGAATTTATGATAACCGTTTTAAGGAATTTGGGCAAAAAAATCAAAATAGTTTTGCAGATTACATTAAGTTTTTCAATTACCACTATGGCAAAAAATATGAAATTTCATTTGTTGAGATAACAGAAAACGAGTTAAATAGTACAAAAAATCCCGTATTAGTATTGCAAGATGTTGAAAAAGAACTTTTTGTAGATGATGGTTTTTTATCAAATTATGATGACCCTAAAAAAATACTTTATCAAAATTTTGCATCAAAAGTTGCTATGCAAACAATAAATATCAATACAAATAGTGCAAAAGAGCATAGCATAGAAACTTATTTTAATTATGATTTGCTCGGTAATTGTTTAGAGCATTTGGGTAATTCGTTTCTAAAAATTGAGGAGGAATTAAAAAAAGAAAAACAAAATATAGCAGAAATTTACAAGATTGAAAAGGCTAAATATGGTAAAGATAATTTTTCAGATGAAAGTAAGGAACGTAGAAAAAATAATGAAGCCCTAAAAAAATATTTTTCTCTGATTACTAACAAAATAGACGTTTGTTTAAATGAACTTTTGCTCAAACATTACCTTATTAATCAGTTGCCGATAAAAAATACGAGTAATGCAAATCATTCGCTACCTTGTATTTTCAAAATTCCAAATTTAGTAAACTATGCTTATATGTATCAAAATACTTTTATGTATGTTGACGCTAACTTTGTTTTGCAGTTTTTAAACTTAGAAAATCCATCAGAAAAACAAAAAAGAAATGATTTTTTAAATGATTTTGGAATAAATTGGTTTGAAATTGAAACCCAATTTGCAATACGGAATTATACAAAAAATAGTGAAGATAAAACTCTTAGTAAATTGAAAAGTACACACTTTATATTTGCAAAAAATCTAGTTTTAGCCATCGAGGATACAGAAGAAAGAGTTTTTTTCAAAACAGAAGCAACCGAAAAATCTGAAAGCCAAAGAATAAATGATAGCAAAACAGCATTAGAGGGCATCTATTTTTCGGAAGAAAAACAAATCTATACTGTTGGCACAAAAAGTATGGATATGACAATGGATAAAAGTATAAAAGTTCGAAAATTGCACTATTATCAAAAACCTGATGATTTTAAAATTGACGATTTATTACAAACCTTATCTGTTCAATTTGTTAGAAACCAACAATACACAGTTTATCCTTATTTCTTTGACTTGCTAAATCTGTACCGAAAAGACATCTTGCGCAGTGAATAGAAAAACGACTTTTCAAACATTGACACTAAAACTAAAAACCCTAAAATTATTCAGTTATTGCAACATTACACCATTACTCGTGGCAATATTCGCAAAGATGATACAGAACTCAAAAAACTTCGTCTAACTTTTGATAAACTTATCAAAAAAGATAAAGCTATTGAAAGGACTTTAACTTATGATTTTGAGTAGTCAATTTTTTATCAATACACAATAACAAGGCAATTTCTTTCAAATTTGCGTTGTAACTTTGGTTACTCAACACTGGTAAGACATTATTATATTTTTCCAAAATGTTAAAAGCCTTTGGAAATAGGGGTAAACGTGCAACCTCACCGTTTTTTTGCCTTGACTTGTATATCCAAATTGTGCCGTTGTTT
>JAYTNF010000011.1:0-2234 GCA_043748455.1 Cytophagales bacterium
TACGCAATTTTGGAATAAATATGAAAGACCTCCAAAAGAAGAATATTGGGATTATATCATTAACAGACGAGATTTATTAGTCCCGCAAGATGTTAGAGAAAGAAAAGGTAGTTTTTTCACGCCTCAAATTTGGGTAGAATTGTCGCAAAAATACCTAACTGATGTGCTTGGCGTAGATTGGCAAGATGAATATTATATTTGGGATTGTGCAGCAGGAACAGGGAATTTGCTAACAGGATTAACTAATAAATTTAATATTTGGGCTTCGACACTTGACAAGCAAGATGTAGATGTGATGCACGACCGTATTAAAAATGGTGCAAATTTATTGGAAGAACACGTTTTTCAATTTGATTTTTTGAATGATGATTTTACAAAATTGCCAAAAGAATTGCAAAATATTATTAATAGTCCTGAAAAAAGGAAAAAATTAGTGATTTATATCAATCCGCCTTATGCGGAAGCAAGTAATAAAAAAACATTAAAAGGCGGAGTTGAAGGAAATAAAGGCGTTGAACAATCTACTACGAATAAAAAATATGCAAGTTTATTAGGACAAGGAAATGCCGAGTTATTTGCACAATTTTTAACACGAATTTACATTGAAATTCCAGATTGTTTTATTGCACAATTTTCTACGTTGAAAATTATTCAAGGACAACATTTTATAAATTTTAGAAATTTTTTTAAGGCAAAAACAGTAAAATCTTTTATCTGTCCTGCAAATACTTTTGATAATGTGAATGGAAATTTTCCGATTGGTTTTATGATTTGGGAAACTAAAACTAAAATTGCTATTAAAAAACTAAAAGCACAAGTTTTTGACAAGACAGGAAATACATTATTTGATAAAATTTTTCAATCTTATGACGATAGTCAATATATAAATGACTGGGTAAAACCTTATCGGGCTGACCCAAAAAATAACCATTTAATTGGTAAATTTCCATTCAAAGGAAATGATTTTCAAAATCAGGGAATGATTCAAATAGTGCATCACAATAGAGATTATAACACTGAAGCAGGGCAATTTTTAATCAATCAAAAAAATATAATCGTAGCTTGTGTGTATTTTACGGTAAGAAAATGTATCAATACAAATTGGATTATAAATGGCGACCAATTTCTATGCCCTAATAAGAAATGGGAAAAAGATAGTGAATTTCAAAATGATTGTTTCACTTATACATTATTTAGTGTAAAAGTTCAATCACAACACGGCACAAATCATTGGATTCCTTTTTCGGAACAAGAAGTAGATGCCCGCACAAAGTTTGAAAGTGATTTTATGTCAAAATATATACAAGGCAAAATTGATACAAATACTACTACAGACTTATTTAGTAAAGCAGCTAAGAAAAAAGAAAAGCCTTTGGAATTTTCTCCTGAATCACAAGCTGTTTTTGAAGCTGGGCTTGCACTTTGGAAATATTATCACCAAGCTATCAAAAATATTCCTGCGTGGAATATTCCCCCTTCGGGGGTTAGGTGGCTTGTAAATGCCTCACTTTATGATATTCGTGAGTATTTTCAAGAACGAAATGTAAGTGGAAAAATGAATAATAAAAGCAATGATGAGGTTTATATGAAATTGATTACAGAATTACGAAAAAGTCTAAATATTTTGGCACAGAAAATTGGGCCGAAAGTGTATGAATATGGGTTTTTGAAAGGGTAAATTAATTATAGACCTAATATTTCTCAAAGAAATATTAGGTCTATACTAATCCTAAATACTAATAACTTTTAAAGTATTTTTCACAACAGCTATTTTTTTATTAATTTCTGCTTCGTTTTCTCCCAAAACAGTAATATGTCCCATTTTTCTAAAAGGTTTTGTGATTTCTTTGCCATACAAATGCACATAAACCCCTGATAATGCCAAAACAGTTTCTAAACCTTGATAGTGTGCAACACCTTGATAATCATTTTCACCTAATAAATTTAGCATAGCTGCGGCACATCTTTGCGTGGTATCACCAAGTGGCAAGTTCATAATGGCACGTAAATGTTGCTGATATTGCGAAGTTAAATTGGCTTCAATCGTATGGTGTCCACTATTATGTGGGCGTGGTGCAACTTCATTTACTAAAATTTCACCTGTTTTTGTAACAAACATTTCTACCGCCAAAATACCAACTATTCCTAATTTTTCGGCAATTAGAATTGCAATCCGATTTGCCTCAACTTCTTGATTTTCAGTGAGTTGTGCAGGTGCAAAAAGATATTCAACC
>JAYTNF010000012.1:0-2629 GCA_043748455.1 Cytophagales bacterium
CAAATATTAGATAAAGCAACTATTGATTTTAATATTTTGGGTACTCATGCAGTTGCAAAAAACAACATAGTTATCCCTGAAAAAGTAGCAACTGCTAACCAAAATCACGCAACAAAGCAACAAGTTATTGTAGACACTGCTAATATTTCTATTGAAGTTACACCCGTTTATAAAATAGAAAGCCAAAGCATAAAAATTGGCGAAACTTCTTGGTGGGAAGGCGAAGAAGACGTTTTTTTAGGTATTGGCGGAATCTTGTTATTAATTTTTGCAGTGTTATTTTTTCAGCTTCGCAAAGCAAATAAATAAGGAAAAGTAATTTGGTTTACAACTCATTTATTTTTCCAATCAATAGTTTGCAAAACATGCATCATATCTTTTTTAATATAATTAATAACGGGTGCAAGTGAATCATTTTGTGTAGAAGTTGGAAAATATAATGAAGCACGCAAAAAATTCTTAGTAGAATCTGTTACATAAAATTGTAATTGACTTGGCACATCTCCTTGCAACTCAAATAAAATAGCAGAGTAACCTTTGGAGGTTTTAAAAGAAATCTCATCTATTGCGTATGCTTTAAATTTGTGTTTGATAGCCAAAGTGTGGGAATCATTGATAAAATCCTCAAATTTTTCTTTTTTATTATCAATAGCATAATAAGAAACATCTATATTTGCTTGAAAATCAGGATAATACATCTCAAACCAATACCTTTTTGTTACTACAGAAGTATCATTCAATAATTTTGCATACATAGAATATTCAAAAGAATAAGGCAATGAATCAGGAGTATTTTGATAATCTGGTTTTGGCAAATTGATGCGTGCATAACCTCGCTGTTTAGGTACATAAATAACTTCCTCTCCACGACATGACCACAAAAATAAAAAAGCAATAAATAAAATATAGTAATCTTTCATAATAGCCAAGTTTCTTCATATTTATTGCAAATATAATTTATAAATACTCAATGCAATGAAATTTGTTCATAATTTATCTTTGGGGCTTGGAATATAAAGTATAATTTTATTGCTTATTTATATTTAACTCATTATTTTCTATCATTTTAAGCTAAGTGGGCAGCAATACCCCAGAATCTAAATTACTGGAGCTTTTATGCAATAATTTAGATTCTTGGGTATTGCTGCCCACTTAGCTCATAATGACAAAAACTTTTGATGCGGAAAACTTATACTTTCTCAATTATCCAACAAGCAAAACATTACCACTAATCCCAACAACTTCAATAATATGTCCTTGTTCCATAAATTTATTTTTTGAAGATGCTTCATAAATTACATTGTTTATCACTATTTTTCCAATAGGTCTAAGTTTGTGATATACCACACCTTTTTGTCCAACCAAATTTGCTAACCCTTGATTTTCAATATGATAGCCATTTTCTTTACTCAATGTAGTTTGTAAAGCAACTCTGTTAAATAATGTAGAATTTGTGATGAAATAAGCTAAAACTCCTAAAAAAGAAATGCTACAAACTGCACCAGCCAAAGTTGTTGCTACTGCACGAAAAATTTGTGCATCTGTTACTAAACTGAAATCAAGGTAATGATTTTTGAGTGTTACTAAAGCCAAAGAAACAAAAACAGCCAGAAAACCACTAATGCCTGTGATGCCAAAGCCTGGTATTACAAAAATTTCTAATAATAGTAGAATAAAACCTACCACAAATAGAAATAACTCCCATGTTTCAAGAGTACCTAAGACATAATAAGGCAGAAAATAACCAACAGCTGCAATTAAAGATATAATTAAAGGAATCATTTTGCCAGGTACTTGTAACTCTGTAACCAAGCCACCAATCATAGCTGTCATCAAAATGACACTACAAATGGGATGTTGGAAAATGGTAAATAATGAGGTTTCCATAGATATATGTAAGGTAAAAATTAAGTGTATATTTGGTTTGTCTGTTCTTTAACGCTAATTATCGAAAATAGTTTCAAATATTAGCAACAAAATAAGAAGGTAAATTAAACATCTTTGTTATGATTTTTTGTAATAATCACAAGCCCATGACAGTGTATCATCAAGATTTCTAAACTGAAAATTTAGCATTTTTTGTAATTTTTCGCTGCTATATTGTGTTTTTCGTTGAGAGTTTCTAATAATTTCTCTGCTTAGTGGTGTTTTTTGAGAGCCAAATAGAGCTAAAATTTTGCTACCAATATAAGCCAAATATAGATGCCAAATTTTAGCCTCTTGCTTTGGTGCTTTGATATGTAATAAATTTGAAATTTTATTAAAAAAATCGAGATAGGGTATTCGTTGAGCAGTCATAATAAAACTTTCGTTTTCAATATTTTGCTTAATCAATAAGTAAACAACATCTGCAATATCTCTTACATCAACCAAACTTATTTCGCCCATTGGTGCAAAGTAAGGCTCGGATAAGGCGTAACTAAAAAATTGGTTACTTGATTTGTTTATATCTCCTCTGCCAATAACCACAGATGGATTAATGATACAAGAACTTAGACCTTCAGCAACTCCTCGCCAAACTTCTCTTTCGGCTTCAAATTTTGTTTGAGCATAGACAGAAGGCACATCAGATTTATCCCAAATGGTTTTTTCGGTAATAATAGTGTTTTGTGCAGAGCCAAGTGCGGCT
>JAYTNF010000013.1:0-8998 GCA_043748455.1 Cytophagales bacterium
TGTACCACAGACTTTAGTCTGTAATCTCTTGATAATCAAAGCATCACAGACTAAAGTCTGTGGTACAATATTATCAATTAATTATTTACTTTTACTTATTACATTTAAAACAATAATTTATAATTCCCAAATTCATAATTCATAATTAATTACGCCATTTCCAAATGTGTATTAAAAATTTCGGGCATTAATTCTTGTGCCTTAGCCAACATATCAAAATTAAGATTACTAACTATTTGATTTTGAGCTAAATAAGACAATAAAATTTCTGTTGCAATATTTCCTGTAAGCTCATCTTTTACCATCGGACAACCGCCATAACCTCCCAAAGCCACATCAAAACGCCGACAACCTGCCGAGTAAGCAGCAGCTATTTTTTCTAAGGCAGTATTTGGATTAGAATGAAAATGTGCACCAAATTCTATATGTGGAAAACGTCTTAACAAGTTTTTGAATAATGGTGTAATATTTTCAGGATTTGAAACGCCGATAGTATCTGATAAAGCAATAATTTTAATACCAACAGCATCTAATTTTTCTACGTATGCCTCCACAATTTCAGGACTATAAGGCTCATCATAATTATTGCCAAAACCCATAGACAAATAAACTACCAAAACCCGATTATATTGCATACACAAAGTCTGTATATCTAATAAAGTTGCAAAGGCTTCGGCAATACTTTTGTTAGTATTGCGGCGTTGAAAAATCTCAGAAACTGAAAAAGGAAAACCCAAATACCTAATTTCTTCGTGTCTAATGGCAATTTTTGCTCCACTTGTGCTGGCAACAATGGCTAATAATTTTGATTTTGTATTGTTTAAATGTAACTTTGCTAATACTTCTGAAGTGTCTTTCATCTGTGGAGTTACTTTTGGAGATACAAAACTGCCAAAATCGATGGTATCAAAACCAACTTTGAGCAATAAGTTGATATAATCTGCCTTTAATTGGGTTGGCACAAATTCTTTGATACCTTGCATGGCATCACGAGGACATTCAATGAGTTTCATGTGTGTTGTGTTATTGGTTATGTGTGTAAGTAACTCAAAATATTTCATAATTCATAATTCATAATTCATAATTCATAATTCATAATTCATATTTCATAATTCATAATTCATAATTTATATTTCATAATTCATATTTCATAATTATTCTCAAAATTATCTTAAAATGCCAATACTACAACCTACTTTTTTTGAACCACCTGCTTACAGCCTGAGAAATGGGCATTTGCAGACTATTATTCCAGGGATATTTCGTAAAATAGCAGTTAATTACAAAAGAGAACGAATAGAAATGCCTGATGGAGATTTTTTAGATATTGATTGGGCTGTTCAAAATCATGTACCGAATACAAAAAAATTAGCTGTTGTTTTGCATGGCATGGAAGGAGATTCGAGCCGCCATTATGTTACAGGTATGGTTAAAAGTTTGCAAACTCTCGGTTATGACGGACTTGCTATGAATTTTCGTTCTTGCAGTGGAGAAATGAACCGTCTGTTGCGTTATTATCATCATGGAGACAGTCCAGACCTCGATTTTGTGGTCAGACATGTAGAAAAAAACTATCCACAATATAACGAAGTTGTTTTGATAGGTTTTAGTATGGGTGGTAGTGTAATCTTAAAATATTTTGGTGAAGGTGGCAAATACTTGCCTGAAATTGTCAAAAAAGGCTTAGTTTTTTCTGTTCCCTGTGAGGTTTCTTCATGTAGTGATGCACTTACTTGGATTTATACCAAAAACTTTTTGATTTCTTTAAAGAAAAGATTGGCTGCAAAAGCACACCTTTTTGCAGAAATAGACCTCACAAATTACGAAGACATCAAAACCATGAGGCAATTTGATAACCGTTACACGGCACCTTTACATAATTTTAGAGATGCTGAAGATTATTATCAAAAAGTGAGTACTATTCATGTTATTGGTGGTATAAGTAAACCTGTTTTAGTTATCAATGCCTTAGATGACCCTTTTCTCACGCCTCAATGTTATCCAACCAAAATTGCAGAACAACATGAGTATTTTTATTTAGAAACCCCAAAATTTGGTGGTCATGTGGGTTTTGAAATCCGAAATGATACCATAAGTTATGCCGAAAAAAGGGCTTTGGAATGGTTTGGAAATGAATAGTTTAGAAAGAAAATAAAAATCTATGTGTTCTATGTTTCTATGTGGTTAATTTTTTACCACATAGAAATATAGAACACATAGAGAAAAGTTATGTGCTAAAAAAGTTGCAAAAAATCAAAACTTATCCGTATGTCTTCCTTTCACACCCACATAATAGGCTTTAATTTTTGGTAAATCTGCCTTTAAATCTCCGGTTGGATAAAACATGGTTAAAATACCAGCCTCCTTTTTTTCATAATCTAAATATCCCAAAGCAATAGGTAAATTTGCTTTTACTGCCACATGATAAAAACCCGTTTTCCATTCTTCAACTTTGCTGCGTGTGCCTTCTGGCGGAATAATTAACATTAAATCATTATATTCTTGAAATAATGAAACCATGTATTCTACCAAATTATTATTTTTACTTCTATCAACCGCAATACCACCTGTACTTCTCATTATCATGCCTAATGGAAAGCTAAAAAGTTCTTTTTTACCTAAATAACGTATTGGTTTTTTCATCATATTGAAAAACCCAATCGTAATTGGAAAATCAAAGTTTGAAGTGTGTGGTGCAGCAATAACTACACATTGTTTTATATTTTCGGGAATTAGACCCTTGATTTTCCAACCCGCAAGTTTGAAATAAGTTTCGCAAAGAAATGGTATCATAAAATTATTTTTATTTTGCGGCTAATTAACAATTTTTTTTAAATAATTTATAGTTTTTTGCTAAATTTGTTTGTTAAACTAATAACACGCAAATATGGAACTATCTTTTGACGATACTGCTATTGCCTTTTCTTCCAAAAATAAGGCTGAACTTTACCAAACTTACTTGCTTTTTGCGTCTATGAATGCAAACTGGTTGGTATCTGTGGGAACAAATGTGATTAACTCTGCTTTTAATATTGGTTTGCCAATCAAAGGACTTGTTAAGCATACATTATTCAAGCAATTCTGTGGTGGAGAAACCATTAAAGAATGTGAAGTAACGATAAAAGAATTAGCAAAATTTAATATTGGAACTATCTTAGATTATTCGGTTGAGGGCGTAAAAAATGAAAATTGGTTTGATAGCACAACCCAAGAAACCATCGAAACCATAGAAAAAGCTGCAAAAAATCGTCAAGCCATTCCATTTAGCGTATTTAAAGTTACAGGTTTGGCTTCTACGCCATTGTTGGCAAAAATTACATCAGAGTTGCGTGGCGAAAAAGTTGATATTTCTGCCGAAGAACGTGAAGCCTATAAAAGAGTGCATGACAGAGTAGAAAAAATTAGCAAAGCTGCTTTTATGCACAAAATTCGCATTTTCTTTGACGGCGAAGAAACGTGGATTCAAGATGCTATTGATACTTTATGTTATGAAATGATGGAAAAGTATAATAAAGATAGTGCAATTATTTATAATACTTACCAAATGTACACGCATGACCGTTTGGCAAAATTGCAAAATGCCATAAAAATTGCCAAAGAAAAAGGGCATTATTTGGGTGCAAAAGTTGTGCGAGGTGCATACATGGAAAAAGAAAGAAAACGTGCTGCGGACATGAATTATGCTGACCCAATTCAACCAAATAAAGCTGCAACGGACAAAGATTTTGATGCTGCTTTGGTTTTTTGTGTTGATAATAAAGATAAAGTAGCTTTGTGTGCAGGTACACACAATGAACAAAGTTCTTATTTTCTTGCTGAGTTGATGCGTAAAAATAATATTCCAAAAAATCACCCAAATTTCCACTTTGCACAATTATTTGGTATGAGTGATAATATTTCGTATAATTTGGCAAAATCAGGCTATAATGTCGCAAAATATGTGCCTTATGGGCCTGTAAAAATGGTTATGCCTTATTTATTTAGACGTGCCTCCGAAAATACTTCTATTGCAGGACAAACAAGTAGGGAATTTATGTTGGTTAAAAAAGAATTGCAAAGAAGGAAAAACATGTAAGTGAGTTTATTAATAAAGCTGTAAAGATGTAATCTTGCGAAATGTCGCACCATTCAAAAGATTACATCTTTACAGCTTTATTGATAAACAACAATAGAACAAAAATTGTTACAACTATAAATATTTCCAACTTTATTTATTAACAATGAAACATTTTAAAATTCTTGTTTTATATTTTTGTTCATTACCAGTTTTTGCACAAACAAAAGATAGTACAATAATTACAACAATCATAGAACCAGCCGATTTTTTTAAGCAACTATCACAAAACCACCCGATTGTGAAACAAGCTAATTTGCTTTCTGAATTTGGAAAGCAAGAAATTCGTTTGGCACGTGGTAATTTTGACCCTAAATTTAGCTCTGTTTTAGAGGCTAAAACCTTTAATGAAAAACAATATTACCAATTTTGGGAAACTCAACTGAAAATTCCAACTTGGTTTGGTGCTGATTTTAAAGTGGAATATGATAGAAATCAAGGTTATTTTTTGAATGATATGGACAAAATTCCTGCACAAGGTTTAGAGGCTGTGGGCATTTCTGTGCCATTAGGACAAGGTTTATTCACTGATTTTAGACGGGCTGCGGTGCGTGAAGCACAATTTGCACAAAAAATATTTGAGGCTGATAGAATAAAAATCATTAACAAAACCTTATTACAAGCCGCAAAAGATTATTGGGCTTGGTACGAGTCTTACAACCAATACGAATTGGCAAAAAAAGGTTATGATTTGGCAAAAGTTCGTTTTGAAGGTGTTGTGCAACGAGCAATATATGGCGATGCGGCTGCAATAGATTCAGTAGAAGCCAAAATTACCTTGCAAGACCGACAAATTGCCTTGCAAAAAGCTGAAGTAGAAAACTTAAATGCAAGGCTGATGCTATCAAATCATTTGTGGGGAGATGGCGGAGAGCCGTTGGAAATTACTGATAATCAACAACCTACAAAAATTATTACTCGTGAAAATACTTTAACCACAGACGAACTTGTGGCTTATGCAAACGAAAATCACCCTGAACTTATTAAATTGACTTTTAAACTCAAACAGTTGGAAGTGCAACGAAAGTTGGCTGTTGAAATGTTAAAACCGATTGTAAATGTAAATTATAATTTTTTACAATTAGATGGTAGATTTGATAATAACTTACCAGGTTTTTTTGATAATAATTATAAATGGGGGTTTCAGGTAGCTTTTCCGCTACTATTTCGCAAAGAAAGAGCTAAATTTCAACAAACCAAAATCAAACAGCAACAAACAAGTTATGAAAAATTGCAAGTGAATCGTGAAATTAGTAATGATATTAAGGCTAATTACAATGATTTGAAAAATATTGAAAGTTTATTGAAACAAGTTGCAGATATGATTAATAATTATAAAATTTTGGTGAGTGGCGAAGTAGATAAGTTTAATCAAGGCGAAAGTTCCTTATTCTTAGTCAATTCTCGTGAAAATAAACTGTTGGAATCTGAAGGAAAATTAATAGAATTGCAATATAAATATGCTAAAATTCGTGCAACGCTATTGTGGGCAGCAGGAAAAAGTATTGAGGATTAAACATATTAAGACAAGTAACTACACTTTCCAAAAGTAAAAAAACTTTTGGAAAGTGTAGTTACTTTTGGAAAGTTTTTTTACTTTCCAAAAGTTTATAGTCAAACCTAAATTTATAATATTATGGAAGAAGAAAAAAAGGAGATTTCTGTTTCAAAACCAACTTTGACCCCAGAGCAAGTTGATTATCTTGTTGCATTTCTGTTGGGACTTGCTACAATTTTTGGGGCATTATCGGCTTATTATGCCACACTTTGGGGTGGAAATCAGTCGCAATTTTATGTGAAAGGCATCATAACCATGAGCCAATCAGGAACAAATTATCTTGAAGCATTACATGATTATAATTCTTTGGAAATGACAGATTTTAAAGATAATTTCTTAGAAGGTCAGTGGAAAGAAGCTGTTAAAAATAAGGAGTATGAACAAGCTGAATATTTTGAGTCTAAAATGAGTCCAGAACTTGAAAAAATCTATAAAATAAGTGATGATTCGGCAGAAATTGCTGCTGCTGAATATGATGAGGCTTTGGAATTAAAGGTTGAAGACCTAAATACCCGTATGGATTCTGCAATTATTCAGAACGAAATAGCTAAAAAAACAGTCGTACAAGGTGACCAAGCTAATGCAAATGGTGATAGATTTACTTTTGTAACCGTTTTATTTACTATTGTCTTATTTTTTGGAGGTATGGCTGCTGTTACTCGCCAATTAAAACTGAAAACAATTTATTTGGGAATATCCTCAGCTATGTTTATTGGTTCTGTGATACACATGTTTACAATTCCATTTCCTTAATGTTCATATTTTTGTTTTGTCATTCTGAGCTAAGTGGGCGGCAATCCGCAAGAATCTGACGCAATAACGTCAGATTCTTCGCAAGCAAAAATGACAAAACTTAGCTGAACTTGTGCTAATTATCATATATTCTTAGCTTTTCTCCACGCCATCTAACCTTGTGCAAATTCGCTGAATAGCAATATCTAACAAAGCTACTTGTTCTTTTAGTTGTGCCAATTACTCTTTTGTAACCACATCTTGTTGAAAATTACCTTGATAAACAGCTTCGTGATTATTCGTATTATTAAAATTATAAGTAGGCTGGCTTTCAGAAGTTACTAAATCCAAAACTTTTAAGCCATAAAGCAAGGCTATTTGTTCCATTTTTGTAACCGTAATTTCTGTTTCTGCCCTCTCCAATTTGGCATAAGCTGATACAGAAAGGTCTAATTTTTCTGCTATAATTTCTTGTGTCAAACCTCTTTCTGTTCGCAAAGCCTTAAACTTTTCGCCTATTTTTTTACTTAAATTTTGTGTATCCATCTTAAAATTTGTTGATAACTGTCCTAAAACAAGGGATTAGCGTTAAATTAGACAAAAAAAGTCAAAATAAGACACATAACCAAATATTATTATAACTAATTTTGCACCCGCAAATAAAGTTACTTTTATACGTTGTCAATGGTCGATAGACCTTGACAAACGTATAAAAGTAGGCATAATACGATTGTCAAGGTCTTCGACCATTGACAACGTACAAAAGCAGGAGTAATACGATTGTCAAGGTGCGAAAAGCACCATTGAGAACGTACAAAAGTAGGAGTAATACGATTGTCAAGGTGCGAAAAGCACCATTGACAACGTACAAAAGTTGTAGTTTTTGCTACCTTTGCCTTGTAATTTTGCAAAATAATAACCATAAAACAATGAAAAATAACAATATTTTCAATTACTCACTACTCAAAATCGTAGCCTTTGTGTTTATCTTAGGCAGCATGGCAGCTTCTTGTGGCAAAGAAGAGCCTAATCCTTGTGTGGGTGCAACATCTTTTAAGGCAACTTTCGATATTTTAGAAGAAGTAGGCGACACCCTTATAGCAACAGATACCGCAGTGGCAAACAACCGAGTGTTTTTTAAAGCACCCAAAGGCTATGATAGCTATGCTTGGTATGTGGACGATTTGAAAATGGATAATTTCTATATTCAAAAGACCCTACACAATTCTTTTTGGGCTTTATGTATCCTGCCAAAGATGTAAAAATTACCTTAGTGGCAAAAAAGAAACCACTCACCACATGTTTTCCAACTGATGATGGTATAGACAGTATTACAAAATACCTGCAAGTGCGTGATATATTAGAAAGTCCTGTAAAAGGCAGGTATTTTGGTTATTATAAAAGTAACCCAAAAGACACAGCAACAGTTACAATAAAGGTGGCTTTTGAAAAAGATAGATTTGATAATAATATTTATAATCTTACGATTAGTAACATTAATAAAGGCTGTAATCAACACCTAGAAGATGATGCTTTTAAATACCCAAATGTAACATGGAAAGGTTTTTATGTAAATGCAGAAAATTCTTATGGTCTTTATCAATGTTTTGACCCTAAAATAATTGCAGTATTAGCATCTAATCACCAAGATATCAACATTAATTTTAGCTATACTTTCAAAACTGCTACCAATTCTAAAAGATTAAAGGACACTTTTATTGGCAAGCGTATCAAAAAATAATTTTTTAATTTCTTAATAACTTTAACATTACATTTTATGAAACTTAAGTTTATGATAGCAGCTTTTGCAAGCTGTTTGTTAAGTCTGCAAGCATCTATGGCACAAGTGCCTACAGTTTGGGATAATTGTTCCGAAAGAGGGATTAAAACAAATCCCAAAGCACCAGTAAATTTACATGATACAACTAAAGTGAATACGTTTAATTGGCTACTAAAAGAATTTCCTGTTAATGGAGTTCTAATAAGTCAGATAGAGTCTCCGTTTTTTCAACCAGATAACACAGAAACATATCCTCTTCGCATAAGTCAAGACCAAGCAAGTGGTGGAGGTTGGGAGCTGATTAAACAAGGTTTAGGGTTTGTTTCACTTGGTGTACCAGGTCTTAATAAAATAAAACGTCCTTATTATATCCTTTACAACAAATATACAGCTATTATGCGTGTATTTTTTGCAGGCTCTACAGATTTAAGGTCAGATACTGACTTTACTGCTGCTCAAATTTTGCTAAGTTTTGCTCCAACAAGCTATCAATCTTCTGCTTTAATGTTAGCAAATGCTCCTGTAGCTATATTAGATAACTTTACAAAAAACCAGGAAATGGTTTCAGGCACTGCCTTTAATAATGACCTAGCAAAATGGGTGTATGCGGATTTTCCTATGACTTATGACCCTTGTGCTTGTAATTTTAAGTCTGCACTTTATGCAGAATTAAAATTAGTTAGAACTGCCCAAATTAATATGCTCGGATTATCACAAGGCACATTAATGAGTATTAGTAACGGACAAGGTAGTGTAAATCAAAAAGCAAGTAAATGGACTTTACAAAATGCTATAGGTGCGGGCAAAAAAGCCT
>JAYTNF010000014.1:0-47609 GCA_043748455.1 Cytophagales bacterium
GTATGGATAAAAAACCATGAACAGGGTCATTAAAAATTTTCTTTTTGTTCATTTTGCTTTTAGTGCCGAAGATTTAACTAAAATATAAATTAATTAGCATTTATCTTGCAAATTTATATTTGTATGATTTACAAAGTTAAGGTTTGCAAGCCTTTAAAATGAACTAATTTTAGAATTTTTAATAAATTTGTAGAGTAAATTTATTAAAAAACACATGCACCATTGTAATAAGCACCTGATTAAAATTATTTGTATTTTTTGTCTTGGTGCTTATATTTTTTCGTTTACACAAACTTACTTGTAGTTATTATAAATATTAATTAAATTAGTAATTAGTTTATAAATAATTATTTTTTTAAAACTTCAATAGCATGATTAATACAGTCCACCAAAAAATCAGGTTGTATCACGCCCACATACATGACCAAACCGAGCAAAATAAATTGTGTAATGGTTTCGGCAGGGTGAATGTGTTGTCGAACATCACCATGATATTCCATTTTGCCAAACAATAAGTGAATGAATTTTCTTGACAAACTAAATATAATAACACTTAGAAGCACAATCACAAAAGCCAAAATAGCCCAATTTCCTGTTTCTGCCAAAGCCCTAAACATCATAAATTCAGAAATAAACAAGCCAAAAGGTGGCATTGCCAAAATACTAAGCATACCAAACAACAAAACCAAACCACCTAATGGGTTTAGACGAAAATAACCACCAATACCTTCCTCATATTTTGTATTGAAAACTCTGTAAACTTGTCCAAATTGGTAAAAAATACTTGCTTTGGTAAAAGAATGTAAAATAAGGTGCAAAATTGCAGCAAAATAACCAATTTTTGAACCCGAAGCTAAGGCTATAATGGCAATTCCTGCGTGTTCCATGCTTGAATAAGCAAATGCACGTTTGTAATTATTGACTTTTAATAAGTAGGTGCTTGCAAAGAAAATAGACAATACGCCCGAAATCATAAGGACATTATTCATCCAAGGTAAAATAGAGGTTTCTACAAAACACTCATAAAATCTAAAAATAGAGATAAAACCAACATTCATCAAACAACTTGAAAACATAGCACCAATGGGCGAAGGTGAAACATCTTTTGCATCAATATCAACATTAAAAAGTGGTGCAATACCCATTTTAACACTAAAACCTGTAAGAATTAGCAGAAAACAAACCTGTAACCAAATGGGATTCATTTCTTTGGCGTGTGCCTTAATAGTCAGAATGGAAAAATCTAATAAATGTGCTTCTTGCACTGCAACTCCCAAAAATAAAATACCCGCAAATGCTAAGGCAATGCCAATAGAACAAACAAAAATATACTTCCACGTACCTTCTAAGGCTAATACATTTCGGTCATGATAAATTAATACAGACGCAGCAAGTGTTGTGGCTTCTACAAAAGCCCATAAAATTCCTACATGTTGTGCCATACAAACAGCAGCCATTGCAGTAACAAAAATAATGAAACCCATGTTATGCACAGACACATTTCGCCGATATTCTTGGCGTTTTTCATTATAAATATAGGAGTGAATAAAAGTTGTAACACTAATAATACTTAATATTGTTAGAAAAATAATACTCAAATAATCAGATTCGAAATATTCAGCCTCTAACTGATTGATATAATAAATTTCATGAACATTTAATGCTATAAGACATAGCAAATGTAATGCACTAATAGCATAACTAATATGTTTGATTTTAATAAGAAATGCGGCTAATGCCATGATAGCTGAAGCTATGAAAAAGACAACAATATACATAATTTCTATTGTTAATATGAATTGTTAGTTTGAATACTTGCTGGTAAAAGTAGCTAAGTTTAGCAACTTTTCAATAACAATGTTGATTTATAAGGTTATTCTAACAGTTAGGGAAGTTATTGAAAAAATAAAAAATGATTAAACATATTTTTTCTGTAATTTGTTATTAGATTTGTTTATAAATTTTCTATAATTTTTATACTTTTCTATACTATGACTGCAAAAACTTACGGGAGTTCAGTATTTGGTGTAAATGCTTTTATGATTACGGTAGAAGTTAATGTTTCATTAGGCTCGAAATATTTTATGGTGGGTTTGCCTGATAGTGCTATTAAAGAAAGTGAGCAACGGATAGAAGCTGCCATGAAACATTACGGTTTTAAGATGCCCCGCCAAAAAGTTGTAGTCAATTTAGCACCTGCGGATTTGCGTAAAGAAGGGTCAGCATACGATTTGCCGATTGCACTCGGAATTTTGCAGGCATCGGGACAAATGACAAGTGAAAATCTTGATAAATATATTATTTTAGGCGAATTGTCATTAGATGGCATTTTGCGACCTATAAAAGGTGCATTGCCTATTGCCATTGAAGCCCGAAAACAAGGATTTAAAGGATTTGTATTGCCAAAAGTCAATGCTGCTGAAGCTGCCATTGTCAATAATATAGATGTAATTGGTGTGGAAACTTTGGAGGAAGCTGTGGATTTTTTTGAAGGAAATTTGAAAATAGAACCCCTAAAAACAGATACAAGAGATATATTTTTTAATTCGCAAAATCTATATGAAGCTGATTTTTCGAATGTACAAGGTCAGGAAAATATCAAACGTGCCTTAGAAATTGCAGCAGCAGGCGGACACAATGCCATTATGATAGGGCCTCCTGGGGCAGGAAAAACCATGTTAGCTAAAAGAATTCCCTCTATTTTACCACCTTTAAGCCTGCATGAAGCCTTAGAAACTACCAAAATTCATTCAGTTGCAGGAAAATTAGGCGTGGCTTCGTCTTTGGTTTCGCAACGACCTTTTCGTTCACCGCATCACACCATTAGTGATGTTGCCTTAGTTGGCGGTGGCGGACACCCACAACCAGGGGAAATTTCGTTGGCTCATAACGGCGTTTTATTTCTCGACGAATTACCAGAATTTAAACGTGCTGTGCTTGAAGTCATGCGACAGCCCTTAGAAGAACGAAAAGTTACAATTTCAAGGGCAAAAGTTTCAGTTGAATTTCCCGCAAATTTTATGCTTATTGCAAGCATGAATCCTTGCCCTTGCGGCTATTATAATCACCCTGAAAAAGAATGTGTTTGTGGACCTGGAATTGTGCAACGCTATTTGAATAAAATTAGTGGCCCTTTGTTAGACAGAATAGACTTGCATGTAGAAGTTACACCTGTTTCTTTTGACCAATTAACCTCAAACAGACCTTCTGAAAACTCGGCAACCATTAGACAAAGAGTTATCAAAGCAAGGGAAATTCAGACAGAAAGATTTAAGGCAACGCCTGATATTTATTCAAATGCGATGATGCCTTCGCAAATGGTAAAGGAAATTTGTGTAATTAGCGAAGCAGGAAAAATATTATTAAAACGGGCAATGGAAAAGTTGGGCTTATCTGCAAGAGCATACGACAGAATTCTCAAAGTGTCAAGAACTATTGCAGATTTAGCAAGCAGTCCAGATATTAAAATAGAACATTTGGCAGAGGCAATTCAGTATAGAAGTTTAGATAGAGAAAATTGGGCAGGATAAATAGCTGCAAGTATTTGAGTTTTGTCATTCTGAATTATCAAGAATCCGATGTAATTATGTCAAAATCTTAATAATTCAGAGTATTCCCAAACTCAAAATTAAAAACTCAAAATGTCAATATCTAAATACAATTATTAATATCTAAAAATGCTTGTGCAACCGTTTTACATTTTAATTCTGTTTCTAACCATTCTCTTTCAGGCACAGAATCTTTGGTAATTCCTCCTCCTGCATACAAAATAGCTTGTTTTTTTGAGTTTGCATTGAGGTTTGAATTTATAATTTCCATGCATCGCAAATTGACAAATAAATGTGTTTCTCCATTAATATTGACTTGTCCTAAATAACCTGCATATAATTTTCGGTCATGTTTTTCGTTTTTCAGAATAAAATCTAAGGCTTCAGGCTTTGGCATGCCACAAACTGCGGAAGTTGGGTGCAATAATTCTAACATGACCGTTGCCAATTCGGGGAAATTAATAGCCTTTGTATCTACCTCAAAATCAGTGCGTAGGTGCATGAGATTTCCTGCAACAACGGTTTTAGGACCTTCCTCTTCATATTCTCGAACACGAACTTTTTTGAAACAATTAATAATATAACGACTCACTAAGGCTTGTTCCTCTATTTCTTTTTGTCGCCACATAGCTTCTTGCAAATTTGTAATAGTTCCTTTTGCTTGCGTGCCTGCGAGGGCAATGGTGCGAAACACTTTATTTTTATCAGAACTTATCAAAATTTCAGGTGATGCACCTATCCAAGTACCAAATTCATCAGCACAAACTAAGGAAATAAAAGCATGAGGATATAAATAACATAGTTTTTCAAAGGCTTTTGCTAACTCAAAACCAGCTTCCAAATCAACGGTTTTTGTACGTGATAACACAACTTTCTGAAATTTATTTTGCTGCATATTGCATATTGCTTGGGCAACAATATTTTCAAAATCAATTTGTGTGTTTTTATTTTCGTAATTTTTATTTTCGTGATTTGTAATTGCTTTATCTATTTGATTATCAAGTTTTTGAGATTTATTAATTGAATAATTAGCTTTTATAGCTTGTTTTGCTATGCTTATTTTTGCTAAAAACTCTTTACTATTTTCGTAATTTTCCTTATTTTTATCAATATTTTCGTCTATAAAATATGTTCCATTTTGGGACTGATAGTGAAAATTGGCTTCAATAAAATGCACTTTTGTCTCAGTTTGCACAAAAGGACTTACCACAAAACCTGCGGGCAAATTCTCTAAATTTGGTTTCACTAACTTCGTTTTTCCAGAAAAATCTACAACAATATGACGATTTCCACCTTCTACATGCACAGGCAAACGCCAAATTGCAATAGGTACATGCAATTCCATAGCAGTTTGCAATACATTTTGTAAAAAATCAACACTATATATGACTTCGTTTGATTTTGGCTCGTGTAATTTTATTTCGTCTGTTTTTATGGAGGTAATCATAAAGTTTCAATTATTTCTGAAAGTTTTGAATATAGTTTTATAAACTGATTTTGGGTAATTAAAGTTACAGAAAAATAAAAAACTATGATAAATATTTATAGGTTTTTGCACTAAAATTTTAAAATATCTTTATGGCGTAAATAACCACATAGAAACATAGACACATAGAAAAACAAAAAAGCTATGTGTTTTATGTGTCTATGTGGTTAAAATAATTTTAATGCAAAAAACCTATAAATATTTACCCCATTTTGCCAAACTACAAATTATTTTCATAGATTTGCAAAATATTATTTATAATCATTCTAAATAAAATCTTATTTCATGAAAAAAATATCAATGAGTTATTTATTAGTTGCTTTTATTGCAATATTAAGTAGCTGTAAATCAGGTAGTTCAGAAAAAAGTAGTGAAACTAAAACAGATTCAACAACTACAAAAGAACAAGTAGTCAATGTCTATTCGCACCGTCATTACGAAACAGACCAACAACTTTATGACGAGTTTACAAAACAAACAGGCATAAAAGTTAATGTTGTGAAGGCAAAAGCTGACCAATTATTACAACGATTAGAAATGGAAGGTGCAAGTTCTCCTGCCGATTTATTGATAACTGTTGATGCGGGAAGTTTGGCACGTATCAAAGCAAAAGGTTTGTTTCAAACTGCAAGTTCTGACATTTTAACACAACAAATTCCTGCTTATTTGCGAGATTCAGAAGGCTTTTGGGTTGGTTTAACGCAACGTGCAAGGGTAATTGCTTATAACAAAACAAAATTAAAAGCATCACAATTTTCAACATATTCAGATTTGTCATCTCCAAAATGGAAAGGCAAAATTTTGGTTCGAGCATCTGATAATATTTATAACCAGTCGTTGTTAGCCTCTTTTATTCATCATGACGGTGCAGAAAAAGCAAAAACTTGGGCAGCAGGCATTGTAAAAAACATGGCTCGTGAACCAAAAGGTGGTGATAAAGACCAAATTTTAGCCTTAGCAGCAGGCGAAGGCGATGTTGCCATTGTCAATACTTATTACATTGGACAAATGCTAACCTCCAAAGATGAGGCTGAAAAACAAGCAGTTGCAAAAGTTGCGGTCTTTTTTCCAAACCAAAGCACATTCGGCACACATACAAATATTAGTGGTGCTGGAGTTTGTAAATATGCCCCAAATAAAGAAAATGCTATTAAATTATTAGAATTTTTGGTAAGTGATGCTTCGCAAAAAGTGTATGCAGAGTCTAATCAAGAGTACCCAATTCGTGGTGGCATTGCGTTTTCAAAAGAGTTAGAGGCTTTTGGAAAGTTTAAAGCTGATACGATTGATTTAAGTTTGTTAGGTAAATATAACACTGATGCAGTGAAAATTTTTGATGAGGTGAAGTGGAAATAATAAATACTATTTTGTAAATTTTCTATGTGTGCTATGTTTCTATGTGGTAAAAAAAATTAAACACATAGCAACATAGCAACATAGAAATATAATTTGCTACAACGATAAAGCTACCGATAATTTAAGACTTTCCGTTTGCAATAGCTAATTTTTGTAAGTTGGCACGGCAGTTTTGTTTATTCCAATGAATTTTCTATTTCTGCTATTGTTTCCTCATCAAATCTTTTGGGAAATTCTACTTTTTTGAGATATTTTTCGGCTGCTTTTAGGGCTTCATCAACGGTTTGGCTGTCGTTGTCTTCCCAACAAATGCCACCATCATCTATAATCATTAAAAAACTGTCGTATTCATTGCCCAAACCTAACTGAATAAAACCGTGATTTTCTATCCACCAAGAAAGGTAAGGGTAGAGTGTGGAAAAGGATTTTTTCATGGGAATTGTATTTTAGCTTATTTTTTGTTTATCTGTAATGTTCTTAATCTATCAGTAGTTTCTCGGCTAATTTTGTCAAATATTTGTACTTTCTCATCTTCTGATGTAACATGATAGCCATGATACCAATTTCCTCTACCTTCATTTTTGAAAATTATAAACGATTTGTTTTTTGCATCAAAATAGAATAAATGTTTTGATATAGAATCAACAAATGCCTTATCTAATAAACTTTGAGCCTCCTCAAAACTGCATAATAGTTTAGATTCATTAGACTCATTGCCTTCACCACTTACGCCATGTTTTTTATATTCATGGTTAAATAATCTTTTTTGATTAAACCAATTCTTAAAATATTCAAGTTGATTACACCGAATAATTGTTGTAAATTCTGTCTGCCAAGCTTCTTTATCTCTTATAACGAAATAAGGATAAAGTCTTTTATCATTTACAAAAGAGATTAACACACATTTTGTTTCGTAATCAATTTGATAATCAGCTATTTGACATAAAGTTTCATCTTTGGAATCTCCTTCGCCAATAGTAAAAGACGTACTTGCATACCATTTTGAGTAATTAATATTATTTTTTTTCTCAAACTCTAAAAATTTAAGTTTTGGACTATTTAGATAATCGGATAAAATACTAACATCAATTCTTGAAAGTTTGCTTTCAAAATTAGAACTTATATAACAATCTATATTTTTTTGTTGCACAATAAAATCTAATAAATCAACAATTTGATTTATAAAATTGCTGTTGTCATTAAAAGCTGCTGATAATTCATAAGTTGATAATTCGTCTATAAATACTTTCATTTTTTAATAAGTTTGCGTATATCAATAGAATATTGGTCAAAAAAATCTTCTGTGTGATTTTGTATTCTTCCAATTTCATTTATTAAAATTCTCACTACCTTTGAGTTTCCTACATTCTCATCTCTCCTAAAAAAAGAAATATTGACATTTTCGTGGCTAATACCTTTATTCTTATCTTTCGAATGTTCGTAAATATTTACCAAAGTTCCATTCACAATATGGTCTGAATGTGTTTCACAAAAAATCTGCACGCCTGCTTGTGCAGCCAAACACATCAGTTCTGCTAATTTAGACTGTCCTTTTGGGTGCAAATGTGCTTCGGGATTTTCTATAATAATGAGGTCACCAGCTTGTGCAGAAAGCAAAGCTACTACAATAGGCAAGGAATAAGAAATACCAAAACCTACATTGATGGGCTTATAGTCTTCTCCATAGTGTTTAATAGTCAATTCCAATGTATTACCTGACCTTTTAGGTATAATTTTTATATTTGGACTAATTACGCCCATCCAAGCATCTACTTGTTCTAATAATTCCTTATTTTCAACATCTGGAAATTGTAATAATTCTAAATGAATTTCTTTTTTTCTATGTCTCTCTAAAAAATCAATCGTATATTCACACTGTCCTTTTTGTTCTGATAACTGATTTTTTGTTACTGCCATAGATTCACTAATTTTATGTTTGCTACGAGGACTTATTCGTTCTGCCCCTATGTATTGAAATCTTTTAGAAAAAAGAGGAAATTCTTTAAACTCTGTTCCCAATATGAAATTTTTCTGTTCAATAACATCTTTTTCACCTTGTTTATCCATTGAATAAGTCAAATCAATAATTCCTAATGAAGTGTTTAAGGCAAAATGTATAAAGTTATCCTTTGTATTTCTTGTAATAATATCTTTCTCTACCCCTAATTCGCAAAGGTCTTTTTCCAAATTCAAATGAAGTTCTGTCAGACTTTCCCTTTTATTATATGACTGACGTAGCAATAGTAAAACCTGAATTAAAGAGGACTTACCCATACCATTAATACCAGTCAATAAATTGAGATTACTTAAAGCTATTTCACTATTAAGCAAGGATTTGAAGTTTTGAACTTTTATTGTTGTAATCATAATTTATGTTTTTTCTTATCTTTTTATATTTTGCAACAAAAGATTTTTGAAGATATAGAGACTTTTCAAATTCGTTTAAATAACCTAAAAAAATTGTTTTATCTACAATTTTATTTCTTTTATGCAATTCACAATAGACAATTATAGCTATACTCATATTTTTGCCACCAGAAATATTGCAAATAAGTTCTAAATGGTTTTTAATTTCTTCTACAATAGGCTCTATTTTTTTTATTGGGAAATTATATAGAGTATTAAGGATAAACTCCTTTAAATCTTCTATTTCATACTTGTCTTTTTCATTGAAAGAACTTAGGTAAAGTGATAGAAATATTAATAAATCTATTTCAGTAAGTTCATATTTTTGTAATATATCTTTGAAATATTTAAGATAATCTTTTACTACTTCAAAATCGAATATATCAAAAATCAAATTAGCACCAGCTACTTTTTTATAGAGATTATATAAAATAGGGGCAGGTGTCCATTTTGAAAATGTTACAATATCTACTTCTTTCCAATAAATTTTACGCTGTTTTTCAGGTGGCAAGTCTTTAAATGTAAAGTTATTATAGGGCAAATATTCTAAGTTTTGTAACCTAAAATCTCCATTAACAAATTTTTTTAATGCAATTAATGTATTATCATTAAGTTTATCAATTGGACAAATGGAATAATTTTGAAATTCATGCAAGTAAAATTTTGGCAAAGGTATATCTAACAAAATATTTTCAATAAGCCTGCTTTGATAGATAATAAAACTACCAAAGCTGTTCTTTTCTCTAATAAAATTAAAGTCATAATTTTCTAACAGGCTAATCAAAGTTATTCTGCTTTCTACATATTTAATACTTTCTTCCTCAAATTCTCTTTTATCCATAATAAAAACCAATATACAAACAAATACTTTCCAAAAGTAAACAAACTTTTGGAAAGCATAGGCACTTTTGGAAAATTTTTCACTTTCCAAAAGTTTTTAGATAAATAGTTTTAGGTTTGAACTACAACGACAAAGCTGCCGACAATTTAATTCCAAATCTTGGTGCATCAGGATTCAGATAAGTAATTCGGTGCATAAAATCTACACGAATAAACTTAAAAATATTCTCAAAACCATAAAATAACTCAATATATGGTTCATTACCCAAACTTGTAAAAGATGGCATACCTAATGGAATAATATCTCGGTTTTCTTGACGTACACTTCCCCACAAAGCATTTGCACCCGCAAAATTACGCCATTTTAACTTACGAAGTAGCGGAATACTGTTTGTAAAAAGCCCTTCAAAATGGTGTTCATAACGAATATCGATAAATTTATCACTCGTAAATTCAAAATAATTCATCATATTAAAAGCTGGCGAATTATAAAATGGCGACTGATTTCCCATATGGTTTTCTAACAACAAATAAGGAACTTTTGAGGGAATATAACCACCTGTAATCGAATATTGTGACCTTCCCCAAGCACCCAAACGTATGGTTTGCATGATATTTAGGGTAAATTTGTGATATTCTAACTGACTTCCAAATAAATTTGGCAAACCATAAGTATAGCGAAATAAGAATATTGGATTAAAATTTTTACCAATTTTACTACGGCGGTTGCCTCTGTCCAAAACTCTTTCATTGAAAGAAAGTCTTGTTTCAAAACTAATATCTGTACTCACCAAATTTCTATGAATTTCGCCATCTTTTGGGTCAACATAACCAAATTCAAATAATGGTGTCATGGTTTGATGTGTAAAAGTTACTTTTTGAGTAAAACCTTTTACAATATCTGTTTGAATATATGCCCGATTAATCTCGTGATAAAATGGTCGTCTTCGAGAAACTTGTCGCCAATTAACAAAAGCCTTAAAAATATTATTTGTTGTGTTCAAATAACTTTCATTCATTAAAGCTGCTTGGTTGATGTCATCTCGCCGAAATATTCCGACTTGTGTCCAAGGTTTTTTGCTTATCAAGTAATCAATTCCTAATTCATACTTAAATCTTTCATCTTTTGTTCCGTATGCACCAAGTCCTGAAATTGTCCATTTTTTGCTAAAAAAACGGTTGGTTCTAAATCCTATTCGTGGTCTAAAACCTTCTACATCATTGACTGCAACCGTATAAAGATAATTTCCTAACTCTATTTTCCCAAATCTCTTATAACCATTAAGCACCAAATCAACAATTTCTATATAAGTTTTGACTGCGGGCAATTTTTTAATCGTATCTATCATGTGATACACATGTTTCTCCTCCAAAGTTAGGGAATCATGGCGATTTTTTTCCCAATATTCGGGGTCAGGTTCTTGTGCATTTTCGTTCATACTTACCGTTTCGTCGAAGAAAGTCATAGGTTTTTTATCTTCCAACACAAAATTTTTGTTAGAAGCATAAAATTTCAGCAACATTCCCGCCCAATTATCATTAATTTCTCCAACATCAACGGTAACACGTGTTTTGGAGGGCAGCCATGCTTTTGTAGAATCAGGTTGCGTTAATTCTTGTTGCACTTTAATTTGCTCTATAAAATTTAAGTTTGCAGAACCACTAATTTTTGCATCAATTCTTTTCAAGGCGTAATGATGCAAGGAATCCGTTATCCACATTGTGCCAACAAAAGCCAAATCTTGTGGACGTTTTGGTGCAAAAGTAATTTGATAACATTTAATATCATCGACCATAGCTTTTTTAGAAACTAAGGTATAATCGTAAAAAGTTTTAAAACTACCTGCAATAGGCGAAATAAAATCTTTGCCACCAACATTTAACCAATCTAAATAAAAATTATATTGCAAAAAAGTAGCTCCAACTAATTGAGAAACCGCAGAACCGTCTTCTATACCAATACCTGTAATTTTTTGCTTTTTTACTTGTTCTTTTGTACGTGCGGGATTGTTGCGATAATATAAATCGGACATCGTTTCAGACACAAAAATTGGAATAATAGGTTTGCCATCATCACCTGCCATGCGTTTTGCACTATCAAAAAGACTTAAAATTTGTTGAGTAACCTTGCGTTTTTTAAATTTTTCTGTAATGTTATCAATATCAACTTCTACCCGATTATAAGCTTCATATTGATAAGCATCAAGTTTTTGCATATCATTGCGGTCTTTATTTGCCTGAACTTCGTCTAAAATCAACCATGCAGGATTTATATATTTGCCTTTGGGCGTGATAACCACCTCAATAAGTTCCTCTACATCATCTGCTAATTGGATATTTATGGTCTGCGATGAACCTTTAATGACTTTTTTTGCACGAGTTTTAAAACCAACGGAACTCACAACCAAAGAATCTACTTTGCTGCCTGCATTAATAGTTAGTTTATATTGTCCATCAAAATCAGTGGAAGTGCCAAGACTTGTGCCTTTTATGGCAACAGAGGCATAAGGAATGGGATTTCCATCACCAACTGCGGTTACTTTTCCACTGATGACTGTTGAGCCATTGGTCGTTTTTTTTGTATTCTGAGCAAAAATATTTTTAGGGGCAATTAAACCTAAGCATAAAAATATAGTCAAACAATAAGAAAAATAAAGCAAATTAAATTTTGGATTTTGCGATTTTAGGTTTTGTAACATTGAATTAAAAGATAAATTATAAATTTTGACCTTACACATAACTGTAATGGTTTTTTGTCGTGTAAGTGGTTTAAATTATTGTGAAAACAATTACAAAGTTACAATTTATTTTTACATAAAATTTCATTTAACAAAACTTAATAATTTTCGTATCATAATTATTTAACCACATAAAAAATAGATAATGTAAGTTTATTTTCTCGCCATTGTTTGTGTCTTTATCAATATTCCACCTTTTTGACAGCTAAAAATAACTAAAATACGCCTAACAAGTGGTACATTTATTTTGTCTTAGCATTAAAAGCATAATTCTCAATAAATAAATTTATATTTGGCATAATTTTTCGGTTTATTTTCTGAATTATGAAGAAATCTTTATACTATTATTATCTTTTTGCGGCTTTGCTATCATTATCGTTAGCTATTTTTTTAGGTTCTCCATCAGGTTGGGGCAACTTTGGAAAACCTGCGAATAATAATCAAGTAGCCACCAAAAATTTTTTACAGAAAATTGCTTCAACCTTACAGAAAGAAATTACAACTTCCGAAACCCAACTTAAAGAACTAAGAGAGCTAGTTACACAAAGTAAAAATATTAATTTTACGCAATTATCTTACACCAATAAATATGCTATTTTTATTTACAATGATGACCAATTACTTTATTGGACAGATTATAAATATTTTATAGATAAAGAAGACATTAACGGAAAATTCGCACAACAATGTATAGAAAATAGCAATGGTTTCTTTATTATTAATAAAGAATACATTGTTGTTAAAGCAGAAAAGTATCAAATAGTTTCAGTGATTCCTTTATATTTACGCTATCAAATTGATAATCAATATATTAAGTCTTACTACAATCAAGATATTTTTCCAGAGAATATAGCCGACATTACTTTATCATTAAATGATGAAGAAGGGCAATCAGTTAAAAGTGCAGATGGTCGTTATTTATTTTCGGTTATTATGCAAAATAATGATAGTTCTTTTTTGGGAACAAGCCGTAAAAATGCAATGATTTTCTTTGCAGGACTTACTATTCTATTTTCTATGCTTTTAATTCGTTTAAATGTTGTAGAATACTTACATCAAAATAAAGTTTGGTTTGCATTTTTTACTTTGATAATTGCTTTACTAAGTTTGAGAATTTTAATCGTGTTTTTTGATGTTCCCTTCCAATTCAGTAACTATAAAATAATAGATTGGCAAAATTTGTCTGAAACTTTTTTCTTTTCCGACTCTTTGGGAGATTTCCTTTTGAATACACTTGTGGTATGTAGCATTTTAGCTTTTGGCTATTTATATTATCATAAGCTATTGAATATCAAGGCTTTGGTGAGTTCCTCATTATCCATGAGAATTTTTATTTCTATTTTGCTTTGTTTACTTACCTATACCGCCTGTTTTTTCCAATTTTATGTGTTTGAAAACTTATATTTTCGTTCACAAATTTCCTTAGATATTACATTAGATTTAGATTTTGATATTGATAAACTTTTGTGTTTAGCTATCTTTATTTTGAGTGCTGTTATCTATTTTTTCATTGCCCATGTCGTTTCCCGTTTGCTAATTTTATTAAACCGTTATAATTATCAAGTGCTTATTAGTATGATTTATGCTGCCATTATTTTTGTTTTTGGCTTTGCAATTCTCGATACTTTTGATTTTGTAATATTTGCTATCAACACTACTTACTTGATAATCATCACTTTTCTACGTTTTCCACTCACAGTTCGAGTCTTTAATTACAATACTTACATTTATTTATTTTTAGTTTCTGTTGCCTCTGCTTTGTTGGGTGCCTATTCAATTTATACTTTTGAAAATACGATGGATACTTATAACAAAAAGGAATTTGCCTCAAAATTATTGGTTGAAAATGATAAATTAGCAGAGTTTTTATTACATGATGTAAGCAAGAAAATTAAAGAAGATGCCATGATTCAAACTCGCATGATGGCATTTTCGGCAAATGATTTAATTGTTCAGAAAATAAAGAAATATTACTTAAGTGATTATTTTGAAAAATATGATGTAAATGTGTTGTTATTTAATGGTAACGGAGAACCTCTTAATGCAGATATTGGCTTTGACTCCCTATTTATGCGTTTTGATTCTACAAAATATAAGACTGAATATGTTGATTTATTTTTTGTGGCAGATGTGGCAAATAATATCAAAAGATATTTACAATTTACAGAAATTTATCGCCAAGATATTATGGTTGGCAAAGTGCTAATAGATTTAAAACTCAAAAAAATTATTCCAAATAGTGTGTATCCAAGTTTATTTGTTGATAAGAAATTTGCGGCTTATAACGAAGACACTCGTTATAGTTATGCCATTTATCGCAATTCAGAGCAACTTTATACCTTTGGAGATTTTAGTTATGTTCCAAATTTCCTAAAATATTTTGAAAGTGGCAAAACCATTATCAAAACAAAAGATGAAGATAATGATAAAAATTACAGGCATTTTTTGCTAAAAGGCGAAGGTAAAAGTGTGTTTGTGAGTTCAGAAACTTACCCTTTTAAAAGCATTATTTCTAATTTTTCATTTCTTTTTATTGTTTTGTTATTATATAATTTGGCGTTAGCAATCATTTATAGCTTGGCTTTTAGGCGTATAAATTGGAACTTAAATTTTTCTGCACGTATTCAAATTTATATAAATTTGGCTTTTTTCTTACCTTTGGTATTTGTAAGTATTTTGGTTGTAAGCATTTTAAATTCTGTAAATATTGAAGAAACTCGAAAAAATTACATTGAAAAAGCAGAAAACGTAAGTATCAATTTGGGAGCAAGTTTAGAGAACTTACGTAAAGGTTATATTAATCGTGAAAAGTTACTAAATCCATTGGTTGAAGTAGCAAAATTAACACAAACAGATATTAATGTATTCACAAAAACGGGCAGATTATTGGTTGCCAGCCAGCCATTTATCTATGAAAATAGCTTTTTATCAGAATTAATAAATCCCCAAGCCTTAGCCAAAATCATAGAACAAAAGCAAAATAAAGTCATGCTCACAGAATCTATTGGCAGTTTAGAATATAATTCGGTGTATGTGGGCGTAAAATCTTATGAAACAGGCGAAATTTTAGGAATTATTGGTATTCCATTTTTTGAATCACAACGCAAATCAGAACAACAAATTATTGAAATTTTATCAACAATTATGAATGTGTTTACCTTTACTTTTATCATTTTATTAGTTGCGTCTTATTTTGCTTCTCGACTTTTGGTAAAACCGTTGCAGCTTATTACACAAAAAATAAAACGTACAACTTTGGGTAATAACGAACCATTGACTTACAAATCCGAAGACGAAATTGGCTTATTGGTTGGTGCATATAACCAAATGCTACTGAAATTGGAGGAAAGTAAAGAGGCACTTTCTCGTAGCGAAAAAGAATCAGCATGGCGTGAAATGGCAAAACAGGTAGCCCATGAAATCAAAAATCCACTTACACCTATGAAACTTACGTTGCAACATTTGCAGCGAATTATTAGTCTTGAAAGACCACAATTATTGAACTCAATAAATTCAATGATAGGACAAATTGACACATTAAGCGACATTGCAACCTCTTTTGCTTCCTTTGCAAATATGCCAATTCCTAAAAATGAAAAGTTTGAAATGGGCGAAATTGTGCGAGAAACAGTAACTTTGTATGAAAACAATGAAAATGCAATCATTACATTGTCAATTTCAGAAGGAAAATATTTTGTTGTTGGCGATAGAAAATTGATGAGCAGAACCATTACAAACCTCATTATCAATGGAATACAAGCCGTTGCGAATGAAAAAACTCCACAAATTGATGTAAGTTTAAGTATTCTTGGCAAAGAAAAAGTGATTGTAGAGGTGAAAGATAACGGTTTAGGAATTCCCGAAGATATTGGACAAAAAGTATTTTTACCAAATTTTACTACCAAACACACAGGTTCTGGAATTGGTTTAGCTCTTGCAAAACGTGGTATTGAACATGCAAATGGCAGTATTTGGTTTGAAACTGAGGAAGGAATTGGTACAAGTTTTTTTGTGGAAATGCCTTTGATAATTGTGCATAAATTGTAAAATTATTTGTACATTTTATTTTGTCAGTCCAAGCAAAGCAAAAAATGACAAAATATACAAACCAATTTGTATTTTAACATAACTTTTTAGCTAAAAAAAGGTGCACAACTTTGTCATGCACCTTCTGAAATAAAATTAAATGGTAAAACTATTTAATTACAATAGCAACATATTTATTTTTCCAAAATTTGTCAGCATCAGTAATTTTTATAACTACCTCACCATTAGCTTCTACTAATTCAAAACCATCACGTTTTGGTAACAATTCTACATTTTTAGCTTTTCCTTGACCTGCGTTGATTTCTTTCAAATATCTTTTATCACCTTTTACAAAAGCATCTTCTGAAGCACCAGCAGCCAAACCGTCTAATTTTTTGAACAAACCTCTTGTATCAATTAAGCCTTTTTTCTCCAAATCTTTTTTAGAACCAGCCGCATAAAAAACGGTATTTAAAGCATCAGTTGTTGCTGTTAATTGTTTTTCGGTATTTGCTTTTTCAGATGAAATTTGTGTATTTTGTAGAGTTAAGTTTTCTACTGTTTTTGCTAAATCTGCAACTTGATTTTTCAAACCTACAATTTGGTCATCTTTAGCAACCATTTGTTTTTGTAATTCATCAACAAATTTTTGCATTTCACCATTTTTCTTATCAGATTCAGCAAGTTTTTTCTGCAAAGAGCTAATTTTTTGTTTATTTTGAGCAAGCAATTTTTCTAATTGTGCAAAACTTTCGTCAAGCGTAACACTTCCTTCTTTGCCACCCATTGTTTTTGACCTCAATTTGTCTGTCGCCTGGCGGATACGTTCTTCTCTTGCACGCATAGAATCCAAATTGGCATATAACTCGTCCATTTCAGAGTTCATGCTTGCAATATAAAGGCTATCTTTTTTATTTGCAGCCGATAATTCTTCGTTTTGTTGGCTTAATTGCGAAATTTTTTCTTTTCCATTATCGCAAGAAGTCATAAAGAAAGAACCAATAACGATTGGCAACATTGCCACATACAATTTTAAATTTTTCATTGCTATAAAATTAGGGTTAAAATACATTATAAAAAGACTTTATTTAAGTTATATGTGTTTATAAAGTCCTAAAACAGTTGCAAAGTTATACAAATTTAACAAATTAGACAAAATATAAAACTTATTTTAAGCATGTTTGCCTTAGGCGAATGATTAAACATACGTTAATAGGCTTTTAAACTAATATCTAAACTTTTTACAGAATGCGTTAATGCACCAATAGAAATATAATCTATGCCACAGGCTGCAATTTCAGCAATTTTTTCTAAGGTAATACCACCCGAAGCCTCAATTTCACAGTTGTTTTTACTATTTCTGATAATTGTAACCGCCGATTTTGTTGTCGCAATATCCATATTATCAAGCATAATTACATCAACACCACCTGTATTTAGTGCTTCTTGGACTTCTACCAAGTTGCGGGTTTCAACTTCAATTCTTAGATGTTTGCCTGTTTTTGCGTAATATCTATCTCTATAAACTTTTGCAGATTCAATAGCATTTTGTACGCCACCCGCATAATCTACGTGGTTATCTTTAAGCATTATCATGTCAAATAAACCAAAACGATGATTGACTGCACCACCAATTTGCACTGCCCATTTTTCTATGATTCTGCAATTTGGTGTTGTTTTGCGAGTGTCTAAAATTTTAGTTGTTGTGCCTTTGGTTTGTTTGACAGCCTGTTTTGCAGCTGTTGCAATACCACTCATGCGTTGCATGCAATTTAAAACCAACCTTTCAGCAGTCAAAATTGACCTTGCACTTCCTTCTACAATCAAACCAATATCACCAAATTTTACAGTATCGCCATCATTTAATAACAAATTGACTTGTAAATTTGCATCTGCACGTTTAAAAATCATTTTTGCCAATGCCAAACCTGCAATAATGCCTTCATCTTTGATAATTAGACGTGCCTTTCTTGTGGTTTCGGCAGGAATTGCCGATAATGATGAATGGTCGCCATCTCCTACATCTTCGGAGAAAGCTGTATCAATAAAATTATTGATATTTTCAGGAGTCAAGTAATTATATTTTTCGTTCATCTGTATTTATTGATATAAAATATGTGTTTGTGATTTAAATTATATGATGACTGTAATTAATTGAAAATCAATAAGTTATAAAATTATTTTATAAAATTATTAGTATTTGTAAATCATTTTATACTACTAAGTACAGCTAATTTTATCAGTTTTCTAAGTATTTAAGCATGACACTGTTTGGATATAAAATAGACTTTTGAGAAAGTTTTTTAAGGCTTTGAAAATCTTTTACAGGACATTAATAACAAAGATTTCTATCATACATTTTAAACCACAACCAAATTTAGTTTGAAACCTCGTGAATTTCCTCGATTTTTGTTACAAAATACTTTGTATCTCCACGCCAAGAAAATTGGAAAAACTTTTCTTCGTAATGCAACTTTACGACTTTATTTTCAGTCATGGCTTTGTCTATTGCCTCAAAAGTTTTTGCATCTGAGTCATCTACCGAAAAATCCCAAGTGCTACTTACCATACCTGCATTGGTTTTGGAAATATTGTTGAGGTCTAATGTACCTTCACAAGTTTTGAAAATGTAGCCTCTTTTGCTAAATTTCATTAACCGTCCTGTTCTATTGCCTTCGCTATAATTGGCTTTGTAGCCAAATAAAAAGAAACTGCCACCAAAAACAGTAGCCAATAGCACAAAAATTACAGCAACTTTTACAAATGTTTTTTTCATTTTTTTAGTTTTGAGTTTTTAGTGTTGAGTTTTTAGTATTTGTCATTCTGAGCTTGCGAAGAATCTGAAACATTACATTAAAACCAAATATTTCAGATTCTTCGCAAGCTCAAAATGACAAATTATATTTATTCTACTCCATATTCTGCCAATAAATACGCCAAACTTGTCATTGCGGCAGCCCCCAATTCCAATTCACGTTTATTCACTTTATCAAAAGTATCTTGTGTGCTATGATGTAAGTCAAAATAGCGTTGCGAATCAGGTACATAACCAATCAATGTCGTATTGACAACTTTCAATGGTGTAATATCAACGCCGCCAGCACCTTTTTTAACAAAATCAATACCATAATTTTTCATAAAAGGCAAGTATTTTTGTAAAAGCAGTATTTTTTCAGGACTTGCATCAACCGTAAAACCTCGTGGAGCAAAACCTCCTCTATCAGATTCAATGGCTGCAACATGTTTTAACCTGCTTTGTTGCTCTTCTGCATATTGTGCGTAGGCAATTCCTCCACGATTTCCAAATTCCTCATTCATATACATTATCACACGAATTGTACGTTTAGGCTTGATATTCAACCGTTTAAGTGTTCGTGCAACTTCAATACTTTGCATACAACCTGCACCATCATCATGTGCACCTTGTGCCAAATCCCATGAATCTAAATGCCCGCCAACTACAATAATTTCGTTCGGTTTTTCAGTGCCACGAATTTCTCCAATGACATTATAAGAAGTTTTATCCTCATATTTTTGGCAATGTGTTTCGAAGTAAAATTGCGTTTTAGGCTCATTTTTAAGAGTTTTGCTTAATAATTCTGCACCATTTGTACTGATAGCAATAGCAGGAATTTGATTTACATTGAGTTGATAAATCATAGAACCTGTGTGCGGAAAATCGTCTAAATTTGAAGCCAAAGAACGGACAATAACACCGATTGCACCAAACTTTGCGGCTTCTGATGCACCATTTCTTCGTTGGTCGCCAGCACCACCATAAGCCTCAAAAGTATCATAAATAGCAGGATTTAAAGGACGGTTATAAAATACAATTTTACCTTTTATGGCTGCTTCTCCTAATGTTGCCAATTCGGCAAGTTGCAAAACCTCAATAACTTGTGCTGTAATTCCTTGCCTGCCTGTACCAATAGAGCCTCCCAAGGCACAAATAGGAACATTTATTTTACCTTTTGTTGTAACAATCTGACCTTTTTCAGCTTTCCCTCTTTCCCAATGCGGCACTTGCACAGGTTGTAACCAAACAGAATCCAAACCCAAAGAATCCATCACTGATTTTGACCATTTAACGGCTTTTTCTGCCTGTGGCGAAGCTGCAAATCTTCCCCCAATTTTAAGGCACAAATATTCCAAATCTTTGTAACAATTACCACGCAATAAAATTTGGTCATAAATTCTACTAATTGTTGTCGAATCTTGGACAAAATTTGCAGTTTTTGTAACCATATTTGTAGCCATACTTATAGGTGTACTCACGTTTGTGTTTACACTTGTTGCGGTGGTTTGCGTGCCTATTGTATTATTTGTGTTATTTGTTGTTTGTTTGCTATCTTGTGCTTGACAAGCAAACAAGTTACAAAAAGAGCTTATAACTACTAAAATTTGTAGTTTTTGAGAATATTTCATTATTAAAAAAGGTTAAATTGCACCACAAATATAAATAAAATAAAAGATAACTAATAGATATGAAATATAATTTATGAAATATGAAATTAATGGTTGTTTGATATTTTTTGCGGAAAGTGGTATTAAAATGTTATTTTTGTGCCGTTAGGCACTTAATATTGGTAGCATAAAAACACCTCCTCTCTCTTTTTTGTATTTGGGAGTTTGTTAAGCTCCTAACAGAGCAAAACGAGTGGGTAGTTGCTATTTCTACCAATATTAAGTGCCTAACGGCACAAAATCTATAATTTATAAAATTATGGAATATGTTGCAAAAAAGACTTCTCCACAAAGATTGTCGTACAACCCACTAAAATAGTTTTTAGTTTTGAAAAAATAACTGTAATATTGTCCCAAATATTACAATTAAGATTACAATTACATGCAAACAAAAATAACCAATTCGACAGTATTAGTAACAGGTGGTGCGGGATTTATTGGCTCTAATCTGTGTGAGGTATTATTGCAACAAAATAATAAAGTGCTATGTTTTGATAACCTAAGCACAGGAAAATATGAAAATGTAAAACCTTTTTTAGCAAATCGGGATTTTGTTTTTGTAGAAGGAGACATTAGAAATTTAGCAAGTTGCAAACAAGTTTTTGAACATGAAATAGATTATGTGTTGCACCAAGCAGCATTAGGCTCTGTTAATCGTAGTATCAAAGACCCTTTAACAACCCATGAAGTAAATACAACAGGATTTCTAAATGTTTTGACTGCGGCAAAAGATGCAAAAGTAAAAAGGTTTGTTTATGCAGCAAGTTCCTCGACTTATGGCGACCATAAAGCCTTGCCAAAATACGAAGACCAGATTGGAAAACCATTATCACCTTATGCAGTAACAAAATATGTAAATGAATTATATGCTAATGTTTTTGCAGATTTGTATGGAATAAGTTGTATTGGTTTGAGATATTTCAATGTTTTTGGACAAAGACAACAGCCTGATGGCGAATATGCAGCCGTAATTCCCAAGTTTGTTAGTGCCTTGATACAAAAACAGTCGCCAATAATTCATGGTGATGGCGAACAAACAAGAGATTTTACTTATATTGCTAATGTATTGCAAGCCAACCAATTAGCAGCATTAACAACGAATAAAGATGTAGTGAATACGGTTTATAATATTGCTTATGGAGAAAGTAATTCACTAAACCAATTATACATAAAAATTCAAAATTTATTAAAAAAATATGATAACAATATTACAACAATTCAAGCAACTTATACAACACCACGCATAGGTGATATCCGAAACTCGTTAGCATCTATTGAAAAAGCTGAAATGATGTTAGGGTATCAACCTACACATAATTTAGAGCAAGGTTTAGCAGATTCAATACAATGGTATTGGAATTTTGAACATAATAGAATGCCCAAGTAAAATGTTAAGGCATTGTTATTTTTGAAACAAAGATATTTATCTCACGTTAATTGTAAAAACGCATACTTTTTGCTACATTTATAAACAAATTCTTTTGTTATGAAAGCTATATTACTATCAATTTTCGTTCTTTTGGGTCAGTCGGTTTATGCCCAATACACATTTAAAAAACTCACACAAGAGGCTGTAACTCGTACAAAAACACCTACGATTGCACCAATTCCAAAAGATTGGGGTGATACTTCCGTTACTGTTTATCAAGGTGGTTCGGTAGAAATGTTTAAATACTTTGTCAACGGCGACCAATATGACAATATTTTCAACCCAAATCCCACAGGTTTGTATTTGAATAAGCAACATTTCTATTTTTATTGTGATGCTGATAAAAATTCAAAACAAAGTGTAAATGACATTGCTGATACTTATGAATTTACTTATTTAGGTCGTAGTTATTTATGCACTTTTACCTTGCGTGAGCAAAATGCGGATAGCAAATACAAATGTTATAACTTATTTGATATTACAGACCCTAAAAAAATTACACAAGTTTCTTTCCCTTCTATTCACATGGGAGATGATTCTTTTGGTGATTTTAATTTTGATGGGGCAATAGATTTTATAACTGTTGTTAATCGCAAACCTGAAGGATTTAAAGGGAAAGTGAATGGAAGTGCTTATATGGTTAGGGCTTATACGTTTGGTAATGGAAATGCAAGTCCTTTGGTTAGTGAAAAAACTAAATTACCCAACTATATTTATGCTTCTTGTGATGAAAATATGGACAATTTTAATATTTTGCAACATGATTGGTTTATTCCATTAAAAGATTCTACAGGTATTGAGGCAAAAAAAGCAGATTATTATCCAGTATACGAACCTTTTAACCCTAAAGATAATGCACTTTATACGGAAGAAGGCGTAAAAGTAGAAAAAAATAAATATAGCATTATTGTTGGTAAATTTGATGATGATGGTGGTGCTAAAGAAATTTGTGCTGAACTCAAAAAGAAAAATTTAGGCAATGGTCATGGTTATGACTTATTTATTACAATGGATCAATATAAAGGTATTCAATGGCTGGTTTTAGTTGGAAATTACTCAACAAAACCACAAGTACAACAAGCTATGCAAACTTTAAGGCAACATGGCTATACTGATATAGAAATGAAAGATTTAAGGGCTGCGTACTAAAATTTTTGTTTTGTCATTCTGAGCCTGCGAAGAATCTGACGTTGTTACGTCAAAAACCAATAATTCAGATTCTTCGCTTTGCTCAGAATGACAAAATTACACATCTAAAATAATCAATTCTTATCGGAAAGTCAAACTAAATTTATTTCACTCCCAAAGCATCAAATATAAAAGCATATTCCAAAGCCACTTCTTTCAGTCTATCAAAACGACCAGATGCACCACCATGACCAGCTTCCATATTAACACTCATAATTAATTTATTGTTATCTGTTTTCATTTCTCGTAATTTTGCAACCCATTTTGCAGGCTCAAAATACTGCACTTGCGAGTCATGCAAACCTGTTGTTACCAACATAGAAGGGTAGTTTTTCTTTTCCACATTATCATAAGGTGAGTAAGAAAGCATATAATCATAATAGGTTTTGTCTTTTGGATTTCCCCATTCTTCAAATTCGCCTGTTGTCAAAGGCAAAGTTTCGTCTAACATTGTTGTAACAACATCAACAAATGGAACTTGTGCCACCACAACTTTAAACAATTCTGGACGTAAATTTACCACTGCACCCATTAACAAACCGCCAGCACTTCCGCCCATAATAGCCAATTTGTCCGCAGAAGCATATTTTTGTGCTATTAAAAAATCTGCACAATCTACAAAATCTGTAAATGTATTTTTCTTTTTCAAAAACTTGCCATCTTCATACCACTGTCTTCCCATTTCTTGTCCGCCTCTAATATGTGCAATCGCATAACCAAAACCACGATTTAACAAAGCTAATCTTGAAGAACTAAAACTTGCTGACATTGATGCACCATAAGAACCGTAAGCGTATAATAAAAATGGTTGTGAACCATCTTTTTTGAAACCTTTTTTATAAACCACCGAAATTGGAATTTTTGTGCCATCTTTTGCTGTTGCCCAAAGTCTTTCTGTTTCGTAATCATCTTTGTTAAAACCACCCAAAACAGCTTGCTCTTTTTTCACATCTTTTGCCTTTGTTTCCATATTGTAATCAATCGTAGAATTTGGCGTAGTTAGCGAAGTATAATTATAACGCAAAACATTGGTGTTAAATTCGGGATTATACGCCATATTTGCACTGTAAGCAGGTTCTCCAAAATTTAGATAATGTTCTGTTTTGTCTGCCCATTTAATAACACGAATTTTTGGCAAACCTTCACTTTGCTCCGCCAAAACCAAATAATCTTTGAAAATATCAATACCTTTCAACAAAACATCTGCTCGGTGTGGAATTACATCTTTCCAATTTTCTTTCGTAGTTTTTGTAATTGGCGTTTTTACTAACTTAAAATTTAAGGCATTGTCATTGGTGCGAATGTAAAATTTATCGCCAAAATGTTCTACATCATATTCTAAATTTGGAGTTCGGGGCTGAATGGCTACAAATTTTCCGTTAGGTTTATCTGCATCTAAAAACAAAACTTCGCTGCTTAATGTCGAAGCATTGTAAAGAAATATGTATTTTTTTGATTTGCTATTGCCAATATACGTACCGAATTTTGTGTCTTTTTCCTCATAAATTACCACGTCTTTTTTCACATTTGTTCCCAAAATATGTTTCAAAACCTTATAAGAACGTAAAGTTGTGGCATCTTCTACGGTATAAAAAATAGTTTTATTATCATTTGCCCACGCTGCACCTGTTACAAGTTTAAGCTGTTCGGGATATAATTTTCCTGTTTTAATATCTTTAAATTGCAAAGTATATAATCTTCTTCCAACTGTATCTAATGTAATGGTAAGAATATCGTGTTTTGGACTTACATCATAATTGGCATTAAAAAACTTTTTGCCTTTTGCCATTTCATTTCCATTTGCCAAAATTTCTTCGGGTGCAGTCAAAGAACCTTTTTTGCGACAATAAATGCTATATTGTTGCCCTTCTTCATAACGAGAATAGTAATAATAATCATCTAATTTGAAAGGAACAGACTCGTCAGTTTCTTTAATTCTGCCCTTCATCTCCGCAAAAAGTTCTTCTTGCAAAATCTTTGTGTGTGCAAGCATTGTATCACGATAGGCATTTTCGGCTTTTAAATGCGAAATTACTTCAGGATTTTCTCGGTCATTAAGCCAATAATAATTATCTATTCTTTTGCTTCCATGAGCTTCTAATTCCTTTGGAATTTGCTTTGCTTTGGGGGCTTCAACATTAACCGTAGTTGTGGTTTGGTTTTCTGTTTGGTTTTTTTGCTCATTTTTGCAAGCTGAAAACGTGGTAAAACCTGTTAGCGTAATTATGGCTAAGTTTTTTCTAAAATTTTTGTGTTTTTTTGTCATTTTGGTAGGTTTGTAAGGCTGTAAACAGTCTTTGAAAAAAATTTATATTCTACAACAAAAATAATTTATTGCTATAAATTAGTAGAAATTTTAAGAAATTTTAACTTAATTCATGTAAGTTGCGTAGAATGTACCACAGACTTTAGTCCAATGCTATTAAGCTAAGAAAGTAGAATTCAAATATTGTTAATTACTTAATTATCAATAAATTGTAAATTTTTAAGCCCTGTAAAGGCGAAATATTTATAGCAAAAAAGAGCATCAACTCCTCAAAGTGCCGTAGGCACGAAATATATGTCGTGCCTACGGCACTTTGAGGAATGGAGAATGGCACTACTATAAATATTTCGTGCCTATGGCACTAAAAAACAATTTCTTAGCTTAATAGCATTGGACTTTAGTCTATGATTTTATCATAACTTTAATTAGCAAAATTTACAATAAACTTACTAAAAATAAGTATTTTTAATGGTTTTCCAAATTGTAATTTTAGAAAATCACAGACTAAAATCTGTGGTACAAGCACTAAGCAACTTACATTAATTATATGATGTAAATTTTTACAATATATTGGTAACTAATTGATTTTCAATTAATTCATAGGCTAAAATCTATGTTGCAAATGTCTAATTGATTGTCAGGAAAATGCGTTAAGAGTGGTTAAAAATCGTATTTGTAGGCTGTTGCAACTACGTTATTAATTCGCCATTCTTTGCTTTGCTGATGGTAGCTCTGCTCGGAATGGCAAATATAAACAAATTGAATTAATGATTATTAAAATCTTGTTTCTAAGTAATAAGGCAACATATCACGCCATGTAGTCCAATCATGAGGCATATCTGCACCCCAAACATCTAACTCATGAGGAATTCCTCTTGAATTTAACAAGGCAGAAAATCTGCGAGAAGCATTTGGAGCTTCATAAGCACCGCTACCTGTCAAAATATGAATATGTTTGTTTGCACGCAAACGAGGCAAAAAATAATCGTCATTAAGATTACGAAGATAATGTTCTGGTGAGTTAAAATAACAATCCTCATCAAAATAACCGTCAGAATAAGAACTCAAATCATAAACACCACTCATGGCAATAGTACCTGCAAAAACATCTGGACGGCGGAAAAACAAATTTGCAGCATGTAAAGCTCCTAATGATGCACCTGTTGTAATAATTGGTGTTAAACTTCTTGCATGATTGTGAATAAAAGGAACAACCTCATTCATTACATACTCATTAAACTGTTGATGGCGAATAGATTTATGACGTGGGTGCATATTTCTATTTAACCAACTTTCTGAGTTAATGCTATTGATAGAAAAAACCTTAAACTTACCCGAATTAATGACAGGTGCTAAGGCATCAATCATCAAAAACCTTTCATATTCCAGATAATCTGCTGCTGCGGTTGGCAACATTAACAAAGCCGGGCCGTGATGACCATAAACAACAATTTCCATGTTTTTGTTTAACGATGGACTGTACCAAGTGTGAATTTCCCTATTCATTAGAGCTAATAGTTTTAAAATGTAACAAAATTGTGGATAAACTTAAATTAAGTAATAAGATAGTTTAAAAGTATAGTTTGTACCACAGACTTTAGTCTGTAAAGTTTTGATTATCAATATTTTACAGACCAAAGTCTGTCATACATTTATTTTGTCTTATTACTTATTCTTGTAAATAATGTTTTTTTTTGATTATAGACAAAGTTTTTAGTGATTTTCTTAGAAAATAATTTTATAGCTTCATTACTGGTTTATTATTAGGTTTGTATTAAATCTTCATTAACCCTATTTTTTCGTTTAACAACAAGTTTATATCTTTGCATAGTTTTACAATACTATGAAAATGAATATTACTTTGTTTGACATCTTTTTTTGCGATAAATTTTTCTAATAAAAGCTGCTCCTTATATAAATTTTCTTCTAACTGTAAAATTGTTACAGTTGATTTAATTTTATGATTTAGTGAATGAATTTCTGCTAATTGTTGATTTTCAATCAAAATTTGTAAGTTCGTTATATACTCATCAAGTTGATTAATATACAGTTGTAATAATTCTCCACCAAAGTTTTTTTCACCCATAGTAATTATTTCAAATTTAGAAAAATTTATGTATGATATTGGCTCTGATATTTCAATAGGGAAATTATCCGCAATTTTAGTGGAATTTTGAGCAGAACTTTGTGATAAATCTTGAGCAATATTTGTAAATTCTATAATTTTATTAAGAGCATATTTTGCAATTTTTTGATAAAGCTCTTTGGGTTCAAAAGGTTTTAGTAAAAAATCGTCCATACCAAATTCTTTAATTCGAACACCAACCGAAGATAAAGCAGAAGCCGTAAGTGCAACAATGGGAACTGTTTGGTAATAAGTGCCTGCTAATTTACGAATTTCTTTTGTTGCCTCATAGCCATCAAGTTCGGGCATGTGTAAATCCATCAAAACCATATCGTAGTGTTTTTGCTGTATTTTACTCACTGTTTCAAGTCCATTTACAGCAAAATCATAATCTATTTTCCAATTTAAGAGAAAACGACTAATCACAAAACGATTTGTTTCATTATCTTCAGCAACAAGAATTTTTATACCTTCTAAACTTTCAGGCATAAATACCATTTTTTCTTGGGATAAAAATGGCGTAAACACCAACTTGCTTTTGTAGAAAGGCAAGGTAAAATAGAAAGTAGTTCCTTCATTCAAAACACTTTGAACTCCTATTTTACCACCTTGTAATTCTACTAAATTTTGAGCAATTGTTAGTCCTAAACCTGTACCACCGTATTTTCTTGTGGTATCTACTGTGGCTTGTGTAAAACTTTCAAAAATATTTTCTAATCTTTCTTTTGGAATTCCAATACCTGTGTCTATTACCAAAAACTCTATAAATAATTGATTGCCATAATCTTTCTCTATATTTATCTGAATAGTAATAGTACCTTTTTTCGTAAATTTAATTGCATTTCCAACTAAATTAGTGATAATTTGGGTAAGTTTTATGGGGTCACCAACCAATAATGTATTAATTGGCGTACAATAATTAAGCTCTAAGGACAATCCTTTTTCTTTGGCAGAATATAGATAAATATTAACAATATTATTCAATAGTTCCTGCAAATTAAAATCAATACTTTCAAATACAATTTTGCCTGCCTCTATTTTAGAAAAATCTAAAATATCATTAATTAATAGCAATAAATTTTTAGATGCTGAATGTAAAACTTTTAAATAATCTGTTTGATGCTCCTGTGGATTTTCTTGCAATAATAAATTTGTCATTCCCATCACTGCATTCATGGGTGTACGAATTTCATGGCTCATTGTAGAAATAAACTGTTCTTTTAATTTAACAGAGGCTTCGGCTATTTCTTTGGCTTTGATAAGTTCTTCTTCATTCTTTCTCTGTTCTGTAATATCCCATATCACGCCAATTGCCCTTTGCAACACATTTGAAGAGTTATATTCTAAATAACCTTCACAACGCACCAAAATTACAGTTTTATCTTTTTTTACAACCTTAAATTCTATCGTTTCTGGTTTACGCATATTAAGACAACGCCACATTGTTGTTAGCACCCGACTTTTATCATTGGCATGTATATATTGCAAAAAATTTTCAGGTTCTGGCATAAACTCATCTACCTCAAATCCTAATAATTTGCACAAATAATCTGACCATGATATTTTATTTTCTGTCATATCCCACTCCCAACTTCCCATTTTAACAAGTTCTTGTGCCTTAGACAAAATTCTTTCGTTTTTGCGTTGCTTTTCTTCTATAAGTTTTTGTGCCGTAATATCACTAACAACGCCAATCATTCGAATAACCTTACCTTCTATATTCTTAAAATGTATAGCCCTACAATATACATAAACTGTTGAATTATTTTTATGATAAAATCGTTGGACAATTTCAAAATTTGGAGATTTTCCTGTGTTAAAATCCTCTATTAATTGTAGCGTAGTGGGTAAATCATCTTCATAAATACAGTTTTTCCAAGTTGTAGTATCATTATTTAATTCCTCATCTGTATAACCTAATATTGCTTTCCACTGAGGAGAATAGTACATCGTATTTTTTTCTAAATTCCAGTCCCAAAGTCCATCTGATGAATTTTTATTAGCTAAAACATCATTAAATGATATATTTTTACTGTAATAATTTTCAAAATAAGGTTGAGTATCTATAAAAGCATGCAAATAGCCTTTCACAAGTTTATGATTCCAATAAAAATCTTGATAACTATTATCACTTTTCCGAACTGCTAATAATAAGTTTTCACTTTTTTCATTTTTTACTTGCTCAGAAAATTTTTGGCAATGATTTTTACGCACTAAGTCTATAAAAGGCTTGTGAAATAAATCAGTAAAAGTACATTGCAAAGCATCACAAAAAGCATCATTTACAACCAAAATACAACCATTTGGGTCTAAAATACATAGCTTTTTATTTGAAGCCATAAAAAAATGTTCAAAGAAAAACGTCATATTATTATGTTATGACAATAAACTTAAAATACTATCTAATTAAATTATCCATTAGTAAATATATCTATAAATTATCAAATTTATTTCCAAACTACCAAATAAAATCAAATAATTTTATTTGGTATGCTAATGTGGATTTCAGTCTACACCTAAATAACTTTTAATTCCTTTCCAACTTCTATAAAAGCTGCAATAGCTTTATCTAAATGATGTTTTTCATGAACTGCTGAAATTTGTACCCTAATTCTTGCTTTACCTTTGGCAACAACAGGAAAATAAAAACCGACCACATAAATTCCTTTTGCTAATAATTTTTCGGCAAACTGTTGTGCTAAAACTGCATCATATAGCATCACAGGCGAAATTGGGTGTTCTCCCTTAGGAATATCAAAGCCTGCTTCGGTCATTGCTTTGCGGAAATATTGCGTATTCCATTCCAATTTATCACGTAATTCAGTAGTTTCGGTCAGCATATCCATAACTGCAATTCCTGCACCAACAATAGCAGGAGCCAAAGTATTTGAGAACAAATAAGGTCTTGACCGTTGGCGTAATAGCTCAATAATTTCTTTTTTGCCCGAAGTAAATCCCCCTAAGGCACCGCCCAAAGCCTTGCCCAATGTTCCTGTAATAATATCAACTCTGCCCATAACATTGCGATACTCATGAACTCCACGCCCTGTTTTACCCATAAAGCCTGTGCTATGACATTCGTCAGACATCACTAAGGCTTGATATTTGTCTGCCAAATCGCAAATTTTGTCTAATTGTGCAATAGTCCCATCCATTGAAAAAACCCCATCTGTAACAATAATTCTATGTCGTGAATCTTGTGAATTTTTAAGCTGCTCCTCTAAATCTGCCATATCATTATGCTTATAACGCATACGTTTTGCTTTGCACAGCCTCACACCGTCAATAATGGACGCATGATTTAGTTCGTCAGAAATTATGGTATCTTGTTCATTAAACAAAGGTTCAAAAACTCCACCATTAGCATCAAAAGCTGCGGCATATAAAATTGTATCTTCTGTTCCTAAAAACTTAGCAATTTTTGCTTCTAATTCTTTATGAATATCTTGAGTGCCACAAATAAAACGCACAGATGACATACCAAAACCGTGTGTATCAATAGCATTTTTGGCTGCTTCTATCACTTTTGGGTGCGAAGACAAACCTAAATAGTTGTTTGCACAGAAATTTAACACTTCTACTAAGCTTCCATCTGCTAATTGTGTAGTAATTTCGGCTGCTTGTGGAGAAGTAATTACTCTTTCTTTTTTATAAAGTCCAGCTTCTTTAATGTCTTCTAACTCTTTTTCTAAAACGGGTTTTAAGGTTTGATACATGATGTAATTTATGGTTTATGGTATAATTTAGATATTAATTTTTTAGGTTTTCTGCATCAAAATTGGTAAATCATTACAAAATTATTTATAATAATTAAAAACTAATTTTGTCATTCTGAGCTTGCGAAGAATCTGGCGTTGTTATGTCAAAAAATCCATATTTCAGATTCTTCTTAAGCTCATAATGACAAATATAAAGTTTAACGACAAATTAAGCAATAAAAGCAACCTCTTTTACATCAAAATACTTGATAGTGCCTTCTGTATTAATTGCTAATCTGCCATAATTATCTATGCCGATAATTAAACCTACAAAATATTTATCTTGTGCTTGAAAAGTATGTATTTCTTGAAACCAATATAAACGTTGCAAATAAATCATTTTGAGCATGTCATATTGTCCACCTCGCAGTTGTAAATAACGATTTTCAATACCTAAAACTATCTCTTCCAGCATGGTTTGTAAATCATATCTTTGATGCGATATTGGTTGAGGTATTTGTGCTAAGGTTAATTGAGATACTTGTTTCTTTTCATTTATAAGTGAGGTTGCAATAGGCGTATTAAAACTTAATTGATTGATATTCAAGCCAATACCAATAATTGCATGCTGAATAAAATTTTGTTGAATAGTATTTTCTATGAGTATTCCACCAATTTTTTTACTTTGTGTATAAATATCATTTGACCATTTTATTTGCACAGGTAAATAATTTTGTAGCATATCTGTAATTCCTACTGTAATTGCCACATTAAGTTTAAATTGTTCAGTAATTTTCAGAAATTTTGGTGATAAGATTAGCGAAAAAGTAAGGTTTGTATTTGGCTCTGACTCCCAAACATTGCCACGCTGTCCACGTCCAGCAGTTTGATTTTCGGTAATAATTATTGTGCCCTCATGATGTGCTTGATGTGCATGATGCATATTGCTACTTTCTTGCAGATAATTTTGTGCTTCTGCATTTGTAGATGCACAAGTTGGTAAAGATATTAAGTTTTTACCTAAAAATTGTGTGTGTTCTAATGAAATAAACAAAATATAATATTTAGCTCGTAAAGTGCAATAATTTTTTCTAAACACCAAGTAGTTTGATACTGAAATTTTACCTTTTAGAAAATTTCAAACTTTCTAAAAGGTAAAATTTTTATTATGCTTTAAATGCTTTTCTTGGTTTCAACCCAAATAATTCGAACATTTTTTTGTCAGCATCAACATCAGGATTTGCCGTTGTGAGGAGTTTATCACCTGCAAAAATAGAATTTGCACCTGCCATAAAACACAAGGCTTGTTCTTCCAAATTCATACGCACACGACCCGCCGACAAACGTACCATGGTTTGAGGCATTAAAATTCTTGCTGTGGCAATCATTCGCACCATTTCCCAAACCGAGACTTTTTCTTGACTTTCCAAAGGTGTTCCCTCAACAGGCACTAAGGCATTGACAGGCACAGATTCTGGGTGTGCAGGCAATGTAGATAACGTATGTAACATACCAATTCTATCACTTTCAGATTCTCCCAAACCAATAATACCACCTGAACAAACTGAAATTTTAGCTTTACGCACACTTTCTAAGGTGTCTAAACGGTTGTTATAATTACGAGTTGTAATTACTTTATCATAAAATTCTTCGCTTGTATCTAAATTATGGTTGTAGGCATACAAACCTGCTTCTTTCAATTTGTGTGCTTGTTCTGGAGTTATCATACCTAATGTGCAACAAACCTCCATTTCCATGCTATTTACGCCTTTTACCATTTCTAAAACCTTGTCAAAATCCTTATTATCACGCACTTCACGCCATGCAGCACCCATGCAAAAACGGGTACTTCCAGCCGATTTTGCTGCTGCTGCGGCTTGTAAAACTTCTGCAACAGGCAATAATTTCTGTGCTTTTACATCTGTGTGATAACGTGCAGCTTGGGGGCAATAGGAACAGTCTTCGGGACAACCACCCGTTTTTACAGATAAAAGTGTGCAAACTTGCACCTCTTGAGCATCTTGAAAATGTCTGTGTATGGTTGCAGCCCTATACATGAGGTCAAAAATAGGTGCATAATAAATTTCTGCAATTTCCTCTTTTGTCCAATCATTGCGAAGTTCAAAATCTGCAATGGTATTTGTAAAATTGTTTTTAGTATCTGATGTTGCTATCATATTGTTGCTATGGTGTTATATTGTATATGTGCGTAAAATCTTGTAAATATATAAGCAAAAAATGAAGTTTTGTTGCATATTAGTAATATTTTTTATTGTCTTTGTTAGAACACATATTTATCTCTGAGTTTCAAAAAAAAACATTTAGTTTTATCAAAATTATCTGGTAATCAATTTCGTCATTAAGCACTTGATTAAAATTATTTGTATATTTTATTGTTTGTCTTCTAAGCAAAGCAAAGAATCTGGCGTATTACATCAGATTCTTCGTTTTGCTCAGAATGACAAATTTAAAGTGTCCGCATAAAAATTAACAACTAATTTTTTATGTATAAATATACTTTATTGCTAAACTATGGAACACTGATGACACAGACTATACGGAATGAACCCGCAATGGAATTGAGATTTTTTGATGATTTTTACTCAAAAAACACATAAAAAATTATTTTTCTATGTGTGCTATGTTATAATGTGGTTAATAATGGTTTTGGTGTAGAAAACTTAATATTTTTTGCTTTGCTCAGAATGACAAAAAACAACATATACAAATAAATTAACTAGATATTTATTAGACATTTTTCCCTCCAAAACAAAAAACCTACAAAGGTTTTAAGGCTTTGTAGGTTTCTGAAAAAAATGATACTAAAAAAAATGATAAACACTTTATTAAAAAATTACTTTACTAAAATTACTCTTTCACAAATTTATGGTTTACAACTCTATTTTCATCTGCAATAGAGATAATATATAAACCTTTGCTTAAACTACCAACATTAATACCAAATGCTTTTCCTGTTGCTTTGCTGCTATAAACTTCTGCACCAGAGATAGACAAGATTCTTACAGTTGCATTTTCTGACAAATTATCAAATTGAACATTTAATACATCAGAAGCTGGATTTGGATAGATGCTATATGAATTTACACCACTTTGTTCAGCAATACTGTTGTTATCTTCTCTTGCAAATGCTGCACCACCAAGGTTTAAAGTATAATCTTCTACTTCACCGTAAGAGAATGTTTCGCAAGATGTTGGAATACCATTATATTTTTGTGATACTCTCATTCTTACATTTCCTGTTGCTGCTGTTGTCGGTATTGTAAAAGAACCACTTGCAGTAGTTGCTGTACTTGCTGCTTTTGAATAAACTAACTCACCTGCATCAGTAAATACTCCGTTGTTGTTATAATCAATCCAAACTGCTTGACCTTCTGCATAAGCTGTTGAAGTCCATGCTGGAGTAATTGTAATTGTGTAAGCTGCACCACCTTTTCCTACTGCATAAGAAGTAGCTGTAAAGTTGCCATAACCTGCATTTTTACCAGAAACATTGTTAAATACTGTAGTTGTTCCTCTCATTAATTTTACTGTTCCAATCCACTCATCTGCTACGCTATTACCTTTTGATGCACAATAAGTTGTACCTGTAGGAGGAGTTGTAGTTCCATAATCAGCACCAACACCTACTGCATACCACGCTTTTGTTGTTGCAATAACTTCTGCTGAACCAGCACCATATAAATCTGTTGCTGCTTGAATAGCACCTGTACGAGCATTTGCAAAAGTAGAATTTGCAGATAAATAAACAGATTCTGTACGGTAAGCAATTTTTGCTGCTTTATCCATTGTAATACCTGTAACATTGAAAGCACTACCAATATCATTTGTACCAGAACCACCTACTGATAATAAGTAAAACCAATAGTTTAATACACCACTATTTGTGTGAACACCGCAATTATCATTAGTATCTGGATTTGGAGTGCAATTAACAACTGTTTTCCAATAAGTTCCACCATATGTATCTGGTTGAGAGTTTGCATTTGGATTACTCATAGAACGCAAAGAAACATAACCACTTCTCATCTCGATATTTTCGCCAATTAACCAAGTATTTGCATTTGGAACTCCTGATGTTTTACCATAAGCCTCAATACAAGCACCCCAAATATCAGAAAAACCTTCATTCATAGCACCAGATTCTTTTTGATAAGCTAAATTTGCTGTTTTTTCGCAGATTGCGTGTCCAATTTCGTGTCCACAAACATCAAGTGCAGTTAAAACATTGAAACCACCTGTTCCACTACCATCTCCGTATGTCATTACAGAACCATTCCAATAAGCATTGTTATAGTTTAAGTCAAAATGCACATAACTTTTGATTTTTGCACCTGCATTGTCATAGCTATTTCTGCTATGTGTATTTTTCCAATAATCATAAGTAACTGCAGCTCCCCAATGTGCATCTAATGCTGCATTATCTTTTGTTGTGCTGGTAGAAGTATAATTTCCATCATTCCAAACATTGTCTGTATCTGTAAAATCAACTGCCGCAGCGTAACTTGTTCCTTTTTTAGCATTATAAGTTTCAATACCCAAACCTCTTGTGGTTTCTCTCAAACGGTAAGAAGTTGCAGAAACTTGGTCAGTTTGAATACTACGATTACCACTATAACGAGTTGCAGCTGTAGTAGCTGTTACGTTTACGTGTTTGATAATAGAATTTTTGTGGATAACCTCGCCAGTTTTTGCATTTACATAAACATAAGCTCTACTGATTGGTTTTTGTGCATACACATCAAATTTATAAGCCAAAACTTGTGTACCATCACCTTTTGTAAAATCTTCGCAAATAACTAATTCACCTTTTGGCATGAATGTAGCATTTTTATCACCTGTTGATTCTTTTAACCAAGCTTCTTCGCTTGCAGATTGCCACATGTAAGATTCTGCACCTACATTTTTCATTGCAAATTTTAGAGCCGTTTTTTCGTCTAAAACAGGACTTGTATTAAGGTCTGTAACTTTTTTGAAATCTCCACTAATGATAGAAATTAAGCCTTTTTGTGCGTGTGTAGTATACGTGCCATACTCAACTTTTACGCCTTTATAATATTGTTGGTGTTTCTCGTGAGTAAAACCTTTGTCGTCGGTTTCAGATTGCATTACTTTTAATTCATCTTCTGCTTTCATGCCAAGTGCATTGCGAAGTAGGTTTGGATTGGCTTCCATTCTGCCACCCGCACTTAATTTTGATTGGTCAATTGTTGCAAATGTTACTGTTCCTTTAGAGTTTTTTTCTACTTGTTTGAAATAATCCTGAGACATAGCCTCGAAGGAAAAAAGAGATAATCCCAAAACTGTGAACAGTTTTATTTTGTTAGATTTGAACATAATAATAAAAGTAAATAGGTTGATACTATAATAAGAGTTGTGCCTAAAATTAAATAAACCTTGTTGTTAGGGTTATTTCTATTTTGACATTACAAAGATAGTTGCTTTTTAAAATAATATGCAAATTTTTTTATAATTATTTTTAAAAATATCTCAAAAAAATACATTTAATATCACTTTTATATACTTGCAACAATATTGCAAGTATATAAAAATTAGTAAAATATTAATAATTGTTTATACAAATTTAATTGATAATCAATAAGTTATGTAATTTTATTGATTAAAACAAATACAGAGATTAGCTAATAGTAATTAAAGTTATCTATTTTTTAAATAGTAGAAATATACAATATTTTTATATGCGGTTAAGCAAATTTAATACCCTAAAATATACTAAAAATCAATGTAAGATTTATTTAAAAGGGAGAATAAAGTAATTTGATGCAAATATTGAAAAGAATTGTGGATAAAATTACCAAATGTTTAACATACATTTAAAAGTATTAAACATTTAATAATTTTTTAACTTATTTTATTTGGGGCAATGAAAAATGAAAAAAAAGATTACAAATTTTACGTTTTAGAAAAATTTGTAATCTTTTGGGTAAGATTTTAGATATAAAACTTATACAAATTAACTATTAATGTGTTACACCACCAGCTCCATGTATATGTCCATGCGAAGTTTCCTCGTTTGTAGCATCTCTCATATCAAGAACTTTTCCTACAAAACGTAATTCTTCGCCTGCCAATGGGTGATTAAAGTCTAACATCACAAATTCCTCTGTTATTTCAACAATTTCTCCGTCCATTGGACTTCCAAATTGGTCTTGCATCGGCAAAACTCTACCAACTTCTAACATATCAACAGGTACATCACTAAACATTTTGCGGTCAAATTGGTGGACAAATTCCTCATCATATTCACCATAACCGTTGGCTGCTGTCAATGTAAAATCAAAAACTTCACCTGCTTTAAGTCCTTGTAAACTTGCTTCAAAAGCTGGTAATACACTTTGGCTACCATGTAAGTAGTTAAATGGGTTTTCGGAAGTAGCTTCATCAACGGTTTGTCCGCCGCCTACTGTAAGTTTGTAGGTGATAGTTACCACCTTGTTATTTTCTATGGTCATAAAATTATTTTTGTAATTATTTTTGCAAAACTAATATTTAAAAATAAATTTCCAATAAGAAACCTTATTTAATTACAGGACACCTTGTAAATGGTTTGGTTTCATCAAAAAGTTTGCGATATGTGATGTGAGTTTTGTGAATTTCGCCTCCCACAAATTGACAAACTTTCATCATTTTTGGATTAAAATCTCCTATCCATTTCATTTCCATGGTAATATATGGATATTTTGGCGTGTGTGCTACCCAAGAATATGCCTTTACAATAGCCATTTCTACACCTTTCCCTTGATGTTCTGGAACAACCCCAAAGACAACGCCAATAATTCGGTTAAATTTTTTGAATAATTTATAGTATGCAAATTTTGCCATACCTAACAAATTCATTTTACCATTTGTGTGCTTAATTACTTGATTTACATCGAGAATTTGCACATAAAATGCAACAGGTTCATCATGGTAATAGGCAAACCAAATAATTTTTTCGTCAATAACAGGCTTCATTTGATTAAACAAATTCATGATGTCTGCCAAAGTTAGCTCTTTTGTACCTGCATGTTTTCCCCAAGCCTTGTTATAAATGGTACAAAAATCTTGTGCATATTTTGCCATGTGCTTCAATTCCAAATGCCTAAAACTATAACCTTCGGTATCAATAATTTTTTGTCCACGTTCTTCCATACGTGGGTGCATAGGCAAAGCAAGAGTTCTAACATAAGTATATTGTTTGAAATAATCTTGAAATCCGTAAGCTGTAAACAAGTCATTATAATAAGCATGATTATAGTTCATGGTATAAACAGGCTCGTGAAAACCATCAACCAAACAACCCCACCACGAATCTCTTTCCCCAAAATTTATGGGTGCATCAACAGCTTCTATGCCTTTATTTTGTGCAATTAACCATGCTTTTCCCGTATCAAAAAGCTGAAAAGCTGCATCTTTGTCATTAATACACTCAAAAAAACCCATGCCACCTGTTGGTTGGTCATTGTCTTTGTTCATGGTATCAAAATCAATAAAAGCTGCAATTCTACCAACAGTTTCTTGTTGGTCGTTTTGCAATATCCAACGAGTGCAAACTCCATGCTGAAACTGCTTGTTTTTTTCGGGATTAAATACCGTTTCTATATCTTTATCCAACGGTCTTACCCAATTTTTATCGTCTTTATATAAACCCACAGGTAATTTTAGAAATTCTTGGATATGTTGTTTTGTTGTAACTTCTATGATTTGCATAAGGTGTTTTGAAATATGAAATATGAAATATAAAATATGAAATATGAAATATGAAATTTTGGGTTGTGATAAAAAATGATTGTCTAAGTTGTTGATTATCAATAATTTAATTGAACACTGATGATACTGATTACGCTGATTTACGAATTATAAAATAGTTGGTACACAAAATTATTTCATATTTCATATTTCATACATCATATTTCATATTTTGCCCCACAAATTTCACAAAAAAATTAGATAAATAAAATTTCTGGTACTTTCTGTTACTTTTTATTAAATTTGCATTGTAATAATAATTGTATTCATAAATGTCTTGATAAATACTTGCAACCTATCAACTTTGTTTAACCTTTGGAAAAGTCTGTTCTTACACTTGCAGAAAATGAAGAATTTGCACTTATTGAAAGGGCAAAACATAATCCTATTTATTTTCAGTCCATTTATGACAAGTATGCCGAAATAATATTTAATTTTATCTATCGACGTACCAATGACGAAGATGTGGCTGCTGATTTATGTTCACAAACTTTTTTGAAGGCTATGGAAAATCTCAATAAATTTCAAAATCGAGGTATTCCCATCATTGCTTGGCTTTATCGCATTGCTTCCAATGAAACAAATATGTATTTTCGCAAGTCAAAAAAGACACCTGTTTTTAGTTTAGAAAGTGTTTATGCTCATAGAATTGCCGAAGAAGAACCAGAAAACATGAATGCCGAAAAATTGCAAAAATTGGCTCAATGCATGGAACAATTAGAAAGTGATGATGTTTTATTGTTGCAATTACGTTTTTATGAAGAAAAATCGTTTAAAGAAATAGCTTTTATTCTCGAAACTTCGGAGGCAAGCTCAAAAATGAGAGTATATCGGTTATTGGAAAAAATGAAAACTAAATTTTAAATTATGAATTATGAATTATGAATTATGAATTATGAATTTTTTGACTTAGAAACTACTTCACAATCCGTAATTTGATAACGACATTAATTTTTTGTGTCATATATTGTCAAACACTTTAAAAATGTTAGACAAATTAGTTTAGAGATTATCAATTCATAAATTATAAATGTCGTTATCAAAATAGGCAATTCACATTTCACATTTCATAATTCATAATTCATAATTCATAATTATTAATTATCACAACCATGACAAAAATAATTTTTCGTAAGGATAAGCCTAATTTTGAGAAGCATAAAAGTATGCACAACTTTGATGCTTTGCTCGAACAGCACCGCAAGAAGGCAAAAAAACGCCTACGATTAAGCATTGTTTTGTTGTTAATAGAAGTTTTAGTAGTGTTACTTTTGGTTTCTGTGGCTGTTTATAAACTTAATTCTTTGCAAAAAAGTGAAATAATCAAGGATTTGCCACAAGTTACACGAGTTTTATAGACAATAAAATTTAGCTTAGGTTGTTATTTATTTACAAATAAATATAAGATTCTATTTGACGGTAAAAGTTTTTGTGAAATCACTAAACTATAGTATTGCTTAAATATTATTTCAAAACTTTCTTGTGTATAATCTTGATAAAAATCTATTTTGTTTTGCAGTAAGATTTGTACTTTCTCGTCTTCTTTTGGTATAAATTCTATGATTAATTGTGGTGCTATTTTTGAAAATAAATTTGCGATTTCTTCTAAGGAAATATTATCTGAAATTCTTATGTGATGAATTAAAGCTAAGGCTAATAAAGTATCAGGTAGATTTCTTTCTGTCCAACTTTTTCGTTCTTTATTTGCCCAACCACTTGCTGCTGTTGGTACTGCCAAATTTAGAATCAGAGGTAAAGATAATTTAGACAGGTTGCTATTTTCTTTCATTTTTTTATAAAAGACTTCAATACTATCATGGTCATAATCAAAAGAAACTGTTTTTATACCTTTTTCCATTGCTAAAACACTAAAATCCCCTGTATTTGTCCCTAAATCCCATAGATATTGAGTGTTTGATTGGCTCAAAAACTTATTAATTGTAGTAATCTTGTTAGCTAAATATGCTGCTTCTACATTTATCTGATAATATTGACTCCAATGTGCTTTGGTTTTATAGCTTAATTTTTTTATTGTTGATAGCAAACTTTCGGTGAGTTGTTGCAGAAAAGCAAGTGTAAAATTTTTATTTGGTTTGGCATGATTCTTTTTCACAGTTGCTTTTGCTGTATTATTTTCGGCTTGTGCATGAAAAAATATGTGCCACAATGCACCCATATTAAGCCTTGCTTTTATGGGCAATAATTTTGCAGCCAAATTCAAAGGAATCCCATCTTTCATGACTCCAAATAACTGATTTAGTTGTGTATCTGTGTAAGCCATGAGATACAAAGGAGCTAAGAAATGTTGGCAAAACTGCCTATATGCTTGCCATGCTGTTCCATTTTCGTAGATTTCAAATGACAAAGTGTCTATAAAAATAGGTTTCCCATCCTGAAATTGGATATTATAAGCAGAGGCATCTTTGAGGGCAAAACCTTTTTCTAATGCTTTTGCTTGCACTTCTAATGTTGTAATGGCTGCATCTTGCAACATTGAAAATGACCATTCTTGTGGATAAGAAATGAAATCTAACTGTTTGGCTAAGAGGACTTTATATATAGAACCATCATTTTCTAAACCTAAGTCTTGCAAAGAAACTTCGCTATGAGAAATTAATAAACCTTTTTCTATTAAGATTTTAAATAAATTTGTGCCTATTAATTTATCGTAATTTTGTTGGTAGTTTTGCAAAACTACTCTATAAAATTTGTTGTCATGACAAAAAATATACCCATGTGGGTCATGTAAAGACACTCTTTGTATAGGAAATCGCATGCTTAGTTATTAGCTTAGTTGTTATCTTAATTAGTATCTTTATTACTATTTTCTGTATTTTTATTTGCAAAAAAATTCTTAAATAAATTTAGGATAGCGAATTTAATTTGTTTAAAAAACATCAACACACCAAGCCCAGCAGCCATAATAGCTTGTATGAGCATGCTTCCACTTCCTGGGTCAATATATGAATATGCTGGCAATATTGATAATATACTAAGAATTATTACTAATTTAATCATAAAATATTTTTAGTTACAGTTTTAAATTTAGCAAAGTTTTAAATTTAGCAAAATTGTAAACAATTTAATATGCGAAATATTTTTTAGCCTATTTTTATTTAGCTTGTCAATAATAAATAAACAAAATAAATATCAGTATAAAACTACAAAACCTTATTAATAAGATAAAAATATTACTAAAAGGTTTGTGAAAACGGGTTGTTTTTGTGTAATAATTTGCAATAAAGTATTAGCTTTGCAAGCTAAATAAATTTATTGCTAAACCCAATAATAAAATCATAAATCATAATTATTATGAACCTTATACAAGATATTGATATTATTACGGATATTGTTAAAAATCCAACCATACATAAGCACACACACACAAATTCGCATACACTTGAGGGCGAAAATTGTGAAGTAAAAACCTCGGCAGATAACCATAAAATAGGTCAGCGAAAATTATATATAGAAAGTTATGGTTGCCAAATGAATTTTTCAGATAGTGAAATTGTGGCTTCTATAATGCAAGAAAATGGCTTTGGCACAGTCTCAAATGCAGAAGAAGCAGATTTAATATTTCTAAATACTTGTGCCATTCGTGATAAAGCAGAACAAACAGTTCGCAATCGTTTGGTGCATTTGAATGCCATGAAACGCAAAAACCCAGAATTAGTGATTGGTATTTTGGGCTGCATGGCTGAAAGATTAAAAGCTAAATTTTTAGAAGAGGAAAAAATGGTAGATTTGGTTGTTGGACCTGATGCGTATAGAGATTTGCCAAAATTAGTTGGAGATGTTGATGGTGGCGAAAAAGGAATTAATGTGCTGCTGTCAAGAGAAGAAACTTATGCCGATATTGCACCTGTCCGTCTGAATAGCAATGGTGTTTCTGCCTTTATTTCTATTATGCGAGGTTGCGACAATATGTGTTCTTTTTGTGTTGTGCCTTTTACAAGAGGCAGAGAACGTAGTCGTGAGCCGCAATCTATTGTAAATGAGGCTATTGACTTATTTAATCGAGGTTATAAAGAAGTTACACTATTAGGACAAAATGTAGATTCTTATAAATGGGGTGGCACAGAAGACAAAAAAGAAACAGAGAAAGCGGAGAAAGCAGGCGAAAAAATCATGACTTTTGCCAATTTATTAGAAATGGTAGCACAAGTTAGTCCAACATTGCGAGTTCGTTTTTCAACTTCACACCCAAAAGATATTACAGATGAAGTGTTGGAAACGATGGCAAAATACGACAATATTTGCAAACATATTCATTTACCTGTGCAAAGTGGGAATACGAGAGTTTTGGAAATCATGAACCGAACTTACACAAGAGAATGGTATTTGAACAGAGTTGCAGCAATTCGCCGAATTTTAGGTGAAGATTGTGGTATTTCCTCAGATATGATTACAGGTTTTTGTTCAGAAACCGAAGAAGAACACCAAGATACGTTGAGTTTGATGGAATTTGTGCAATATGATTTTGCGTACATGTATTATTATTCTGAAAGACCTGGAACTTTGGCAGCAAAAAAATATGTAGATGATATTGATTTAGAAACCAAAAAACGCCGATTGAGTGAGGTTATTGTTGTGCAACGTGACGGTGCAGCAAAAAGAAACGCAAGAGATGTTGGCAAAATTCATCGAGTTTTGATAGAAGGAACTTCTAAAAAATCAGAAAATTTTTTATTTGGTCGCAACACTGCAAATAAAGCTATTATATTTCCAAAAGGAGATTTCAAAAAAGGTGATTACATAGATGTTCTAGTAACACAGTCGTCAGCAGCTACCTTGATTGGCGAAAATGCTGTTTTGGTGGGTTAATTTTGTAACTTGATTTTGTCATTTTGAGCTTGCGAAGAATTACAAAATCAAGTTACCACATAGAAACATAGGCACATAGTTAAAAACATAGAAATAAGTAGTTTTGTAATATTGTAAAAACTTGATAATCAATAAGTTAATTTTAAATAAATTTCATATTTCATATCTGTTACTATGGCACAAATTTCAGAAAGACAAGTTCATATTTTAATTGGTTGTGCAGATGCACGAGATTTAAACCAAGTACAAATAGATAGCATGACCGAAACCTTGCATGAGTTTAGGAATAAAGGTGTTGCCATTGATTTGCAGATTTTGAGAGTTGCAGGTTCTTTTGTTTCGCCTGATGTAATCATGGACATTAAACGAATCATTGACAATACGCAACGAACTTTACATGATTTTGAGCAAAAAGTTTCCTATTATGTTCATATTCAGACCCATGGACATTTGACCGAAGAATCTGAAAAGCATTATGTCAGCCATATTTATAACATGAAAGTTGTTGCAGGTTCTCCACTAAATTGTGGTATGCTCAATGCTTCAAGTGTTGGAATAGAAATTGAACAGTTTATTTTGGAATCAGCACCCGAAGTTGAGATAAAAGGTGAAGTTATTACCATTGATACAGAAATAGAATTACGATTGTTATTGGCAGAAATCTATGCTTATGATGGCTATTTAGGTGGTGATTGGATTCGAGGTATTGATTATTTGCGGACACACCCACGAACACAACGCACCGTTTTAGAAAGAGCAATAGCAGCAGATGTAGATTTAAAGATGTTGCACATAAAAATTACAGCAGGTTTACAAGATTATTCCATTCATTCTTTGATTAGACTTGACGAAGGAGACCCAAAAGTAGATTTTTGGGATACCATGCAATTAAAAATTCGTGAGAAAATTAAGAATGATGCAGTAAAAAATAGTTTGGCAGCACAAGCCGATAAACAAGAACCGTTGGCAGGTTTATTATGTATGCCTGACCCAAAAGTATCGAGTAGAAGTTTTGCAGCACAGTATTATCGCAAAACAAAAGGTTGCGGACAAGAAACTGATTATTTGCCAAATACCGTTTTTAATATGACAGGTATGTCTTTTGATATGCCACTAACTCCTTTTGGCCCTTATGTAATTGCAGGATTTTTCTATGCAGTGAAACATTTAAACCTAAAAGACCAAATGGTTATGGGTTATGATGCAGCACAAACCAATAGAATGATGCAAAAAATTGCCAAAGACCCAATTATGAGTTTAATTGTCAAGAAATTAGGTGTGAATTTAATTCCTATTAATCAAGTTGATTTTTTGCAAAATACGGAATTTATCAATGATGAAAGGTTAAAATTAAGTTTGACAACCGTTGGAGAATGGGAAATGTCTTAGAAATAGAAAACACATAAAAAGACTTGTGAAAAGTTAGTTTCTTACAAGTCTTTTATCTCAATACATATTAAATTTTTCGGCAGTCCGCACGCAGTCCGCAAAAATAAAATCTAAAACTCCAAGCAGTTTATTAGGATTATCTAAGCCAATAGGAATTGGGTGCTTGTAAATAATTTTGCCATTAAGTTGTCCCATCTGCCAACCTGTACCAATACTAACAATGGCATAAATGGGAATTTCTGGGCTTTCATTTATCAAACTACATACAATTAATTGCTTGTAAGCATCAGACCAACCCAAATCATAATCGTCATGCTTGGCTTCCACAGTTATTAAAAGGGGTTTTTGAAAGGTATTTGTACCTGTTTTATCTTTTGGGGTAACCACATAATCTGGAATTAAAATCAAATCTTCATATTTTATTTTAGGATGGCTAAAAAGTTTTGATTTTGGATTGAGTTTCCAAGCCTCTTTAAGTAAAGGAGATATTAGAAATTCGCAAGCATAAAATTCCATATCCGTATCTCCCCGTTCTGCAAGCACAAAATCAAGGTCTTCCGATAAATGTAACGGAATTGCAATGGGTGCTATTGTTTCAAAATCAATAAATTTCTTATTTTCAACTGTTAAACCAAAATGTGTTAATAATTCAGCATTATTTTTAAAATCACCAAGTTTCATAACTTTTATTGTTTATTATTTTTTTTAGTTATACTTTTTTTCGTAAATCTATATAATAATCAGTATATTTACAACAAATCTTTATAGAAATAACCTTTTATAAAAATAATTTATGCAAGCTCTAAAATTATTTATTTTATTACTATTTTGTGGCAGCTTTTGTAGCTATGATAGTTATGGTGAAACTTTGCCTTCTACACATTATAAATATATTCTTATCAAAGAAATATGCAAAAAAATTACAGAAGCACAAGGCAAACAATTTAAAACACCTCACTTGGTTGTATATTCGGTAGAAAATGGCAAACAAGTTATTGCCCAATTTAAAAATACACCAATTCCTACTATTTATATAGACGAAAAATTGTATAATTTAAGTCGCAAATTTGGTAAAGATTCTCTCGATGCTTTGGCTTGTATTATTGGGCATGAGTTGGCACACCTTTTTGAAAAACATACTTTTGCTATTGGTATGACGGGTATGATGGGTTTGGTAGATAATTTAGATGGTCACGTTGATAATCATGCTGGAACACACCCAAAATCAATTAGCAAATCTGAAAAAGTAAGCCTTGAAGCACAAGCAGATTATTATGGATTGTTTTATGGATTTTTGGCGGGTTATAAAACCTATCAATTATTGCCAAAAATGTTAGAATTGATTTACGAAGAATATAAATTGCCTGATGTTATGGACGGTTATCCAAGCAAAACCGAACGAATTTCTATTGCAAAAACCTCAGTTGCAGAGTTAGAACAAGTTACAATGATTGTTGATGTGGGCGAAATTTTATATTTGCAAAAACAATATGAAGAAGCTGCCATAGCTTTTGAATATTTATTGCAAAAATTTCCAAGTCGAGATATTTATAATAATTTAGCAGCCATTCGTTTGGCACAAGTCGTTAACTACACTGAAAAAGATGCAGTATATTTTGTCTATCCATTTGAATTTGATGCTGTTACAAGATTACGCACAGGTGTAGAAAGGTCAGGTGGTGGTGATAAAAAAACAGCAAATTTACAAAAACGCAAAGAGTTACTGAAAATAGCAAAGCAATATCTCAAAAAAGCTATTATTTTAGACCCAACTTACTTAACGGCATACGTAAATTTGGCTTGTGTCTATTCATTGGAAGGAAATTATGAATTGGCAGTTGGCACAATGAATGAAGCTGAAACCATTTGTAGAGAAAACAATATTCCATTTTCAGGAAATGCTTATTTAGTTAGAGCTATTTCAAGAACTTATAACCAACAAGCAGAAAAAGCAACTGATGATTTCGATAAATCATTAATTCTTAAAGCTAATTTAGCTAATTATAATTACCAATTATTCAAAAAAATGCAGGCAGATTGGAAAGATAAATTGATA
>JAYTNF010000015.1:0-2951 GCA_043748455.1 Cytophagales bacterium
TACCACCAATTAAGATAACCTCTTGTTGTCTTACATCAGAAGCAATGCGGTAATAATTTTCTCCGTCTGGAAAAAGTTTGTGTTCTATGATTCCATCTGTAAAATTTGCTGAGTCTTTTAACAACTTTTTTTTCAAATAATCATATTGCGAAGTAGAAAAAATTAACATAAATGATAAAGATTAAATATGAATTATGAAATGTGAAATATGAAATTATGAAATTATGAATGATGAAATATTTTTGAATTTAACTTCTTGATTATCAAATACTTTTAAGAAATTTCATATTTTATACATCATATTTCATGCCTATTCCTTACAAAACTTCTGCTTGTATTAATTTATAGAAAAAAGTGCCATCATTACTTTTATTTAATGAAAATAAACCTTTGATTTTCAGTAAGTTATCTGTATAAATTACAGATTTTTTACTTTCAATCTCAATGAGTGTTTGAATACCTGCACCACCACAAAAAAAGCAACTTTTATAAGGATATAATGACAATAAAAAATATGTACCTTCTTTGGCGACTTCGGTAGGAATTAAATAGCCTTCCATTGTGATTTCTTTATTATCAAACTGTTTTTGCCGGTCATCAAAAAATGGTTTATAACCATTTGTAGTATTATTATATTTTACAGCTATTAAATTATCCCAAATATTAGAATTTTTTATAGCAATTTGTTTCCTAGTATCTGTTTTTTGCTGATGATTTTGCACAATATCAGTCGGACTTAGCACATTGATTGAGGGATTTTGTTGTTGCATAGCTCGCAATTCTTTTTCAATTTCCATACTACTCTTATAATTTTTATAGGAAAAATAAGAACGTAATATCAAAACAATAATAATAAGACCAATAAGGATAACAAATTTTTTGAACATAATACGTAAATAAATATGATTTATGAAATTAATTGTATTTGTGTAGATACGTCGGCAATGGCTTAGGCAGCCCCGTGTTTTCGCACCTTGACAATCGTGCTTAACACCTCTTTTCTACGTTTGTCAAGGTGCGAAAAGCACCATTGCCAATGTAGAAAAGCATAACACTTAAATTTTACATATTCCCACTCCATTTAAACCAAAACCAACAAGGAATTACCAAACTTAGCCATAAAAACACCATAATTAAGTTATTTACAAACTTTATTTTATCTTGATAATTGCCATAAATTAAATTTTTTTGTTGCTTTTGCAAAACAAATTTAAAGATTAGTAAAATCGCAATGCCGTAATAAATACTAAATAACAAAAACCCAATGCCATAATAGTGTCCTAAAAACAAGTCATGTAAGCACGCATGAGTTGGAATGCCATAAATATATTTGACAAAAAAGTGTTGTAATGTCCAGATTGAAAAGCCAATATAGCAAATTCCAACGCAAATTTCAACAGATATATTAGCAATAAGATTTTTTAAATATCTTAAAAATTGCATGACAATAAATAAAATTATCCAAATTGTTAGGGTAATATATGTAAGTTGTTGATTTTCAATGAATAAGTTTGCTTTTACACTTTCGCCTACAAAACTAAGGCTGCAACAAGCTACAATTTTATCAGGATTTATGTGATAATAAAAGCTAATTTGCAAGAAAAAATCAGCCAATAACAAGGCAAAAGAAGGAAATAACCAAAAATATTTTTTCGGTGTGAGTGGATAAGCTGGTTCTAGATTATCTAAATATTGGTAAATTAAAAATGTGCTATAAATAAAAATGCTACTTATTTTCAGATATAATAATGGAATTCCAAATTCGTTTGCCTCCAAAACTCCTGCCGCACACATTGCTCCTTTTATGAGGGTTGGCAGATGCGAATTTGTTGTAAAAACGAAAAAAATTAGCCCAAGCAACTGAAAAAATAACACAACTTGTGCCAAAGTTCCCACCAAATAACTTTGCCTTTCTAATAATAATTGTGTTTCATCAACCTCATCAACACGCCATTTTCGGACAATAATTGTAGCATAAACACATGCATAACTTAGCAAAAATAATGAACAAATTTGCAATAAAAGCTGTGCAATTAACCAAATGTCTGTAAGCATAAGTAGTTGTAAATTTTTAGTTGTAAGTTCTAAATTCTTTAAGTTATTGATAATCAATATGTTATAAATAAAACAACCTAAACTAATTCATATTTACTACTTAATTATTTATAAATTTCTAATGTAATAAAGTCCATTGCAAAAATATTTTTTTCGTCTGCTTCTATGTGTTTTTTTTCGGTTTCATGCCAAATTTTATTGTCAAATTTCAAAAAAGCATCACCATGTACAGTTATATGTACGTATGTTAGGTAAATATGTGTGCAAAGACTTGTGTTTTGTAGGGCAAGCCGATAAATTTCTGCACCACCAATAATAAACACTTTTTTTGTCTCTGAATTTCTTGCAACTTCTATTGCATCTTCCAAACTTTCAACCACGATACAGCCCTCAGCCACATAATTTTTTTGACGACTAATGACAATATTTTGTCTATTTGGCAATGGTTTTCCAATAGATTCGTATGTTTTCCGCCCCATAACAACCGTATGTGAGGTTGTAAGTTGCTTAAAATGGCGTAAGTCGGCTGGTAAATGCCAAGGTAAACGGTTTTCTACGCCGATAACACCATTTTGCGAAATGGCAACAATTGCAGCAATAAGCATGATTTTTATTGATTTTGATAATTAAGTTAGCTATTTGTTATTCTAATTTTGTGAATAATCTAGAGTATTTGATTTAAAAATTTTCTATATCAAAATTTTTAAATCTTTTTATTATACGAAAAACTATATAGAAAAATAAAATGAGTTTGCTTTTATGAGTATTAAGTCAAAACTAGTTTAGATTATTATTTTATAAGTAAAAGTAAATAATTAATTGATAATATTGTACCACAGACTTTAGTCTGTGATGCTTTGATTATCAAGAGATTACAGACTAAAGTCTGTGGTACA
>JAYTNF010000016.1:0-2807 GCA_043748455.1 Cytophagales bacterium
TATTATTTAAAAATTGCATATGGTAAAAATTGGCTTTCAAAAGTTGAAAGTGGTCAATGTATTGGTAAGTTTATTCGTAATCCAATGTACGAAAAAGGTGATGATGTATTAGACTTCAATATAAAACGCACAGCAGAAGGATATAATATACCAAGTTTTCAATTACAACTTGATGTAGTTTCAAGTGGTATTTCCAATTCTTTTTCCTCTCAAAATATATCGGAAACAGATTTTAATCAATAAATTAACATATAAATCTTTTAACTTCTAACTCCTTATATTTTGGATTTTCTTATAGAAATTTTTGGTACAGATTATAAGGCATCACTTATAATTATTGGTAATTTAATTTTGATAGAAAGTTTACTTTCTATCGATAATGCTGCGGTTTTGGCAACTATGGTAATGGATTTGCCAGAAAAACAACGTGGCAGAGCTTTAAAATATGGTATTATTGGGGCTTATGTTTTTCGAGGTTTATCTTTATTATTTGTTTCTTACTTAGTAAAGTTCTTGATACTCAAACTTTTAGGTGGTTTATATTTATTATGGCTTACTGCTCAATATTTCTATACAAAAGCAACGCCACAAGAAGATGACGATTTATTAAACAAAAGTGAAAATCGTATTTACAAAGCTACATTAGGAAAATTAGGGCATTTTTGGGCTACTGTTGTGCTTGTAGAATTTATGGATTTAAGTTTTTCAATAGACAATGTTTTTGCTGCGGTTGCTTTTACTGATAGCCTTTTTCTTATTTGTGTAGGCGTTTTTATTGGTATTTTAGCAATGCGTTTTGCAGCACAATTTTTTGTAAAACTTATCTCTAAATTTCCATTTTTAGAAAGTATAGCTTTTATAGTTATTGCAATTTTAGGTGTAAAATTAGTAATTTCGTACATTTGTGATTACTTTAAAGATAACCCAATTTGCATAGCTTTGAATGGACACGAATCGGACTTGTATATTTCTATTTTTACTATGCTTGTTTTTGTTATTCCTGTACTCACTTCAATGGCTTTTAACTTTCCAAAAAGGCAGGTAAATGATGTAAAAAATTAACTTTCCCCTTTCCAAAAGCCATTTTCCCTTTTTGGAAAGAGTTTTTATTTTCCTAAAAAAAAAGACTTCAAAAACTTTACTTTTCAAATCTAAACTACTATTTTTGCAAACAGAAAAGAGTAAACCACTCCCTCAGCCAATTAGAGGCAGACAAGCGAAGGTTTACTCTTTTTCTTTTCCCCAAATTTTAAGGTTTTTAATACTCCACGCTGTCAATACCCATTTTTCTTTTGGATAAGCACTTTTTAGTTCATTAATATTTGTTGCATTTAATTTTGTAGGTGTTAAAGCCACCACAATTGGATTTTCTTCGTGAGTTGCCTCTGTCAATACAATTCGGGCAAGTTCTGTTTGTTGAGAAATAAAAATAGCTAACGGATTTTGTAATTGTTCGGGCAGTAATGCAATTTGTTCTAATGATAAATTATGCTTTTCTATCATTTTACGCACTGTTTTTTGAAACATTATAATGTCATCTTCCGAAAAACCATTTTCTTGCAAAACTTGACAAGGTTTTCCTAATTTAAACAAATAATTACGGTTTAATTGTCCTGATTTATACTTTTGCAAAGCCTCTTGATATTCTTGTAAGAGTAAATCAAACTCTGTACTCATATTTTTTTGTTTAGAATGGTTGTTTATAAGCACAAATGTAAATCATTTTGCGAATAGGTTTAGTAGTTTTTCAATATTTTGCAGAACAACCATTGCCATTTTCCCATTTAAATGCTTTCTACAAACGCAATGAAAGTGCAGCAAAAATTGCCCTTGCCAACTTACAAAAAGTAGCTAAAAAAGTTAAAGCTAACAGATTTTTGAAATCTGTTAGCTTTTTTGGTTTTATTTTTTGTAATTTTATCACAGCTAATTTACTTCAAACAACTATGCAGCTATCAAAAGTTATTTTTTGGGATATTGATTTTGATGAATTAAACTATGAGAAACACCGTAATTATATCATAGAAAAAGTGTTGATATATGGCAAAATAACGAATTGGCGTGCTATACAAGCCTATTATGGTAATGAAATGATTAAAGAAGTGGCACTAAATATTCGTAGTTTAGATGCCAAAACACTAGCTTTGGTAAGTGGTATTTTTAATATTCCTAAACAACAATTTAGATGTTACACTACTCAACAGTCTATCCCAACACATTGGAATTACTAAAAAAGCTGATGGCTATTCCTGAATTGTCAGACTTTTATTTGGCAGTTGGCACAGCTTTGGCTTTGCAAATTGGGCATCGTATAAAATTGGTAGCTATTGTAGTTAGAGGCAAAAAACGAAATTTTACAGATGTCTTTTTTTCTGTTACAAGACTACGAACTCAATAAACTGATGGAATTTTATAATCAAAAATATGCAGACGGTTCAGAAATGATGGTCGTAAGAAGTCTGAGTTATTTCGATGATGCAGACAATGATGAAGATAGTGTTTTGCTAAAAAACGTACCTTGGGAGCATATAAAAGATGAAATTTTAAAACAAATTTAAAGGTTTTATCTATAAAATTTGTTGATAGTTTTTTGAAAAGAACAGAAACAAGTTAATGTTTTGCAGTACATACCACGTTGGTGAAATTATAAAACCCTTTTGTGAAAGAATTTTTGTTTATAAAAATGCTACTTTTATTTCCATTAAAGAAATAATTTTTTCTATGCTTGCATTATCCAACAAATATTTTCGCACACCTTCATAAACAGTAGTTCGCAAAATTGTGTTTGGGATAATCAAACCAACTTC
>JAYTNF010000017.1:0-10347 GCA_043748455.1 Cytophagales bacterium
GCTAAACCAGAATATGGACAAGCTCTTAATGTGTTACAAGATGCTTACAAAGCTGCTGGAAACGTAGAGAAAGCAAAAGAAGTAAAAGCTAAAATAGACGAGTTTTATAAATAATAAGTAGTTGTAAGTTTTTAATTGTTAGTTCTAAATTATTTAAACTATTGATAATCAATAAGTTGTAAATAAAAAGTACCTAAATTAATTTCTACTTAACAACAAAAAATTTGCACAATTTAGCAACCTAAAAGTTATTATAAATTGTGCAAGTTTTAATTTCTAATAATATTTCTAAATAATTCCTCACGTATGTATATCCACGTTTTAAAATCAAAAATTCATAGAGCCAAAGTAACACAAGCCGAATTAAATTATGTTGGTAGCATTACTATTGATGAAAATTTAATGGAAGCTGCTAATTTGATAGAAGGCGAAAAAGTCCAAATTGTTAATAACAATAACGGTGCAAGGTTAGAAACTTATGTTATCAGAGGCGAAAAAGGCAGTGGTATGATATGTTTGAATGGAGCAGCAGCACGTTTGGTGCAAGTTGGCGATATTTTAATTATCATGTCTTATGCAATGCTTGATGCCCAAGAAGCCAAAAATTTTAAGCCTACTGTTGTTTTTCCTAACGAAAATAATCAAATTGTAATTTAATTCAGACAAATTTGAAGTTTTAAGAACTAACATTTCTCTAAGAAATGTTAGTTCTATGATATTTGAAAAATTATTCTTGTTCATTTTCTACAACCTCACAAAGAATTTCACAAACAGTTTCACCATTTTTTATCATTGTACCATTCTTTGCAATAATTTTAAGAATACCAGAGTCTGTTGCATTAAGTTCAAACTCAAATTCTTCTGTTGCTACTTCGCAAATGGCTTCATCTTTTTGTATCAAATCACCATCTTTTTTTAGCCAATAAGAAATTTCTACTGCTTCTGTGTTTTTCTCTATTTCAGGCAAAACCATTGCAATTGTTTGATAAGTCATAAATATTTTGTTTAAAAAAGTTATATTTGATTAGGCATTTGTGCTAAAATTATCCAAAATTACAAACTAATTACCAATTATTAGCAACCATTCACAATAAAATGCTACAAAAAAATAAAGCCCGACAGGCTCGTGGCTTGTCGGACTTTGTTTGCAGCTATTAGGTTGTGCTTGTTTTGCTCCTTGTTGCTGCTCTCTTTGTTTCTTTCCTATTTCAGGTTTTGGGGTTGTATCTGTGCGATGCTCACCTTTTCCACCTTGTTTTTCGGAAGACCGAGAATTGTTCCAAACATTTTTTTGTGTCGTTTTCATCTTTTTAGTTGTTAAAAGATTTAGAAATTTAGAATTGCAGATTAAACTTTAAAGTGCAATTTTATGCCCGCACACCGTAAAAGATTTACGTACCGAGAACTTTTTTTATTTTAATTACAGTTTTTTGTTATTGTCAATTACAAATAAAAAAACAAAATAATCAATATATTTATCAGATATTTCATAAATTATATTTCATATCTATTATCATATACGCAAAAATTATGTGTTTTGCTACATAAAATCATAAAATTTTCATTTTTTAACAACTTTTTAACCTTTATTTATGATTTTATGACAAAACAAGCCATAAAAATGAAATAATATTTGTGAGATATGAAATCAATATATTCTTTAAATATTACAAAAAATACTTTATATAGATTTTATTTCAAAAATAATTACTTTTTTTAAATAATTATGTAATGAAATTTTGATTTATCATACTTAATTACTTACTTTGCTTAAAACAATAGCACTAATAAATTATAAAATAATCATAAAACAATAATCATAACACTATGGAAAATTTAGTAAGTGAGAGATTAACATTGCTAATAGACCACATTGCTAATAGTAATGAAAAAAAGTTTGCAGAATCTATTGGTGTAAAACCTGCGGTTATCAATAATTATACCACTGGCAAACAACAAAGCAAACCTGGCTTTGAAGTAATGTCTAAAATATTAGACAAATACCCACAAGTAAATATTGATTGGCTCATAACAGGTTTTGGGACAATGCTAAAAACTGACAAAAAGAATACGCCATTTCAGGTCATTGTAAGCACACAAGATGCAGCTGGAAATCTGGTAGTTCCTGTAATTAACAGAAAAGCTGCCGCAAATTATTTGACAGGACATCAGTCTCAAGAATATTTTGAACAATTAGATACGCTAAATCTTCCTGCAACATTCAGAAAAGGAAGTCAGTCTTTTGCACTACAAGTAAGTGGAGATAGTATGCAGCCAACTTTGCATGACGGAGACCTTGTTATTTGCTCTCCTTGCGAAACTTTGGATTGGGAATATTTGAATGATGGAGAAGTGTATGTAGTAGTTTCAGAAAAAGGTTTGCAAGTAAAACGCATCAAAAATCAACTACGCACCAATCAAAACATGGTTTTTGTTTCTGATAACAAATTCCACAAGCCATTCACATTGCACGCACAAGAAATACAAGAACTTTGGAAAGTAAATTACAGATTGTCTGCAAATCTCGGCTCAATAGATAACGAAGAAGATTTGGACACAAGAGTAAGTTTATTGGAATCAAAAGTAGAAAAATTAGAAAGAAAATATTTAGATTAATTGTATGGAAAACTTACTAAGTTCTAAAAACTTAGTAAGTTTTTTATAACACCTTGATAATCAAAGCACAGACTGATGGCAGCCCCACTAAAGTCTATGCTACAACTTTGTTATTTCTTTATCCCATTTGGAAACATAATAGTCAATAAGGCTGCAATAAGTAAAAAGTTAAACTCTACGCCATTGCTTCCACCACCAACTACAAACCAGCCATTTTTGAGGTGAATCATAAAAATCCCTGCAACTAAGATAATAATAGTAACAATGGATGCCCATTTCACATATTTTTCGGATAAGAAGCAAAAAACAGCCACCAAATGTGATAATTTTATAGCCCACGCAAGCGGAACTCCTAATGGTGCAAAACCAATTTGGTTTAGAAAAAGATTACCAAAATCATTGATTCCATTGTTAAACATGCCTCCCACACCGTGTATGAAAAGAATAATTGATACTGCTAAACGCAGTAAAAATGTGCCATTAAAGATATTCATTATATTGTAAAATTATTTTATGATAAACTATTTTATCAACGCAACTTAAGAGTTTGTTACTAAAATTCTCAAATTTTACTGTTATAGTTTGTTAATATTTGGGTTATTTTATTTAAATATTTGTTTAAGCAACTAAGCAATTTTGAAGTGTGAAAAATAAGATTATTTTTGTAACAAATACGTAACATTGTGCAAACACAAGAAATTACTTTTGCTGAACTTCGATGCAATGATATGCAAAAAATATTCTATTGTTCTATTTTGATGTGTCTTTGCTTTGTTAGCTCTGCACAAAAACACGGAGTAATCAAGTTGAAAGATTGTGAGGTGGTGATTTATAGTGCTTATGGAAATTTTGGCGAGCAGGAAGAACATAATCCATTGCTTAAAAAAATAAAAAATGATACTGCTTTTGCTGAGGTTGTAGTAATATTTGGGCACGAAATACAAGGCAAAAAAATAAAGTTAAATTCAGCAATGGCTGATAGCTTTATGATAGAACAAAGTTATTTAATGAATTTTGGTTATGAAGACGAACAACATCATAGAACTAATTATTTACCTTATACATATAAGAGTGAATGGCAAAAATTACCAAATAACATAAAAAATAAATTTAAAATTATTAGCTATACAGGTAATCCTGAAAAATTTACGCCTTATAAGGCAAAAGATTTATCACTAAAAGAAGCTAAAAGATATGTGATTGATGTATACAAAAAAGATTATGTCAATAATCGAGATAATAAAACTTATTATGAGGAACAAATTGGATTTATAAAAAGTATTAAAAAAATGGAGGATTTGATGAATTATAGTCTTGATTATATTTATTTACGAATTACTTTATTTAAGGAAGGTAAAAAAGTTGGAGAAAGATTTATTGTGTTTGAATATTGGTATGGCTGTTAATGATATGCAAAACTTTGTTTTTAAAACTCGAAATCCTGAATATAGTTGGTGGGTAGTTGCAATTATTTGGATGTTAGCATTTGGTTTTCAATTTTTCTTTATTATTCCGTTATTTTGGACTATTTGTATTATTGTTATTACTATTTTAAGTTTATTTATAGCTTTTTTGTTTACAACAAAGATAGAAATAATAAGTAAAGAAGTTATCGTCAAAAAAAGATTTGCTTTAATAGCTTACTATACTTATAGGTTTAGTTTTGAAATTATTACAATATCAAAACAAGAAATTAGCTTTATTAATGCAGATAATCAAATTGTAACTTTTGTGGATAATTGGGGTTGGGATGACCCTGACGAATTTACTATGTGTACTATTGAAAAAAAAGATATTATAATAGGTGGTGAAAATGCTCGTAACGAAAAAGATTTTACCAAATTCAAAGAAAGTTTAGAAGAATGGAATAATCAATGAAAGTAACAATAAAATTTATAGCAAATTAAAACACTAACAAAATGACAAAGAAAGCCAAAGAATGGACAGAAGCAGAGTTGGTGCTTACATTCAAACTTCACCGAAATACAAGTTATGAAACACCATTAATGAAAGAATGGTTGTCGGTGGATTTACCTAATTTTTCGGCAGTCGAACAGTTTATTTTTGATGATATTTATAAAAAAGCAGTGGAAAAAATAACAGGTTGGAGTGAGGAAGACTTGAAAATGAAGTTTATAGCTTTTGTTTTATCTTTGGGAACTTTGACAGACGAGGGCAATATTGTAACTTTTTTTGATAAAAAAATAAGTGCATCAGTTGAAGGAATAAAACTTACTGTAAAATCGGATTTTATGTTGGCAACAGGTTTTATGAATTTATACACAAATCCTTATTTTCATTTTCAGGAATATAAGCCACAATTAAACCCGACAGGTGAACCAATGGCACAACTTTTAGAGGCTTTTTTAATAGCACAGGAAAAAAATAGAGTAGAGAATCCACAAAATCAACAACCTATTTATGGCGTGGAGGTTATTGGTGCAAATTGGCGTTTTGTAATCATAGAAAATAAAGATTATTGTATTTCAAAATCTTATGACTGCACAGATAGAGAAGATTTACTAAAAATTATTGCTATTTTAAGAAATTTCAAAAGAATATTATATACCAAATTAATACAATGAAAAACTATATTTATTTTTTTAACACAATAAAAAAATGCCTTTGCAACTCATAAAAACAGATTTATTAAAACCTTATCAAGAACTCATTGATAATCATAGCTTGGATTTGGCTTTTAATAATTTGAAAGATGCCGAAATATCGACAGAAACTTTTAATTTCTATACTTCTGTGGCTGCTATGGCTTCTTCACGTATTGAAGGCGAGGCAATGGAAATTGACAGTTATGTAAAACATAAGTTATTGAAAACCAGTTATTTAGGGGATTTACTAGAAAAGCCGAATGATTTATATGATACTTATATATATGCACAAAAAAATAAGCTAACAAAACGCAATTTTTTAAAAGCACATAAATTATTAGCTGCACATTTGTTGCCAAAAACGAAACAGGGAATTTGTAGAACGGGAAATATGGTGGTAATGGAACATAAAACTTTTCGAATACAATATGAGGCTGCACCTGCTACCGAAGTTGTAGCTTTGTTTGATTTGTTTTGGAAAGATATTGCAATTTTAAAAAAACGAAATCTTAGCTATACAGAAGTTTTCTATTTTGCCTCATTTATTCATTTGGTTTTTGTGAATATTCACCCTTTTGAAGATGGAAATGGTAGGGCAGGTAGGTTATTAGAAAAATGGTTTATTGCTGAAAAATTAGGTGCAAAGGCTTGGTTTATTGAAAGTGAACTAAATTATTATCAACAAGTAAATAAATATTATAAAAATCTTAACAAGTTAGGTGTGTTTTATGAACAGTTGGATTATAGCAAAGCATTGGATTTTTTGTTGATGTTGGGGAAAAAATTAATAAATGTGTAGAAAATACGCAAAAAAGCGAAGAATAACTCGCCATAAGCCATTTCCAAGCATCTGTTATTATTTCTGTGGAATTTTGTAAGGTACTTTTAAAACCCTTATAAAATTTATGAAAAATAAAGAAAAAGTTAATAATTGGCTGCAATTTGCAGAAGAAGATTTAGCTATTGCTAAAATCCTTTTACAAGACGAAAGAAGAAGTGCAAACATTGTATATCATTTACAACAATGTGTAGAGAAAAATTTAAAAGGCTATTTGGAAGCTAAATATCAAAATATTGAGAACATTCATAGCTTGGTTGTGCTATTAAAGCTATGTTCAATATTAGATAATGATTTCAATTCTCTTACTAATCTTGTAGCAGATTTTAGTAACGGAAATCATTGTAGATATCCAAATAGTGATGCCACTTGTTCTGCTGATGCAAAAACAATAACAGAATGGATACAAATAACGGAGTTTGTGAAAAAGTTTGTAATCGATAAAATATCATAATTATTTACCAAACTTTCCAAAAGCAAAAAAGCTTTTGGAAAGTAAAAGTACTTTTGGAAAGTTTTTTTACTTTCCAAAAGTTAAACAAAAACAACTATCAAATAGGGTAACATCTCTAAGACCACACTTGGGCTGTGTTGGGTGATTAGCCTGCCTATATAATAGCTGTTTTAAATGCCCGTAATGCAAAGTTAAGGAAAAATAGAAAAAATTATAAAACTATGAGAAACTTTAATATTAGTGTTCAGAATGATGATTTTGCTTTACTATTGTATGAAATGCTCAAACAAATGCAGTTTGTAGCAATTACGCCCATAGAAACAAACACAAATGATGGTTTTTACACACTTGCCAATGCAAGTTTCCAAGAGTGGAATGAACCTGAAAATGATATTTGGGATAGTTTGTACGAACAATTTAAAGGAAAAGAAAATGTATAAACAAGGAGACATTATTTGGGTTAGCTATCCGTTTTCTGATAATCCAACAATGACAAAAGCAAGACCTGCATTAGTTATTAGCAATGAAATGTCAAATAATTTAGATAATGATTTATTGATAGCACAAATAACATCTATCTTACGCAAAGATAGATTTTCTGTTATGATTACAAATGAAAGTTTGTCAATACCAATTTCACAAATAAGTGAAGTGCGTTGTAATAAAATTGTAACAGTGCGTAAAGATTTGATTTTGGGTAAATTATCAAGCCTAAAAATGAAAAAAATATTAGAAGTTGTTGCAAAAGTTATGGAATGTGTAGAGATAAAGAAGTCAATAGAAAAATAACGCCAAAAATAGTAAAAAAACCTTATAAAGTCTTTAAGACCTTATAAGGTTTGACAAAAAAATAACAAAACCCTAAAACATATACTATAATGGACAAATTCAGTTACATTGCCAATGCCGATACCGTTGTAATAGACGAAATGTATCAGGCATACAAAGCAAATCCTACGGCAGTAGATAGCACTTGGCAACAATTTTTTCACGGTTTTGAGTTTTCTCTTGCTTACGGAGAACAGGCAAATGGAAATACAAATGGTGCAACAAATAGCACAAACGGTGCTGCACACAAAACTGCGGTAATTCCGACAGATGCCAATGTAGAAAAAGAGTTAAAAGTCTATCAACTTATTCGTGCTTACCGTTCTCGTGGACATTTGCGGGCAAAAACAAACCCTGTACGTCCTCGAAAAGACCGCAAAGCAAGACTTGATCTACCTGATTTTAATTTGTCTGATGCCGACTTAGATACTGTTTTTTATGCGGGAAATCATCTTGGACTTGGTGCAGTTTCGTTGCGAAAAATTGTAGAAACTTTGCACCAAATTTATGAGGGTGCAATAGGTTTTGAGTATCAATATATTCGTGAGCCTGAAATTCAAGACTGGATGCGAAATAAAGTAGAAAACGAATATGTAAATTATGTGCCGTCAAAAGATGAGAAAAAACGTATTCTTTACAAATTGAATGAGGCTGTTGTTTTTGAAAACTTTTTGCATACAAAATATGTAGGACAAAAACGGTTTTCTCTCGAAGGTGGCGAATCGACAATTCCTGCAATGGACGCAATTATTCAACACGGTGCTGCTTTGGGTGCAAAAGAATTTGTTATTGGTATGGCACACAGAGGTCGTTTGAATGTGTTGGCAAACGTAATGGGCAAAACTTACGAGCATATTTTCAATGAATTTGAGGGAAATGTATTGCCTGATACCACAATGGGAGATGGTGATGTGAAATATCACATGGGCTATTCGTCAGAAATTCCGACTGCAAATGGCTCGGCTTTCTTGCGTTTGTTACCAAATCCTTCGCACTTAGAAGCTGTAAATCCTGTGGTTATTGGTTACACAAGAGCAAAAATTGATGCTTTATATGGCAATAATTTTCAGTCGATGATACCAATTCTCATTCACGGAGATGCTGCGGTAGCAGGGCAAGGAATTGTTTATGAAACTACACAAATGTCGGGTTTGGCAGGTTATAGAGTTGGCGGAACTATCCATTTTGTGATTAATAATCAGGTTGGTTTTACAACAGATTTTGAAGATGCTCGGACTGCAATTTATTGTACTGATGTTGCCAAAATGGTAGATGCACCTGTGTTGCACGTAAATGGAGATGACCCCGAAGCTGTGGTTTTTGCGGTAAAATTGGCAGTAGAATATCGCCAAAAGTTTGAAAAAGATGTCTTTATTGATATGGTTTGCTACCGTAGGCACGGGCATAATGAAAGTGATGAGCCGAAATTTACGCAACCAACACTTTACAATATCATTGCAAAACACGCAAATCCAAGAGAAGTTTACAACAAAAAACTCATAGAAAGAGGTGATGTTGATGCACATTTGGCAGAGTCGATGGACAAAGAATTTAGGGATATGTTGCAAGACCGTTTGACGATGGTAAAACAAACGCCATTGCCTTATACCAAACAAAAACTTGAACAAGAATGGAAAGAACTCCGCCGTTCTACGCCTTCGGACTTTGAAAAATCTCCTGCAACTTATATTTTGCAAGATGTTGTCGATAAAGTTGGTGCTGCTTTGACTACTGTTCCAGAAAGTTTTAGACCTCTGAAACAAATTGAAAAATTGTTGAAAGACCGCAAAAAAGGCATTTTTGAGGACAAAGAATTGAATTGGGCAACTGCGGAATTGTTGGCATACGGCTCGATGTTATTGGATAATAAAATTGTGAGAATTTCGGGACAAGATGTGCAACGTGGTACTTTTTCGCACCGCCACGCAGTTTTGAGAGATAGCATAACGAGTGAGCCACATAATAGTTTGAATTTTATTAGCGACAAACAAAAATTCTTGGCAATTCACAATTCTTTGCTATCAGAATTTGCGGTTTTGGGCTTTGAATTTGGTTATACTTTGGCAAATCCTAATAGTTTGGTGGTTTGGGAAGCACAATTTGGAGATTTTGCTAACGGTTCTCAAACTATGATAGACCAATTTATTTCGAGTTGCGAAAGTAAATGGAATAGAATGAGTGGTTTGGTAATGTTGTTGCCACACGGTTATGAAGGTCAAGGACCCGAACATTCAAACGCAAGACCAGAAAGATTTTTGCAATTATGTGCAGAATATAATATGGTTGTTGCCAATATTACACAACCAGCAAACTTTTTCCACTTTATGCGTAGGCAAATGGCTTGGGAATTTAGAAAACCTGCTATTGTGATGTCGCCAAAATCATTATTACGTCACCCAAAATGCGTTTCGCCATTAGGTGAAATTATGGAAGGTGGTTTTAAAGAGGTACTTGGTGATAATTTTGCGGAGGCAAGTCAAGTGAAAAAAGTAATTTTGTGTTCAGGAAAAGTCTATTATGATTTGGCAGAACGTCAAGCTACTGAAAATCGCAAAGACGTTGCAATTATTCGTTTAGAACAGTTGCACCCTTTTCCAACTGCACAACTCAATGCGGAATTGCAAAAATATAGCAATTACAAGTTACTTTGGACACAAGAAGAACCTGAAAATATGGGTTATTGGGGTTATATTTTGCGTTATTTGCGTAACACAAATATTGATGTGGTGGCTCGTAAACCATCGGCTTCTCCTGCAACAGGCTACGCAAAAATTCACGCAATGGAACAAGAGGCTATTGTGAAAAAGAGTTTTGAGTAGGTAAAAGTGCCTTTCCAAAGGTTTTAGGATTTTTGGAAAGGTTTAGTTTTGAAATAATAATCAAAAAATATACACAAATATTGATATAATGTTTGTATTTTGACAAAAAAATATTTAGTTGCATATATAAATGTAAGCTATTATTTATTTTATGCTTATTTTAGTAAATTTATCTTTATTTTTTGA
>JAYTNF010000018.1:0-11209 GCA_043748455.1 Cytophagales bacterium
AGCACTCACAAAACCTGTACATTGACCTTGAATATAGAAATCATAAGTCAAGTTATTGCCTTCTATTTGTGCAATTCTCGCAGTGGTTGCATTTCCTGCTGCACTTCCTGAAAGTGTATAACCTGTTACGGTAATTGCAATTCCTGTTCCTACTGCTGAACTTGCGAAAATTGCGGTTGCAGTGCCACTAATCGTAACATTTCCATTATCGGCAGTTTCTACACCACTTAATGCAGCAGTTCCTAACAAACTTGCTGTTGTATTTCCGTCAAATACTTTATTATTGGCACTTAAACCTGTGATAGTCAAGCCTTTGGTGGTAACAGTGCTACTTGGCATAGCTACGTTTACATTGCTTGCACCTCCACTTGACAAGACAATATTACCAGAATAAGTATTGACAACTGCTGTTGATTTCAAACGAATATATACAGGTGTTGAGGCAATAGTTCCCGCAGCACCCACTATTACAGTATTTGTAAAAGTTGCGTCATCTAAAGAAACTTCAAAGTTTGTGCTTGGTGGAGTAACTAAAATTTCTTCAATCATATCTGCCCCTGAAACATCAAAACTTGTGGAACTCGAAGCTGTGCCATAAACAGTTGTAACTGCCGAAGGTGTGCCTGTGGTAGAAATGGTAGGTGTAGTACAAGGAACATCTTTTGCATCTCCCGAAATTACCCAACTTTTGTTAGTTATTAAACTATTACGAGCAGCTTCTCCTGCACAATATTTTCTACCGTTAGCCCCCAATGGTACGTTTGATTTCACATTTTGAGCAGCCCAGCCTATTAAACTAGCATCATAATTGGCAGTATTTATTCCACAGAGATTGAGCATATAAGCCATATCAACAACATTTGTTACATTCCAATTTGCTAAACTTTGGTTAAAGGCAATACAATTCTGAAACATTGCTCTCATATCAGTAACATTTCCAGTATTCCAATTCCCTATATGTTGGTTAAACGGAGTACCACTAAACATACCACTCATATTGGTAACTTTTTCAGTATTCCATGTGCCAATAGGCTGGTCAAACGGAGTGGCAGCAAACATCTGACTCATATTGGTAACTTTTTCAGTATTCCAGTTACCTATATCTTGGTTAAAGTTCTGATTACCAGCAAACATATTACTCATATCAGTAACATTTTCTGTATTCCAATTGCCAATAGGATAGTTAAACGGAGTGTTACTAAACATATCACTCATATTGGTAACTTTTCCAGTATTCCACGTGCCAATAGGCTGTTTAAACACACTGGCATTAAACATACGACTCATATTGGTAACATTTTCAGTATTCCAAGTACCAATAGGCTGGTCAAAGTTAGTAGCCGCGTAAAACATCCCACTCATATCGGTAACCTTTCCTGTATTCCAGTTACCTATGGGTTGGGTAAAAGCCAGACTACTATAAAACATATAACTCATATTGGTAACATTTGCAGTATTCCAAGTGCTTATATCTCCGTTAAAGCTAGCAGTATTAGCAAACATCCAACTCATATCGGTAACATTTCCCGTATCCCAACCGCTAAGATCTTCATTAAAAGTCGTACAATAACTAAACATCCGACTCATATTGGTAACATTTCTTGTATTAAAGTTCCTTATATTTGCACCAACATTAAAGTTACTGTACATAGTACAAAAAGAGAACATCCCACTCATGTTGGTAACACTTTTGGTATCAAAGTAAAGATTATTGTTATAGAAACTACTTCCAGCAAACATCTCACTCATATTAGTAACATTTGCTGTGTACAAGAAAATATCGTTGAACAAGGTCGGACAAGAAGCAAACATCCTACTCATATTAGTAACTTTATGAGTTTCCCAGTTGGATATTGATGAAGCATCCTGTAAGCTACAACGTTCAAACAGACCACTCATATCAGTAATATTTCCAACATCCCAGTGATTTATATGAGTATAATATCCTGTAAAATAAGTAAATGCAAGCATACGACTCATATCAGTAACATTAGACAAGTCAGGTTTACTAGTGGCAGGAAAATTAATGCCAGCACAACCTTCAAAAGCACTTTTCATTGATTTCCAAGCTATGTTTCCCCACTGGTTTATAGCTTTTATTTTATTTTTTTGTGCACCATTATTAAAATAAATATGTGGGAAAGTGCCTGTAATACTAACTTCATAATCTACGTTACTGTTTACTGTTATACTACAGTCTCCTGTTTGCCCTGTGAGTACAGTAGGCATACCCGATGGAAGTTCTCGGTAGCTTACAGTATAGTTGTAAGTTTCTCCGCTAAAAGTTGGTATGGTAATATTACCGTCTGTGGTTTGCCATGTGGTGATAAAAGGTATAGGAACTGCACAAGCAGCATTTTTTGCATCTCCCAAAATAGTCCAATTTTTGCCAATTAAGGTAGTACGAGCAGCCTCTCCCGCACAATATCTTCTATTCGTAGCCCCCAATGGTACGTTTGATTTCACATTTTGAGCAGCCCAGCCTATCAAAGTAGCATCATAATTGGCAGTATTCATTCCGCAGTCCTTGAGCATAGAAGTCATATCAACAACATTTGTTACATTCCAATTTGCTAAACTTTGGTTAAAGTTAGTAACAGCAAACATATTACTCATATCAGTAACTTTTTCAGTATTCCAGTTAGCTATGGGTTGGTTAAAGCTAGAAGCATTATAAAACATAAAATTCATATCAGTAACATTTTCAGTATTCCAGTTAGCTATGGGTTGGTTAAAGCTATCAGCAAACATAAACATCTCACTCATATTGGTAACATTTTGGGTATTCCAATTACCTATGGGTTGATTAAAGTTACCAGCATCATAAAACATATCACCCATATTAGTAACATTTTGGGTATTCCAATTACCAATATTACCATTAAAGACATAACAAAGTCTAAACATACCACTCATATTGGTAACATTAGCCAAATTAGGTGCATCAGTAGCAGTATAAGTAAGGTTAGTACAACCAAAAAAAGCCTTTTCCATTGATTTCCAAGCTATGTTTCCCCACTGGTTTATACTTTTAATTTTATTTCTTTGTATATCATTAGCAAAAAAATAAATACGAGGGAAAGTGCCTGTAATACTTACTTCATAATCTACGTTATTGTTTACTGTTATACTACAGTCGCCAGTTTGCCCTGTGAGTACAGTAGGCATACCTGATGGAAGTTGTCGGTAGCTTACGGTATAGTTGTAAGTTTCGCCACTAAAAGTTGGTATGGTAATATTACCGTCTGTGGTTTGCCACGTGGTGATGAAAGCCTGTGCAAATCCTTTGTGTGCTGTAAAGCTCAATGCCAAAAGGCAGAGCAGCAGTAGATTTTTTAAGTGTTTTTGCCTGTAATTTTGTAATTTTTGGTAATATCATTAAGGATTAGTAGTAAAAAAGTGAGGGAGTTTAATAAAAATATAAAATTAAATGAAATAGTACTATTTAATTTTATATTTTTAGGGTTGCAATATAAGTAATTTTATTAGAGTTTAGCTTGGAAGTTATATGCGTTTTCAAAGTGTGCATAGCTGGAGCTACGCATTACTGCTATACAAGTCATATTAAAAAACGACAAATGATTTTAAGTTTCTGGTATAAACAAAATAACTTCTCCCCTCTCAAAATATTTCCCAAAATATCACCAAACAAAAAGCTATTTCGTATCTTTGCAATATTGCAAAAAATAAGACGATGCTTTTCAAAATTTCTTCCGAATATCAGCCAACAGGCGACCAACCCAAAGCCATTGCACAACTTGTAGATGGGCTAAATCGTGGTGAAAAACACCAAACTTTGCTTGGCGTTACAGGTTCGGGCAAAACTTTTACCGTTGCTAATGTCATTCAAGAGGTGCAACGTCCTACGCTTGTGTTTAGTCATAACAAAACTTTGGCAGCACAGCTATATGGCGAATTGAAACAATTTTTTCCCGACAATTTGGTAGAATATTACATTTCCTATTACGATTATTACCAGCCCGAAGCCTATATTGCCTCCACAGGCACATATATCGAGAAAGATTTGTCTATTAATGAGGAAATTGAAAAGCTGCGTTTGCGGACAACTTCGGCTTTGATGTCGGGTAGGCGTGATGTAATTGTGGTGGCATCAGTTTCGTGTATTTATGGTATTGGAAATCCCGAAGAGTTTGGAAATAGCATTATTAAATTGCAAGTTGGGCAACAAATTAGTCGCAATAAATTGTTATTTAATTTTGTCGATATTTTGTATAGTCGTACCGAAGATATTTTTAAACGTGGAAATTTTAGGGTAAAAGGTGATACCATAGATATTTTTCCTGCTTATGCAGATTATGCTTATCGAATTACTTTTTGGGGAGATGACATAGAGAAATTGCAAAGAATTGACCCTGAAAGTGGCTCAAAACTCTCTGATGAAGAACAAATTACGGTTTTTCCTGCCAATTTATTCGTAACCGCAAGAGAAACGCAGCAATTAGCCATTCACGAAATTCAAGACGATTTGGTGGCACAAATGAAATATTTTGAGAGTGAAAACCGCCATACCGAAGCCGAAAGAATTAAAGAAAGAACAGAATTTGATTTGGAAATGATACGTGAAATGGGTTTTTGTTCTGGAATTGAAAATTATTCTCGTTATTTTGACCGCAGAAGTGCGGGGCAACGACCTTTTTGTTTGTTAGATTATTTTCCTAATGATTTTATTATGGTTATTGACGAAAGCCATGCAACATTGCCACAAATTCGAGCAATGTGGGGCGGAGATAGGTCAAGAAAAGAGGCTTTAATTGATTATGGCTTTCGTTTGCCATCGGCTTTGGATAACAGACCGTTAAAATTTGAGGAATTTGAGGCATTGATGCACCAAACAATTTATGTGAGTGCAACACCTGCCGATTATGAATTGCAACTCAGTCAAGGTGTTGTAACAGAGCAGATTATACGCCCAACAGGTTTGCTTGACCCAAATTTGGAAGTCCGCCCAACGATAAACCAAATTGATGATTTATTGGAGGAAATTGACAAAACTATTAAAAATGGGGATAGGGTTTTGATTACGACTTTGACAAAAAGAATGGCAGAGGAATTGGACAAATATTTAAGACGGTTAAATATCAAGGCAAGTTATATTCACTCGGAAGTGAAAACGATGGATAGGGTAGAAATTTTGCGAAATTTGCGTTTGGGAGTTATAGATGTTTTGGTTGGTGTAAATTTGTTGCGAGAAGGATTAGATTTGCCCGAAGTTTCTTTGGTGGCAATTATGGACGCAGACAAAGAAGGCTTTTTGCGAAATGTCCGTTCTCTAATTCAAACTATTGGTCGTGCTGCCCGAAATGACAAAGGCAAAGTAATTATGTATGCCGATAAAATTACTCATTCTATGCAAGTTGCTATTGACGAAACACAACGCAGGCGAAAATTGCAAACCGAATATAATGTTGCCAACAATATTACACCTCGAACTGTAACCAAATCAAAAGAGGCAATTATGGCACAAACTTCGATAATTGATTCGCAAAAATCAAAGAAATATTACGTAGAACCCGAAGAACTTGGTTTGGCTGCCGAGCCTGTGGTGAAATATATGACCGCAAAAGAAATTGATAAATTGATAGACCAAGCCCAAAAATCTATGGAAAAAGCTGCAAAAGAACTAAATTTTGTTGATGCTGCAAGGTTGAGAGATGAATGGCTGGCGTTGAAGAAAATGAAAGAGTAAAATAGTTTTTAGTATTGAGTTTTTAGTATTGAGTTTTTAGTTTTCTTGCTATTGTTTGTGTACTCAAATAAGAAGTTATAGAACATTTGTACAAGAGTGGTTTGGTTAGTATATTCAAGAAATGTAGTGGAATTGTTTGTGAGGACACAAACAATGGCGAAAAATTAGTTATTAGAAAATCTATCAAATGTTAGTCATAGAAACACAATATTTTCCTTCTGTTCAATTTTTTACTTTCTTGGCACAAAACAAGGGTTTGTGCTTAGAAAAATACGAAAATTATACCAAACAAACCTATCGCAATCGTTGCTATATTTTGGGTGCAAACAAGGTTGAAAGGCTGACTGTGCCTGTTTTTAGTGCAGAAAATGGTCAAAAACAACTTATTACAGATGTGAAATTAGATAATCGACAAAATTGGCAACAGACACATTGGCGAAGTATTAAATCTGCATACGGGAAATCTCCTTTTTTTCCATATTATGCTGATATGATAGAAAGAGCCTTGTTTTTGCCAACAGAAACCTTGTTTGAACTCAACGAAAATATTATCAAAACTTTGCTCAAAATATTAGCAGCTTCTCAAAGTATTGATAAGACAATAAATTATACAGAGAATTATCAACAACATTATGATTTGCCTTTTATAGACAAACGAAATCAAACTGAAAATGTGAATGCAATTAAATTTACACCATATTCTCAAGTTTTTGCTAATGAGTTTGTTAGCAATTTGAGTGTCTTAGATTTAATTTTTTGTAGAGGAAATTATGCAAGTTTTGATAAAGTGTAAAAACAACCTATTAAAATTAATATAATTTATGAAATATCTCACATGGTTTTTATTAAATCTATTTTTTTCGGCTCATACTTTGGCACAAACTAATGATTTTAGTGGTACTTGGACAGGTGTTTTATTACAAAATGCAGGCGGATTGGCAGAAAAATATAAATTTTCTATTACAATTTCCCAAGATGCAAAAGGAAATATTATAGGTTCGTCAAAGATAGAAATTCATGACGCTAAAGATTATGGTGTAATCAGTTTGACAGGTAAGGCACAAAAAAATGGCGTTACCATACAAGAGCATAAACTTATAGAACACAAACTTCGTGAAAATGCTTATTGGTGTATTAAAAATTACACATTGCAATATAACAAAAAAGACGAACAATTATCAGGAAATTGGACTGCAAAGGAAGATTGTGAACCTGGAACTATGAAGCTAAAAAGACAAATAAATCCTCAAACCATTGCCCAAATAAAGAAAAAGAAACCTAAGGAAAAATTAGCCACCAAAGAACAAATTGTTACAAATACAACAACAGTTATTGGCACACAAGAAAAAATTATAAAAACAGAAGAATTATTAAATAAATTACCTGAAAATTATCTAAGTATTGATGAAATAAGAACAGCTTTGCAAGCTAACAAATCTGTTGTAGGTAAAAGAGTAATTTTGGATAATATCTATTTTCAAAAAAGCACAAGTACTTTATTAGCAAACTCTCATGAATTTTTATTAAAAATAGCTAAAATTATGCAAGAAAACAATAATTTTTGTATTAAAATTAGCGGACATACTGACAATATTGGTAATGAGCATAGTAATTTACAACTTTCTCGTTTAAGAGCAATAGCTGTAATGAATTATTTAATAAATAAAGGTATTGCTGAAAATAGAATTATTGCAGAAGGAATGGGCAGTAATTTTCCTATTCGTCCAAATGACACAGAGCAGAATAAACAACAAAATAGAAGAGTTGAATTTGAAGTTTTGTAACAATTTGATATTTTGATACTGATGCTAATGTTTTAAATTTAGCAAAATATTTATACTTACTAAATAAATAAGTTATATTTAGTATTTTTCATAAGTTTTTTCATCGCAATAAATAAAATCCATGCAATGCAAACTCCTGCAAATGCACCAAAAAGAATATCAGCAGGATAATGAACACCTACATAAATTCGTGTGTAACTAACCAAAGTAGCCCACAAAAAAATGAAAATACTCATGCTTTTTGCATAAGGCTGCCGAGTTTTGGTGACCAATAACGATAATAACATAGCCAAAGCAAAAGTATTTGCCGCATGAGAAGAAATAAACCCATATTGTCCGCCACAACTTTCTGTAACTAAGTGCACTTTTCCTATTAAAGTTGGTTCATAACAAGGTCTCAACCGTTGTATGGTTGGTTTCATAAAACCTGAGGCAAATTGGTCGGCGGCGGTAATCGTTATTGCAATTAATACAAAAAATGCAATGCTTTTTAACCGCAATCTCCATATTAATAACAAAATAATGACAATATAAAAGGGTATCCAAGATTTATCACCAGTTGCCCATAACATAAAAGGGCTAATACTATCGTGATAATGATTGTTTAAATATAAAAAAAGAGAAATATCTAATTCTTTAAGCATGTTTTTAGGTAAAATAGAAAATTACTATATTTAGCAAGTCTTTAAGATTTACTAAATATAGTAATTTTTTAATAACTATAAATTATTGCGATAAATTTTACATTTAAAAGCAACTTATTGATTTTCAGTAAATTAAAGCACAGACTGAAGTCTATGCTACAAATTTTAATAATCTTTATTATATTAATTTTTCATTGCCATTAAAAACTCGTCATTTGTTTTTGTGCCTTTCATATTCGTAAGCAAAAATTCTATTGCTTCTTGAGAGGTCATATCAGACATATATTTGCGTAAAATCCATATTTTTTGCAATACATCTTTGTCCAATAATAAATCTTCTTTTCGTGTGCCTGAAGCAGGAATATCAATAGCAGGATAAACTCGTCTGTTTGACAATTTGCGGTCAAGTTGCAATTCCATGTTACCTGTACCTTTAAATTCTTCAAAAATTACCTCGTCCATTTTAGAGCCTGTTTCTATCAAAGCTGTTGCAATAATGGTTAAAGAACCTCCATTTTCTACATTTCGGGCTGCACCAAAAAATCTTTTTGGTTTATGCAACGCATTTGCATCAACACCACCCGATAAAATTTTGCCTGACGAAGGAATAACAGTGTTATAAGCACGTGCTAAACGGGTAATAGAATCTAATAAAATTACGACATCATGACCACATTCTACCAATCTTTTTGCCTTTTCCAATACAATAGTTGCAACTTTTACGTGTTTTTCAGCTTGTTCATCAAAAGTAGAAGCCACAACCTCTGCCTTTACACTTCGAGCCATGTCTGTAACTTCCTCTGGTCTTTCATCTATCAATAATACAATTAAATAAACCTCAGGGTGGTTATGTGCAATAGCATTAGCAATTTCTTTTAATAAAGTAGTTTTACCTGTTTTAGGTTGTGCTACTATCATGCCACGTTGCCCTTTTCCAATAGGTGCAAATAAATCTAAAATCCTTGTAGAATATTCACTTGGTCTCCATGTCAATCTTAGTTTTTCTTCAGGAAACAAAGGGGTGAGATATTCAAAAGGAACTCTATCTCTAATTTCATCAGTTGTTTTACCATTTACAGTTTCTACACGCAATAAAGCAAAATATTTTTCTCCTTCTTTTGGTGGACGAATCTGCCCACGTACTGTATCACCTGTTTTTAAACCAAACAATTTTATCTGCGAAGGTGAAACATAAATGTCATCAGGACTTGCCAAATAATTGTAATCTGGAGAACGTAAAAAACCATAACCATCAGCCATAATTTCTAACACTCCTTCATTGACAATGACTCCATCAAATTCACGTTGGCTGTGTTGCCTTTTTTGATTAGGGTTTTGACTTGTATTTTGACTTGTATTTTGGTTTGCGTTTTGACTTGTATTTTGATTTACTTGTGGATTACGTTGATTATATTGATTTTGATATTGGTTATTATGTTGATTTTTAGGGTTATTTGTATCTTGTGCTATAATAGGTTGCTCTTTTATAGTTGATGTTACTGTTTCTATGGTTTCACTAAAAAAATTATTTTCTTCTGTTGCAGCTACTTCAGTGGTAGATAAAATTGGAGTTTCAACTTCACTGTCATTAAAAGCAACTTGTTCGTCTGGAAAATTATCAAAGGGAGTTAATTCTTCACCTGATTCTTTTACATTTTCACGTTTAATTCGTGTACGTTTTTTATCTTGAGAATTATCTTTGAGTTCGTTTTTTAATTCATTTTTATGGTCTTTCAATGGTTCTTTTGGTTTTTCTTTGTGTTCCTTTACCTCTTTTAGTTGTATTTTAGGTTCTTCAACTTGCGTTTTGGGTGTACTCAACACCGTTTTTTTCGGAAGTTTTGACTCTGGCAAAATAGCTTGCTGGTCTAATATTTTGTAGATAAGTTCTTTTTTAGACAAGGCAGCAGTACCTGTTACTCCTAAATCGTCAGCAATGGCTTTGAGTTCAGATATAAGTCTAATATTAAGCTCTTCGATGGTGTACATACAGTTTTCAATGAGGTTTGTTTAGGTTGTTTTATGCAACCTGATGTGAATATTGATTTGTTATGTTGGTAATTCCCTAAGATTTCAAAACCTACTCAATAAGGTTGTAAATAATGTTATAAAAATTATATGTTTGGTTGATACAAATGTAAGAATATAAATTTGTAAGAATACATTGCAGAAATTAAAATTGATAAAATTGATTTGCTACAATTACAGAACCTAAGATGTGATACAACGATTTTGACAATATTTGAACTCTTTTGAAGAATTATTTGCAATTATATAGTTTATTTTTGAATAAAAAAAATATCTGTGATTTATTTTAGCAAAATAAAAAGTATTTGCAAATTCCACAATAATACTGCACATTTGCATCGCTTAGCAGTCATACAAAAAAATTATGAAAATAGATAAAGAATTACTACACAAAATAGCTCATCTTTCACGTTTGGATTTTAATGAGCAAGATGAACAAAAAATGCTTCATAGCATGAATAGTATTTTGGATTGGGTAGAACAACTTAATGAGGTTGATACAACCCAAGTTATGCCACTCACACACATGTCAGAGGAAACCAATACTTTACGTGAAGATATTGCCAAAGAACCATTAAGTCATGAAAGAGGTTTAAAAAATGCACCACGTAAAGATTCAGACTATTTTAGAGTGCCAAAAGTAATTGAATAATAGCAAGCCAAATAATTAAAAAACTGTTGCATCATTGAAAAAGCTACTTTTTATATTTTGGTTTATTTCTAATCAAGTTAGTGGGCAGGTTTTTAATACAGATAGCCTTGTTAATTTATTAGCAACCCAAACTGATTCAGTTAAAATATTGACTTTAACTGAATTGGCGTGGCAGTTTAGAAACTCTGATGTTGATAAATCTATAAAATATGCTGTGGAAGGATTGGAAGAAGCTAAAAAAAATAATTATCAGAGATTACAACCTAAGCTACTTAATATTTTAGGAGTTTCTTATCGTAACAAAGGTAATTATGAAGATGCCTTAAAAAAATTTATAGAAACTGCACAAATATCTCAAAAGATAGGTAACATAGAACAACTTGCCTACGCAAAC
>JAYTNF010000019.1:0-5397 GCA_043748455.1 Cytophagales bacterium
TGCAATTTTCGGCATAAATCTGTTGAGCTATTGCAGGGCTTTTTTGCGACCAATAAAATTGTACGCCATTTGTTATTTCAGGTAATTCCTCTTGACTGTCATTATATTCGACAAAATTTTCCCACACTTCATTTTTTACGATACGTCTTGCTCCACCTATTTTTACAGATGGAATAGAGCCTTTTGAGATGTACCTTTTAATAGAAATTTCAGAAACTTTTAACAATTCTGATGCCTCTTTTACGGTTAGTAATTCTTGATTTGTATATTCTTTGTGCATAAAAGTATCAATTAGTATCAATTTTATGCAAACATATTTATTATTTTATTAAAAATAAAATTTCTTATTATGTTTTATTTATATTTTCAGTATTTAGCTTTTTTATTAATTTTTGCGTGTCTTCACTGGCTGATACAAGGCTAAAAATCTTTTTTCTTTGGCTTGCAACAAGGTTTAACAAACCTATATTTTCATTTTTTTTCATAAAAGTATCTAATTAAAAGCTGGTGGTTTTAGGCTGTTAAAAGTTTATCATATTCATTTTTACCAATAAACAAAGCTAAATTAACCTCTTGCAATTTCTTTTCAATACGATTTGTAAGCACTTTTGCGTAGGTAGATTGCGTAATACGAATATTAGAATGTCCTAACATAGCTGCTACGGTTTCATAGTCAAGCCCTGTATTTAACCACACAAAGCCTGCGGTTTTGCGTGCAACGTGAGTAGTCAATTTCTTAGTAATATTCAATAACAAGGCAATTTCTTTAAGATTTGCATTGTAGTTTTGATTACTCAAAATAGGTAGCATATTTTGGTATTTTTCCAAAATGTAAAAAGCCTTTGGAAATAGGGGTAAACGTGCAGTTTCACCGTTTTTTTGTCTTTGCTTATAAATCCAAATTGTGCCGTTGTTCTCTACTCTTGTATTTAGTCTGATGTCAAAACTTACCAAATCACAATATGCAAAGCCTGTATAACATTGAAAAACGAACAAATCGGCTGTTTTTTGTAGGTAATCATTCGCAAACTTGTAAGTTTCTAAAATGTATAGTTCCTGTTCTGACAAATAAACAAGTTCACTTTTTGTGTTTGCACTATAATTAGGCACATAAAAAGGGAAATGTATTTATTGCTTATGCGACCAACAATAACTACTATATTGTTGTGCACAACTCTTGCATTGTGTGTAATCAGCTCTTACTTTTTGACATTGCCCATATTTGCAATTTGCTTCTTCATTTACAACATTCGTTGTTTCTTGTTTTGTGAGCATTGTAAAAGCTGTCAAAGTGGTACAAACCCCAATAACTGCAACAATTAATATCTTTTTCATTTTGAAAGAGTTTTATTCTTTACCTACTCTATTTTGCTTTTCGGTTTCCGCAAAGAAAATATTTATAGATTTTCTTATTGCAATTTCCTTAAAATAATTACCTTTGTCAATACCTTAATAACTCATTTTCAACACCTTAGACTTCTTATAGCAATGACAACAGGCAATAAAATCAAACATTTTAGGTTACTAAAAGGATTTTCGCAGGAGAAAATGGCAGAGTTATTAAATATTGCACCCAAATCTTATGGCAACATAGAAAGAGATATTACAGATGCTAATATTTCAAGATTATTACAAATTGCAGATGTTTTGGAAGTGAGTTTACCTAAATTATTAGATTTTGATGCAAGCAAAATGGTACAAGTAAAGGAGATTTAAGCGGAGATAATAATAATTTAAGTATGTATAATTCCGACAAAGACCTCGCTCACGCCTTAGAAAAATCCCAACAAGAAAACAGTTTTTTAAAAGAAAAAATCACTTCTCTACAAACCAAAATCGAAAACCTAAAAGAAATCAACAGTTTTTTAAAAGAGAAAACGAAATAATTTGTAACTTTATAGCAAATATTGTAGCAATTAAAACGATAAGAAAATGACCTATAATTTTCAAATTTCCACACAAAACGAAATCATTGCCAAACTAATTTTAGAGATGCTAAAAGGAGTAGAAGGCATTGTTATTGAACCTATTATTGAAAAAATTGATATTCTTGATGACTTATCAGACGAAGAACAGGAAATATTGCAATATGCTATAAAGGAAGGTGAAAATGAAGAAAATCTTATTCCTCAACAAACCATTACAAATTATTTTGAACAATGGAAAGAAAGATAATTTGGACAAAAACAGCCTTCAAAACTTTTCAAGATATTGCCAACTATTTAGAAAAACAATGGTCGTTGAAGATAGCCAAAAACTTTGTGGCGAATACAGAGAAAAAACTCGAACAAATCAAAGAAAATCCCGAAAGTTGCATTGCTTCTAACAAAGACAAAACTATTAGAAAAACCACCATTACAAAGCATAATTCTATGTTTTATCGTGTTAGAGAAAATACTCTTGTAATTTTAGCTTTTTTTGATAATCGTAAAAATCCTAAAAAGAATAAGTATAGCTAAAAATTAGCTTTATATCAGCAGAAATAAAAAGAAATTAACAGTTTTTTGAGAGAGAAAACGAAATAAAGAAAAATAAAATTGTAAATTTGTGTAAACAATAGCTTTAAATTTATGCAAACAGACCTTGTTGTACTCAAAAATAATTTCCACCAGTTGATAGATAACCTAAATGATATACAAGTTTTAGAAACTCTGTATAAATTGGTTAGTAGTTTTCAACGTGAGCAAGAAATGGATATACTTGATGATTTGACTGTGCCACAACAACAAAGATTACAACAGTCTTTGCAACAAAGTGAAAATCCCACAAACTTACACACACACGAAAACGTAAAACAAGAAATTCAACAATGGCTTATACAATAGTTTGGACAGAAAATGCAAAGGAAGATTTACAACAGATTATTAGTTATCTAAAAATAAATTGGTCTGATGCAGTAGCAGAAAAATTTGTAGAAACAGTTTTACATAAAATTAGCCTGCTCGAAACACAACCTTTTATTGGAATTGTCTCAGAAAAAGAAAAAACTGTTCGTAAATTGTTGATAAGCAAACAAATAGCTTTATTTTATAAAGTTTCAGAGCCTAATATTATTTTACTTGACTTTTTTGATGTAAGACAAAGTGTGGATAAAAGCATATTTTAATCTGCAATAGCTTTTCTACGAAAAAATACTTTTTTTATAAATCAAAAAACTAAAAGAATTTGCTAGAATAAAGAACAAATAAAGATGTAATCTTTTCAAAAGATTACATCTTTATTTGTTACATTATTCTAATAAAATTACCCTGCAAACTCCACACTTCTGTTAATAAACCTTGTCAAAGCTGCACCGCCGAGCATATTTTGCGACAACAAAGCCAAATCGTAGGCTTGCAATGCTAATTGTTCTTTGCGAACCTCGTCTGCTTCTTTCAACAATTTGTGGATAAGTTGGTGGTTTGCATTGATAGAAACCTCCAAAAATGCAGGTAAATCTTTCATATAATCCATACCTTGCGTTACCGCCATTTCCTTCATTCTTCGCATAAATTCTGGCAAAGAAATAATTACAGGCATTTCATCAGCAGGCAAAGACTGAACTTTTATGCTCTCTTTTCCCGAAATTTTCTTAAATAAATTTGTCAAACTGTCTTGTTCTTCTTGCGATAAAACAACCTCTTTCACTTCGCCTTTATCAATAATATTGTCTATTGTATCAGAATCTACACGACGCATCAGCGTATTTTCCAATTTACGTTCCAAAACAGATGTAAAATGACTGTCTATCATCACACCGTCAAAACGCAAAACATCATAACTACGTTTGTTAGCCGACTGAATATAAGCATCTTGTTTTTCTAAATCTGTTGTGTATAAATAAACAAGTTTGTTGTTCTTGTCCGTTTGGTCTAATGAAACTTTGTGTTTGTATTCTTCAAACGTAAAATGTTCACCTTTAATGTTTTTCAACAATGCAAAACTTGTAGCTCTGTCATAGAATTTGTCGTCTGTCATCATACCATATTTCACAAACAAACCGATACTTTCCCATTTTTCTTCATACACTTTGCGGTCTGTGTTAAACAATTCGTTTAATTTATCGGCAACTTTTTTGGTAATGTGTGAATTAATTTTTTTCACATTGCCATCAGCTTGCAAATAACTACGAGAAACATTTAACGGAATATCTGGCGAATCAATGATACCGTGCAATAAAGTCAAAAATTCAGGCACAACGTCTTTCACTTCGTCTGTAATGAAAACTTGGCGAGAATATAACTGAATGCGGTTTTTTTGAAACACAAAATCCTGTTTTACTTTCGGGAAATACAAAATACCTGTCAAAGTAAACGGATAATCTACGTTCAAATGTATCCAAAACAAAGGGTCTTCTGCCGTTGGGTACATTTCTTTGTAAAACTTAATATAATCTTCGTTTGTCAATTCAGACGGTGCTTTTGTCCAAATTGGTCTTGTTTCATTGATAACTTTGCCTTGAAATTCAATTTCATAAGGCAAGAAACGACAATATTTATTCAAAATTCCTTGAATACGGCTTTCTTCCAAAAACTCCTCAGAGTCCGCAGCCAAATGCAAAACAATATCCGAACCTCTACCTTCTTTTACAGTTGGCAAAATCTCAAATTCTGTACTTCCATCACACACCCACAAAGCAGGTTCTGTGTCTGGGCGGAAAGACTGTGTATAAATTTTCACATTGTCTGACACCATAAAAGCCGAGTAGAAACCTAAGCCAAAATGTCCTATCATTTGTTGAGATTCTTGCACATCTTTATATTTGTCCAAAAACTCACTTGCCCCCGAAAAAGCTACTTGATTAATATATTTTTTGAGTTCTTCGGCAGTCATACCAATTCCCCTATCAGAAATAGTCAAAGTTTTGGCTTCTTTGTCTATCGAAATTTTGATTTTTGTTTCGCCAATTTCGCCATTAAATTCGCCTCTTGCAGCTAATGCTTTTAGCTTTTGCGTAGCATCAATGGCATTTGCAACCAACTCACGCAAAAATATTTCGTGGTCAGAATATAAAAATTTCTTAATAATTGGAAAAATATTCTCTGTGTGGATAGAGATGTTTCCTTTTTCTTGTACCATAATAATTATGAGTTATGAATTAGTAGTTATATGAATAGCTTAATTTTAAAAACAATGATTTTTGCACAAACTAAACTACATAATTACAATTTTTATACAAATTGCAATTTAGCGACAAAATGACAGAAAAGAAAGGAAAATAGGTTATTTTGGCAGGAGGTTTCTTTACCTTTGGGAAAGAGGAAATAGTTTTTGGAGGATAGAAAATTAAGTAATTAATTGTTTTATTACAATGAAAAAAATAACTACATTTGTGCTATTAAACCTCTCCAAAAATATCATTTATTATTATGAGTAAATCAAATGAAAAAAAAGAAACAGGATTACACAGAGGACGTA
>JAYTNF010000020.1:0-2627 GCA_043748455.1 Cytophagales bacterium
TTTTTTTTCTTAGTGTCCTTAGTGCCTTCGTGGTTATTTTTTTAGTTTTCACCTCATTTTCAGCAGTTTTTCCATTCCGATAACTAAAACTTATCGGAAGTAAAGGTAACAAAAAAGAGGTGATGACTAAAAAATAACCACATAGAAACATAGGAACATAGAAAAAAAATGAGGAGAAATTAAATTTCTATTCTATCAATTTCTTTCATCAATCTATCCGTTTCAGTTAAAGCCATAATAATTTTTTGATAGTGCAAAATATCATCAAATTCAAGGCTACGGTCTTTTCTATCTTTCAGCCATTTTTGGGCAGGTTGATAACCACCAATGTAGAAATTCCATGCTATTTCAGGCACATTGTCAAAATGTTGCGTGTCATTAATATAAACTTTTCCTTCAAAATATTTTACTTTCTCTACTTGATTTGTGCCATTTATAGGATAGCTAATAATAGAATTTTCTAAAATTGGACTTTCTAATAAATGGATTTGCCTAATTTGTCCGCCTAATTTTACCAAATTCCAAAAAGTTGTAACATCTTTTGGATAGGGAACTCTTGGGAAATCTATTTTCAAAAACTCCTTGTATTTTTCTCTATAAGTTGGCGAATGTAAGACTGCATAAATGTAATCTAAAATGTCAATGGGAAAAAGCCCCCTAGCCCCCGAAGGGGGAGTTTTTGACGTTATTATTCCCCCTTCGGGGTGGTGCGACATTTCGCTTAGGGGGCTTTTTTCATTGCTAAAAGTTAAACCTAATTTTTCCGCAATTTGGGCTACTATTTCTTTGTTTAGATTTGGTTTGCGTTTTCCCTCCTCAAATAAATTTTGAGTTGTTGTTGCAGATAATTGTTTTTTAAATAATTCAACATTTGCTTTCAATTTATTTCTAAAAACTTCTTGGGATTTAAAATATTTTTTTGTTTCAGAATCTGGCTTTGGCAAAGCCTCATACATTTTTTTTACTTTAAGAAAACCTTTTTCAAAATTTTCAAAAATTATTTGAGATTCCTCCAAACGCAATTCTAAACTATTACGATTTTCTAATAATTCTTGTTCATTATCCTTATTTGCGGGATATATATAAAGTGGAAAAACATTTGTACCTGCACCAGAAAAAGCATCTCCCAAAGCCCTATCTACAAGATATTTAGAAACTAAACCGTGTTGAAAACCACCTAAACCTTTACATAATCGAGGTAGAATTAAGGCAATATTATCAAATAGTAAATTCCCCATTATTTCCATTCGACTTCTTGACAGAAAATGATTATCATAATAAATATATCTATTATCAAAAGGACGATAGCTATAACTTAGTATTTTTTTCTCATCAAAAATCAAATTTTTTTCTACTTTGTATTCCCAAGTAGTTTTTTCACTCAATCCATATTTTTGCCTGATAGCATTAAAACTTAACTTATTATGTAAAATATCATAAACTCTATTTTTTAAGTTTGTACTGTCGTAATCAACTGATATGTTATCAACTTTGGTTTCTACTCCCGAAATATTTTTATTAAACAATTCATTCACCTTAAAACCCATTTCATAATTTTTAATTTCATCAAAGTTTTTTGGAACAAAAAAGTAATTGGGTGATGTGTAAGCCAAATTTTCCCATCGAACAGTTTGGATACTTTGGCTATGTAAGGTTTCAAATTTAAACTCTCTTTTGCCTTGCAAATCAGAATGAAAAACTTGTCCTAATTCGCCTTTCTTTTTTTTGCCTGTTTTCACAAAAATATTGATACTTACGCCTTGCATAATGTCAAAAACATTTTGGTCGGGTGAACCATCATGACTAACTTCTTTTTTCTTAGCATTTCCATGCAAGTCTAAAATATAGATTTTATCAAAACTTTCCAACAAATGTTTACGCATTTGGCGGTGTGTAATGCCGTCAATAAAACTATTATTTGAAATATAGGCTAAAATTCCACTGCCATTTTTATCTATAAAATGTTGCCCAAAACGAATAAATTTTATGTAATCGTCATCAAGATTTATTTTCCGTTCATTCAAATTCTTTTTGTAGTCTGCAATTAAATTTTGTATCCATTCTCCTTTATTGCTGCTACTGACTGCATAAGGTGGATTTCCAATCACACACATTACAGACGTATCACGTTTAATATAATTAGCTTCGTTAGCTTCTGTACTCAACCAATTTGCAAATAAAGTGCTTGTGTCAGGGTGGCTTTCCTCCAAACTATTAGTAAGATATACCCTTAATCGTTGATTGTTATTGGTTTTGTAACCTGTATCAGTCAATAATAAATCTAATTGCAAATGTGCCATTGCATAGCTTGCCATTAACAACTCAAAACCATTAAGGCGTGGTAACAAGTGATTTTCTACATAATTAGTCCAAATTCCTTGTTGTCCTACAAATTTTTTATGAATGTGTTTCACGACTTCCGCTAAAAAAGTTCCTGTTCCTGTTGCAGGGTCAAGAATTTGAACTTTGTGAAGCCCAAGCCCCCCAAGCCCCGAAGGGGGAGTTTTTGACTCAATACTTCCCCATTTGGGGGGCTGAGGGGCTATTTTGCTATTATCGGCTAAACCTTGTGGCAAATCAAATTCCGTTTTTAGAATATCATCAACAGCCCGAACAATAAAATTTAC
>JAYTNF010000021.1:0-3729 GCA_043748455.1 Cytophagales bacterium
AATTAAATCGTTAAATTAATTCCATTTTAAAGGTTTTTGATAAATTTGCCCTGCAAATTTATCAAAAACCTTGCACCCTAAAGGGTGCGGTACATACTATGCAACTTGCATTATGTAAAGAAATTACAAGGCTAAAAATAAATATTATTACATATTACTAATTTTTGTAGCTTAAATGACTAAGTTTACTTTCCAATTTTCATAAATTATTATTATATGGAAAAATTTATATTACTTTCTGGAAAATTATTAGACCTTACTATCAGTCGTTTGTGTCAGCAACTCATTGAAAATCATCTTGATTTTCATAATTCAGTTATGGTTGGTATGCAGCCAAGAGGAAGGTTTTTTGCTTCTCGAATTTGCAAAAAACTATATGAATTGCAAGGTATAAAAATTCCATTAGGCGAATTAGATACTACTTTTTATCGTGATGATTTTCGCAGGCGTGAAATAGATACCAAAGCTAATGCAACTTACATGCCTTTTGTTATTGAGGGGAAAAGCGTAATTTTGGTTGATGATGTGCTTTATACAGGCAGAACTATTCGAGCAGCATTATCAGCACTTGCAGAGTTTGGCAGACCAAAAGAAGTAGAATTACTTGTGCTGGTTGATAGAATTTATAGTCGAGATTTACCAATTCAGCCTAATTATGTTGGCAAGGCAGTTGATACCGTTTTAACGCAACGGGTGCTTGTGGAATGGACGGAGCAAGGTGCAGAGAAAGATATTATTTCATTAGTTACAAAATAAATTTTTTACGTTGGCAATGGTGCTTTTCGCACCTTGACAATCGTAAAAACTAACGACTAAAAACTCACAACTAAAAACTTAATCATGTATTTCATTCTATTTTATTCTTTCATTAAAAGTCTATTTATTACCGAAACTATTGATAATCAAGCTCTTGGTAATCAAAATACAATTAAAAGAGATTGTCAAGATTCTACCATAACTTTTAGTATTACTGCCGTTGGTGATTTAATGTGTCATTCTTCGCAATATCAGTTTGCAAAAAAAGCTGATGGTACATATAATTTTACGCCTGTATATGGAGGCGTGAAAAATTATTTGTCAAAGGCTGATATTACTATTGGAAATTTAGAAACAGTTTTGGCAGCTGATACAAAGGATTTTTCGGGTTATCCTGCCTTCAACACACCAAGTGATTATGCAGATGCTTTGAAAGAAGTAGGTTTTGATTTACTTTTTACCTCCAATAACCATTCTTATGACAGAAATGAAAAAGGAGTTTTAAGGACTTTAAGTGAACTTGAAAAACGTAAATTAATTGCAGTTGGTACACACAGAGATACCATTGACCGAGATTCTATACGTATTGTGCCTGTAAAAGGCGTGAAAATAGCATTTCTTGGCTATACGCAATTTTCAAATATTCCTGTTTCAGAATCAAAAAAATATTTGGTAAATCACATTGACACAGCTTTAATTCGTAAAAACATTGCAAAAGCACGCCAAAAAGGTGCAGAATTGGTGGTTGTGAATTTGCATTGGGGCAATGAATATAAACAACCCAGCGAATACCAAAAAATGATAGCAACTTTCGTGCAAAATGCAGGTGCAGATATTATTTTTGGAGAGCATCCTCATGTGTTGCAACCTGTGGAATATTTTAAGAAAAAGAAAACCATTGCGGGAATAAGTAATTTAGATTCTGGAGTTATTGCCTATTCTTTGGGTAATTTTTTCTCATCTCAACAATGGCGTTATTCTGATGCAGGTGTGATGCTTACAGTTGTGATTACTAAAAATTTGTGCAATAATACATTCAAAATCAAGGAGTTAGCCTACGTACCAACTTGGGTTTTTAAAGGTGTGATGGACAAAAGCAAAGGCTTTTTTATCTTTCCTGCCGAAACAGCTTTATTAAAAGATTCTTTACATCTTCAAAAATTGTTAGCACCTGAAATACAGTTTTTGCAAAAAACACATTGGGATAAAATGAAACAAGCTGCTGATGACACCCACAAAGTTTTGAATAATTATGGAGCAAATGTCAAAAGAAGTCGTTTTTAAAAATAGATTTCTATCAAAAATATTTGTCATTCTTCGCTTTGTTCAGAATGACAAAACAAAAGTGAATTTTATTATTAAACTCAAAATTAATGTAATTTATAAAAATATTATGACAAAAGATGAATGTTACGAATTAGGTAGAATTATCAAACCTCATGCACTCAAAGGCGAAGTGCAAATTTTACTTGATGTGGATTATCCAGAAGATTATGAGGAATTAGAATCTGTTTTTGTGGATATAAAAGGTGAATTGGTGCCTTATTTTATTGAAAGTATCAAAGTAAGACCAAATTTAGTTATTGTAAAATTTGAAGGCGTTGATAATTTTGATACAGCTATCAAGCTCAAAAATGCAATGTTATTTTTGCCCGAAGATGAACTCGATGAACTTGAAGATGATGAGTATTATATGCACGAACTCATTGGATTTGTGGTAACAGATGAAGTTGTAGGTGAATTAGGAAAAGTAAGCAATGTCCATAGCTTACCAGCACAAAATGTGTTGGCATTAAATTATCAAAATAAGGAAATATTAATTCCAATTATTGACCACATTGTTACTAAAATTGACAAAGAAAATAAACAAATTTCTGTAAATCTGCCTGATGGTTTGTTAGATGTATATTTAGTGGAGGATAATAAACAAGACTAAAGTTTTATTTGTCATTTTGAGCAGGGCTTTCATCAGCAAAGCGAAGAATCTAATTCAGTTTTTCCGCTTTGCTGGTGGCAGACTCGCCAGAATGACAAATAAATTAAAATATAACTCTATTATTAAAAATTTTATTAGCAATGTTATACGAAAATATCAGAGAAGAAGAATTAAAAAACCGCATTGGCGAAGTTTATTTTGCAGATTTTGATTATAAAACTATCATTGGCAACATTGATTTTTGCGTAACAGCACCAAAACAATTTGGCGAAATTGAAAGTCTTTTGTGGGCAGAAGCCAAAAAAGGCAAAGCCGATATTTATAAATCTATTGTTCAATTAATTTTGACGATTGGCAAGGCTCGGACTTTTGATAAAGTGCTTCCTCCTGCGTATTTGGGTGCTTTTGATGGCGAAAAAATTGCTTTTATTCCTTATAATGACATTCAAGAAATATTTTACCAAAATGATTTTAATTGGAATGTTACGCCATCAAATTATGAAACTAAGGAATTTAAACAAGTTTTTGAGAAAGTAAAAACCGTTATTGATAGCAATTCTTTATTGTTCTTTTTTGGCAATGATGATGCAGAAATTGCGGAATTTATTAAAACGAATTTTGTTTCGGGAAAATCTACCACTTCTAAAATACGCATTGACAAAAATAATTTCATTACTATTTATACCAAATGGCTAACAACTGTAAAACCTACGATTGTACTAAATTGGGATATTGCTAAGAAAAATAATATTATTGATGGAGATTTTTATTTAGCTGATTTATTATCCTCTGAAAATGAAACTTTGAAAGATAAACTGTATGTTTTGTTAAAAAAAGATTATTATGAATTAGACAAAATACTTGATGAAATGGGAATGTTTCAAAGTAGAAAAACTTTTTTTAATGACAAACAAAAAGCACATTTACAGTTTTGGAACAAATATGAAAGACCTCCAAAAGAACAATATTGGGATTATATTGTAGAACGTAGAGATTTATTAGTGCCACAAGATGTAAGAGAACGAAAAGGTAGCTTT
>JAYTNF010000022.1:0-11429 GCA_043748455.1 Cytophagales bacterium
AATTAAATCGTTAAATTAATTCCATTTTAAAGGTTTTTGATAAATTTGCCCTGCAAATTTATCAAAAACCTTGCACCCTAAAGGGTGCGGTACATACTACGCAACTTACATTATTTTATTTCTTTATTGTCGTTATTAAGTTCGGTATTTATTTCATTGATAAGATTTAGTAAATCATTATCTGTTATATTTTCCATTTCTGATTTATCATAAATTGTTAGTAAAAAAATTGTAATATCTTGTTCTCTTATTTCTTCAATTTGAATTTCCACTTCAATCACATAGGTAATTACCCTCATTCCACCACTTTTACCCTTTCCCTTGCTTTTGACAGCCAAACGAATTTTGTAGATATTTTCGTGAATAAGTATTCCCATACGAGGGTTTTCCAAAAGTTGTTTTTGTAGTGCTACTAATTCATCTTTTAGAGAAACGTATTTTTTTAACAACTTTTTAGCATCTCGTTTAAAGTCATCAATAACAATAATTTTACAGTTCATTCAAAAAGTCGTTTAAAGTTGTGCCTTGTTTTTTACCTTGTTGAATTTGGCGTATTTCTATAAAAGCATTTTTAAGTTTATCTTTCAAAAAAAGCATATTTTCCATACGTTTAAATTCATTGACAAAATTTTCCCAATCTTCTAAACTTAACTGAACAAACATTTTTTGTCCTTGATTATTTATTACATAATTTGCTTGTGGAATAGTTACCATGTTATTTTTATTTAAAATTTGTTTATTTTTATGGATTTTAAGTAATAAGGTTTATTTCTAATAAAATAGGAAATGTAATGAATAAAACCACCTCCAAACCTACTTTTTCATCACATAAATCACTGAACTTGCATGCTTTACATTTTTCCAAGCCTTCAATAAAGATAAAAAACCATGCCAAAAACCAGCCACCAAAGCCAAAGGGTTTTTCTTATATTTTTCACTCAATAACGATACATAAAACGAGTCAAAAGGCATTAAATAATGGTTTTGCAACTGAAATTTAAACCTTTCTGCTAAAAAACTAAGAGATTTTGGCGTAAAGTGCCATAAATGTCGAGGTACATCCCAAGCTGCCCAAAGTTCTTTATAATGTTTTGCATCATAAGAATCATAATTTGGTACTGCAATAATTAAAATTCCATCAGGTTTCAAAACCCTATAAATTTCATTCATATAAAGTTCTAAATCGTGAATATGCTCTAAAACGTGCCATAAAGTTACGACATCAAAACTTTCTGCGGACAAAGTGCTAAGTTTTTCAGGTGCAAAAACTTGCAACTTAAATTGTGTGCTTGCAAATTGTCTTGCTTTGTCATCTGCCTCAATCCCTTGTGTTGTCCAACCTGCTTGTTGCAAAGTATCCAAAAAATAACCTGTTCCACAACCAATATCGAGAACTGTTCCGTTCTTTTTATGTGTAACTGTTTCTACAAGCTGTTGCTTTTTGCCAAGCATATAAGACCTCACAACATGATAAATGCTATTTACAAAACCTTTTTTGGTATTGCTATGCGAAATATAATTTTCAGACTGATAATAACGACCTATTTCTGTTATATCAGGCATATTTTGTGTGATAGCTGTTTGGCAATTTTGACAAACTTCTATAAAAAAAATTTCCCCCGAAACTGTATAATCTTTGCAACTTAGCAATGATTTAAGGTTTGTAGATTTACAAACGGGGCAATTTGTGTGTAAAACTGTTTTCATTGTGCAAAAATAGCAAAAGTGAATAGAATTTAGTAAGAAATTACTAAATTCTATTCACTTTTATTTTGATACATTGACATCTCAAAATTTTGCAAGAATTCTATTATTGCATTTGAAAAATCCATGTCGTCATGGCAGGAATTTTAATTTTTTTCAAATCTGTAATCACTTCACCAGAAACAATATTGGTAGCTTTTGTGAATTTCTTAGTAAATTCCTCAAACCTTTTCATAGCCACTTCTCGGTCATCTTTTGCGTGATTATTTGTCATTATCATTACCGTTTCTGCGTCATTATGTCTAAAATACACATACACATCATTATCAGGAATAAAATGGGTTAATTTTCCGTTGTACAAAGCCTTATGTTCTTTGCGGAAATTGAAAATCTTTTTTGTATAATCAAACATATCATTTTGTTTGGCATCACGACCTTCCTTAGTAAAATAATTCTGTTTGTCCTCTTTCCAACCACCCAACATATCTTGACGAACTGTCCAATGTGGAGTTCCTGCACCGCTAAGAGCTAATTCTGTACCATAATAAAATTGTGGAACTCCTCGCATCGTTGCCAATAAAGCCACGCCCATTTTCAATTTACGCACATCTTCGCCTACAGCTGTAAGGTAACGAGTAAGGTCGTGATTATCAAGAAAAATAAGATTGTCAAAAGGCTTTGGATAAACAAAATCTTCCGCCAAAACATAATACATAGCCGATAAGCCTGTATCCCAACCTGTTGTTTCTCTTGTAGCTTTTGCAAGAGCTACCTGCATAGGAAAATCTGTGATAGCAGGCAAAGTTGTTTCATAATTATCCCAATTTTTGCCACCTTTTTGCCAATAACCACCAATAGCAGACGAGGCTTGTTCCCAAACTTCACCCACGATATTAAACTGTGGATATTCGTCCATAATTGCCTTTGACCATTGTGCAAGGTAAGTTTTATCGGAATATGGATAAGTATCCATACGAATTCCGTCAATTCCTGAGTATTCTATCCACCAAATAGCATTTTGAATTAAATAAGTGCCTAAAAATTTATTGCGTTGGTTCATGTCTGCCATGTGATTATCAAACCAACCATCAGCCATTAAATTTTTATCATTTTCAGAGGCATAAGGGTCAGAAATTGTTGCTAAACGGTAATTTGTTTTGGTAAAATTTTTGTGCTGATTTACCCAATCTGACATGGGCATATCTTTAATAAACCAATGTTCAATGCCAAAATGATTGAGAACCATATCTTTAATAACTTTAATTCCTTTGGCATGAGCTTTGTCTATCAAATCTAAATAGGCAGAATTACCACCAAAACGTCTATCTACATTATATAAATCTGTCATTGCATAACCATGATAAGAATAAGCAGGCATATTATTTTCTAATACAGGATTTATCCAAAGTGCTGTAATTCCTAATTCTGATATATAATCTAATTTGTCTGCAATACCTTTTAAATCTCCTCCATGACGAGCATCGCCATTTGTACGGTCAAATTTATCGGGCATTCCTGCAATAATATTATTGCTATCATCACCATTTGCAAACCTATCAGGCATAATTAAATACATCATATCCGCATTTGAAAAGCCTTGAATACGATTTTTGGCAGTAGATTTATTTTTGAGTTCGTAATTATGTGTATAGCTATTTTTGCCATCTACAAACGTAATTGGCACAATTCCAGCCTTTGCATCTGCACTAATCACCAAAGTAATAAACAAATAATTAGGATTTTCAACACTAATTTTTTCTTTAATTCGCACACCTTCATATTTCAAACTTACTTGTGTTTTGGCAATATCTTTGCCATGCACAAGAAGTTGCAATTCGGGATTTTTCATGCCAACCCACCAAAAAGTAGGTTCTAAATGCTGAATATCTATTGTTTTCTTAGAGGTTGTTTGTGCAATTATTGAGGTCATGTTTCCCAATATTGCCCAACATAAAAGTCCAAATATTAAAGAGTTTTTTTTCATTTTCATTTTCATTTAATAATAATAATTTTATGCTATATTAAGGTTAAAAATGAAAAGTGCCAATAATTTAATCTGTTTTTACAATTTACTTTTCCAAAAACAACAAAGACGAATCTCCATAGCTTAAAAAACGGTAATTGTTATCTAAGGCAGTTTGATAAATTGCACGCCAATTTTCGCCGACAAAAGCTGCAACCAATAACATTAGTGTCGTTTCGGGTTGGTGAAAATTGGTAATTAAGGCATCACAACAACGAAATTGGTAAGATGGAATTATCATAATTTGCGTTTCACCACTAATATTTTCCATGTTATTGTTTTGCATGAATTGTAAAAGACTTTTCATAACTATTTGTTTATCAGGTAGTTGCAAATTATGATTTTGTAATTTGTCATTCTGAGCTTGCGAAGAATCTGGATTATTGCAGTTTTGACCTAATAACGTCAGATTCTTCGCAAGCTCAGAATGACAAAAAAATGAATTAGTAATATCATTATCAAATTCGTTATTTTGTGCTTCGTAAGGCTGAAATTGCGTAATAAAAAAACTGCCATCAATTAACTGTTGCTTTACAGTTTCATTGTCATTAAAAACTTCTAAGCCAAGCCAATATAAACTTTCCAGAGTCCGCATAGAAGTTGTGCCAACAGCACATATTTTGTCTGATTTTAATAGATTTTCAATATTTTTTTGAGAAACAATAATTTGTTCAGCATGCATCTGATGTGCAGTTGCATTTTCGGTTTTTATAGGTTGAAAAGTGCCACCACCTACGTGTAAAGTAATAAAATCTGTTGTAATTCCTTCTGCTGTCAAGGTTTGCAAGACTTCATCTGTAAAATGTAAACCTGCTGTTGGTGCTGCCACTGCACCTTCATTTTTTGCATAAACGGTTTGATATTGCTGCTTGTCTGTTTCTTGAGCTTTGCGATTTAAGTAAGGTGGCAAAGGCGTATTTCCAAACAAAGTAATAATTTCTGCAAAAGTATTTATCGAGTGGCTTGAAGCCACCCGATAAATACATTGCCAACTAAATTTTACAGTTTGTGCCTCTCTATTTATTAATTCAACAGAAATTTCTATAACTTCATCATTTACAGTAAGTTGTCTTGTTAAAATAGTGCCATCTTTCCACTTTTTAAGTCCACCAACTAAGCATTTCCACACGCAAGTTTCCTGCGATAACATGGCAAAACTTACCGATGATGGCAAAATTGGACTTAGCAAAAATATTTCTATGATGCCGCCAGATTCTTTATAAAAATGCAAACGTGCAGGAATTACTCGTGTATTATTGAAAAATAAAGTAACACTTTTACCTAATTCATTAACCAATTCTTGAGTAATATTTTTGAATTGCGAATGGTAAATATGTTGGTTTTTATAAACTAAAAGTTTTGCTTCATCTCTTTTTTCAAGAGGGAAACGTGCAATTTTTTCGTCAGGCAATATGTAATGATAATCTGATGAATGAATTGTAGGAATTATTGTCATGTGATTTTATATTTTGAGTCATGTAAATTGCATAGTATTTGCTATGATTTAAAATTACTGTAAAGATGTAATCTTTTTTGAAAGATTACATCTTTACAGTAATTTTAAATATTTATTTCTATTTTCTTGTTTTTGCATAGTTTGTCTATTAATTTTATATTTCTTAATGTCCATAAATATACTAAACTTGAAACTAAATACTGAGGAAATACAAGCTATTAAGGCAGAAGTCAAAAGATTAAATACAGAATCTCGCAGGCTTAGAGTAACAGAACCCCATCAAGCAAATGAACTGTCAAAACAAGCTGAATTAGCAGCAATAAGTATTGATTACAAAAAAGGTTTGGCGGATAGTTTAGCTAATCAAGGCTTTTATCTTTTTTATGTTCTTGGTGATTTACCTGAAACCTATAAAAAATTAACAGTTGCAAAAGAAATTCTCACAGACCTTAATAACTTTGAAGGTTTACTTTGGGTTAATGTGCTAGAAGGTAGTTTGTTTGCACAACAAGGCGAATATGAAAAAGCATTTGCTACTTTTCGCAATGTTTTAGATGTTATTCAAAAAAATAATCTCAATAGCCACTTAGAGAGAGAAAGTGAATTATTTGCCACTTATCTACTCGGAAATTTATATCTTGACCTCAAAGATTATACAAACTCATTGCCTCTGCTCCTTAAAAGTTTAGAAATTGCCGAAGAATTAAATGCCATTTTATCAATAGGAAATGGCTTAATTAGTTTAGCAAATATTTATCACGCACAAGGTAATTATGAAAAAGCTATTAGCACCTTAGAAAGAATTTGTGATATGGCATCTGAGCATAACCAAGTTAATATAGCAGGCAGAGCTTATAACGAGTTAGCATTAGTTTATGAAACATTAGGAGATTATGACAAGGCAATAATATTAGTAACTAAAAGTTTAGAACTGCGAGAAAGTTTTGGTAATAAGCAAGGCATCATTACCTGTTATTTGACGTTTGGAAAGTTATATGCAAGATTAAAAAATTACGACCAAGCCATAGAAATGTTGCATAAAGTTATTGAATTGGCAGTTCCACTGAACACAAAGCCCAAAATTATGCGAGCCTATCAAGACCTTGCCATAATTTACAAAGAACTTGAACAACCTTGGCAAGCTTTAGAAAGTTATGAAAAATATATGGACTTTAAGGCTGAGGTTATGGGCGAAGAAGCAAGCTCACAATTACGTAATGCAGCCGCAATCCATGATGCTGACAAAGCCCGAAAAGAAGCAGAAATTGAAAAATTGAGAAATGTGGAGCTTAAAGAAGCCTACGCAATTATTGAAAGTAAAAACCAACATATTATTGATAGCATAAAATATGCAAAAAGAATTCAAGAAGCAATTTTAGACCCAATTGATGTGATAACAGAGCAACTTGGAAATGCTTTTATTTTTTATAGTGCCAAAGATATTGTGAGTGGAGATTTTTATTGGTATGGAGAGGTGGAACTTGAAGAAGAACCTGATAAGATATATAAGGTAATTATTGCCGCCGACTGCACAGGGCATGGAGTTCCTGGTGCTTTTATGACAGTTATGGGCAACGATTTTTTAAACGACATTATTATTACACAACAAATCATTAGCCCATCAGCAATTTTACACAGATTAGATGCCAAAGTTACAATGACTTTGCAAAAACAAGGTCGTGAAAATAACCGTACCAACGATGGTATGGATATTTCTGTTTTGGTAATTGACGAACAAGACCAAAAAGCCTACTTTGCAGGAGCAAAACACCCATTATATTTGGTGAGAAATAATGAAATTCATGAAATAAGAGGCTCAAAATTTCCAATAGGAAGCAACCAATATGTAGCCACAAAAGAATTTGAAATGCATAGTTATGATATAACCAAAGGAGATATTTTTTATTTGAGTTCTGACGGTTATCAAGACCAATTTGGAGATTATGAAAAAGGCAAATTTATGAAACGTAAATTTCGAGAATTTCTCCTGACTATCAGCAACTTACCAATGAGTGAACAACATGATATACTACAAAAAACTATTTTGGAATGGAAAGGTGGGAAAACACAAACAGATGATTGGTTGGTTTTGGGTGTGAAGTTTTAATCAGACAAGCATTTTTTGAAAGATGTCATTTTTTTATACAAAATATTTAATTTTTATATAACTTTGCTTGTCAATAAACTAAATTAATAATAACGCTAATCAATGATGTCATCAACTTTATTTCCTGAATTTTCTCCTGCTGATAAACAGACTTGGCTTACACAAGTTTCAAAAGACTTAAAAGGTGCTGATATTCAACCTGTTATACAATGGGAATTTGAAAAAGGTTTGCAAGCAGAGGCATTACTTTTTCCAAATGAAGTTGGCAATTTTGAATATCAACAAATTTTAGCAAATCCAAACCCTAATTTTGATACACAAGTCTGGAGAAATTGCATGGAAATTGTTGTTAGAGATGAAAAAATTGCTAATACCATTGCATTAGAAGCCTTAAATCAAGGTATTGACGAAATTGTGTTTTTGTTGGACGAAAAGATGACAAAAATAATAAATTTTGATAGTTTATTGAATAAAATTTTATTGCCATATTGTGCAATTAGTTTTGAAATTATGAATGAAATTACTGATGAGATTATTAATGAAAAGACAACTTTTTTAGATAAATACACAACTTATGTAAGTTCACAAAACTATGATTTTCAGGTCATTAGTGGAAGTATTAGAGAGAATATTAGCATAAAAGAAGTTTCAACTTCAAATTTATTAACTACAAAATTAGGTATTCATTTCAAAACATTAGTGCTAAAACCTTCAAATCCAACACAGGAAAATAGTGAGCAACTTACAGATATTTTACAACAATTAACAGCTATTTTAGCAAAAGCAGCAGATAAAAAACAAATTTTAGAGACTTTGCAAATAGAGATTACAGTAAAAAGTTTATTTTTTGTAGAAATAGCTAAATTACGTGCTTTAAGGTTATTATTATTACAAGTTTCGTCAATGTATAGCGTGGAAATGCAAGCACATGAGTTTACAATTCATGTAAGAACCTCATTGCAACAAACCTCAAACATCAATCAAAACTTGTTGAGCAATACTACCCAAGCCATGTCTGCCATTATTGGTGGTTGTAATATTTTGACAATTACGCCGCATAACAACGAATATAACAATGATAAACCTGCATTTGCGGCTCGAATAGCAAGAAATGTATCTAATTTATTGAAAGAAGAAAGTTATTTTGATAAAGTGGCTGATGCTGCAAATGGTTCTTATTATGTGGAACAATTAACAGATAAAATTGCAGAAGCAGCTTGGAAAAATTTTTAGTTTTTAGTGCTTAGTTTTTAGTTGAAAAAAACTAAAAACTAAAAACTAAAAACTAATAACTAAAAACTCAAAACTCAAAACTAAATCTTATGCCATATACTTATGTACATTTTCAGTTTCGTTTTGTAAACCAACAAGGTAAAACGCAGGGCATGTCTGCAAAAAATGCCAAAATAGATGAAGATGGTATTGGATTAGACGAAGAGCTACTACAATTTTCAGATATTCATGACATTAAATGGCATACAAACCGAATTGCATTTGAGTTATATCCTTATTTGACTTTAAGCCCAAATTTAACAGAAAAGATTATTCCTAAAACTACTTCTATTATTATTGAAGTGGAAGAAGGTTTGGAAACTGATGTGCGAAATTTGGCTTTGCAATACTTTACAACCTATCAAAGTTATCAAAAGAAACATAAATTAGAAGAAGAAGGCAAAAAAGACAGTTTTAAAGTGGAGCAGTGTCCAAGTTGTACTGCCTTGGTAGATTTGACAAATTATGCAAATACACCTTATATTTATTGCAAGCATTGTGAAACTATCTTTAACCGTTTAAAACAACCAATTCCACACAGCGAAAATTATAAAATTTGTCCTGAGTGTGATTTTTATGGTCGTGTGCAAAATTATACAGAATTTAGTTGCTATGTAGTTAAAAATGATAGCCGTTTTGGAATTAAAGAGCATGAATTTTGTGATACTTGTGCAGAAACATTGTTTGATAAAATTATTTGGAAAAACGCATTATTTCTTATTGCCTTGCCGTCTTCAATTTTATTAAAAAGTAAGGCAACCGAAAATAGAAGTGCTGCATACGCCGAATTGGCAAAGGCAAACCGTTTTGCCCAAGATGGCAAGGTTAAAGCTGCCGAAGATTTATATATGCTCATGACGGTGCGTAGCGAAAAACACCCAGCTTTGTGGTATAATCATGGGCTTACATACATGCTGGCGGGTGAGCATGGCAAAGCAATACAGCTTTTAAAACGTGCATTAGATTATTGTAGTAATTACCAACCCGTATTAGATATTATGCGAATACATAGCACAAAGGAGTTGTTTGTGTAGTAAAACATGAATTTAATAGCTAAATAATTGGATTAAAATTAGTAAATTGTTTAGCTATTGATTAACTTTGCGTGATAATTAAAGGCTAAATAAATGATAAATCGAATAGTAAATCGCAAAACGCAAAATTATTAATTTTGATAAAATGAGAGAAACAATAAAATTACCGTTACTAGAATTTATAAATAAAGAGCCAGATTTACAACAGTTTAAAAATACAGAAATAGAATTATATGCAGATTTAGAAAATTGGGAGAAGATATTAGAAGTAATAGAAAGCAATAATAAAAAATTCATTATAATACTTTTTCATATACTATCAGGAAATTATTCACAAAAAGTTTATGGTAAAGAAGATATTTCGGAACAAGCAAGTGATGTTACTGCAATGAAATTTCCTAACGGAAAATTAAATGGTAGAACTGTTAATATACGAATTTATTGCAAAGAATTTTTCAAAGAACTTAATAACCACAAGAGTAAAATTATTATCATGGCAAATGTTATTGAGCATAAAACAGATGTGGATAAAAAATTACGCAACTTTATTAATAATCTAGGGACTTATGAATACGAATTTAGAACAGACTAAAAAACAAGAAATAGAGGCAAAATTCAATAGTTTTTTTTCAAGATTAACTATTGAAAATTCTATTGAATTTGTTGCTGAAACAATACATGCCGATTTTATATGCCTTGTTGAACAAATAATGAAAGAACAAGGACTTTCATATAAAGAACTTGCTGAAAAATTAGGTACTTCTAAAGGTTATGTATCACAACTTTTTAGTGGAAAAAAACTTGTTAATTTAGAAATGATAGCACGTTTGCAAAAAGTTTTAGATATTCATTTTGAGATTGTGCCACGCAAGAAAATTACTCAACAAGTACCTGTAAATTTATTTCATTCTATGTGGTCTAAGCAACCAAATAGTTTTAAATTATTGCCCTCATACTCAAACTTAGAAGCTGTCGAAGCTGCATAATATATGAAAATAAAAAAATCTATTTTAACATTAACTGAATTTTGGATTGTAGAATCTAATTTAGTAAGCATTTTGCCTTTAAATGAAAAACAATTATTCCAAGATATTGATTTGGATATTGATTTTGACATATTGGAGGCAGATGAGTATTTTAAATTGGTTTTAAAAATAGAAGGCAATAAAGGTAAAAAGAAAAAAGTTGGGTATAGTTTTACAATAGTTTCTGAGGGTATTTTTAATTTTACAAAGAAAATAGAGGAAAAAGAAATGAATAGTATGCTTTTATTTTCTGCCCTTCCAATGATGATTGCTAATATAAGAGGTTATTTGGCTAATATAACAGCTTATGCTCCTTTTGGGAAATATTTACTTCCTTCTATTGACATGAAAGATTTAATAGAAAGTAAACAAAAAACAACCCAGATTTAAAACTTATAACTAATTGATAATCAATATTTTAACTAAAAGTTATGTTACAAATTGGCGATAAAGCCCCAGATTTTGAAAGTAAAGACCAAAATGAAAAAGCTATAAAATTGTCTGATTTTATGGGCAAAAAGGTACTTTTATTTTTTTATCCAAAAGACAATACTTCAGGTTGCACTGCACAGGCTTGTGATTTGAGAGATAATCATGAATTGTTGCAGCAAAATGGCTATATTGTTTTGGGTGTGAGCAGTGATAATGAAAAATCACATCGCAAGTTTATAGAAACGCAAAATTTACCATTTACCTTAATTGCAGATACAGACAAACATGTGCATGAGCTTTATGAAACTTGGAAAGAAAAGAAAATGTATGGCAAAACATACATGGGAACTGCAAGAACTACATTTTTAATTGACGA
>JAYTNF010000023.1:0-12212 GCA_043748455.1 Cytophagales bacterium
ATACATACATTTTTTTTAACATAATTTTTAGGGGTTTAAAATGTACTGCGGACTTCAGTCCGCAGCTAAAATTACTTATAAATTTCGTGTACTTTTAGTTCCGTAAATTTTCCGTTTTCGTCTATCATTCCGTCAAGCAATACAATTCCTGCTAATCTTTTTGTAATAGCTAACCTTTTTAGGAAATCTTCGGCACTTTTTCTGTCTATTAAAGTTGTACCATTTTTGCCCATAATTTCCACTTTTGCGGTTGGTGAGGCAAAACATTTGTCTAATAAAGGCTTAATTTGGTTAATTCTTTCTTCAACTGCTATATTTTTATTACAAAGTTTTTGCAAACCTCCTAATAAAACTTTATCAGGCGTATCATTTACAGTATTTTGTGGCGTATTTTGCAAGTTTTCTTGTGGTTTTTCGCTATTAGTATTGTTGTTACTATTTTCTGTAACAGGTTTTAATTTTGTTTCAAAATATGGATTTTGTGTAATTTTATTAGCCATAATTTGCGAACTCAAATCTGTTGTCAATTTTGAGGTATTATCCAACATCACCAACCAACTCACATCAGCATTTCGCACCACCATTTTTTGCAATTCGTACAAAAAAGAAACCGTAAACAAGCCACCAACAGGCAAAGCCAACGAATTTTCACCAGGTTTTGAACTGCACGCAATAACACTTCCTTGAACTTTTTTCAACAAACTTTGATAGGTATTTATTGTAGCTTGTGCCAAATTTGTGGCTTCGTTATTGGTATTATCTGTCAATTTATTAGAAATTTCAGGTTGATAACTGTTGCAACAATCTGCGAAAATCAAACGCAAACGAGATTTTTTATTGCCCAGCAATTCATCTATTTTGAGCAAAGGCACAAAATCTGCATCAGTTTTGCCAAAAGCCAACTGAGGAAAAGTAGATTTATCAGCCTCTGCTCTTGCACCATGTCCCGAATAATAAAAGAAAATTGTATCATCAGGCTTGCAATTTATAGACTCAATAACTTCTAATAATTTGGCTTTATTAAAATCTTTTCCCCTAAAAAAATATCGGTTTAAAGTCATTTCATTAGCCGTTGCCATTGTGCTGAGTTCTATGTTCATTCTTTCGTAATCGTGAAAGCAACTTTCCCCAATCATTGCATCAAAAGTATCTGCAAAAATAATGGCGTGCAAGGTCTGCGAAAATCCCGAAAAGGAAGTACAGAAGTATAGGAATATTAAAAAGAGTTTTTTCATAAGTTTGGGTTTTGGGTTTAAACTTTCCAAAAGTTTTTTAGGCTTTTGGAAAGTTAGGGTTATTTGTTTATTTTGTCATTCTGAGCTTGCGAAGAATCTGGCTTTATTACGTCAAAATTGTAATATTTCAGATTCTTCGCAAACTCAGAATGATAAATTGAAAATATTGTTATCTCAGCATTTAATAAAGCCATGGATTTATTGTTTTTTGTATTTAGTTACACTTTTAGAAGAAATAGTAGTTTTTTTCTCATTGTTACGATTTTTTACTCTGTACCCTGTCTTTACTAATTTGTTACTTTCCATAGTCCACAAAATAGAATCAGCTTCATCAAAAACTGAATTTGCACCTAAATATATTCTTTGTGATTTTTTTATAACAAAACCTTCTTTTATAGAAAATTCTTTTGAATTTATAAAATTTTGAGTAACATTATTACAGTCTTTTATAGATGTTGTTAATGTGGCATCTTTATAAATTTTTAATAAATCAGAAGTAAAAGAATTGTCTGTTGTACGACTATAATAATCACCATAAATATAAATATAATTTAATGCACAAGGTTTTTCATCTCCCTTTAAAATTTTATTGGAGTTATATTGCGGAAATTCATAATCTGTATATTCTTTTTGTTCTAAATACCAGAATCCACTTTGTTTATCTACTTCTGCTGCCGTAGGCGTAACATCACTTGGCGAACAACCAAAGACTGTAAATACTATTGCGAATACTAACATCATTTTTTTCATAACCTTATAAAAATTAAATTTTCCCCTACTCGTTGGCTTTTCGGGTTTCGCCAATTCTTTTGTTTCTCAAAAAGAACTGCTGCAAAAATATAAGGTTTTTTTTTGATAAAGTGCGGATTTTACGGAATTCCCAACGGAATTCTGCTTTTTAAGTGTAGCATTGGACTAAAATCTGATGCTATTAAGCTAAGAAAAGAATTTTTTAATAATTAAATGCTATTTGACTAAACAAATTAAAATCAATACAAGTAAAGTGTGCTTTTTAGATTGAAAGTATTAGTCTATGTCAAACCTAATATTACATCACCACTTATTACTGAACTTTATGCTTTTTTACTAGCAATTTCTCAAATTTCCTTATAGGGCAAGGTAATTCTAAAAGTAGTTCCGACATTGATTTCAGAATTAGAAATAATAATTTTTCCGTTGTGATAGTTTTCTACAATTCTTTTGGCTAATGTCAAACCCAAACCCCAACCACGTTTTTTTGTGGTAAAACCTGCATCAAATACTCTTTTTATCTGTTGTTGCGTCATTCCTTTACCTGTATCTGTAATATCTAGCTGAATAAAATCATTTTTTAAACGTGTAATTTCTATCGTAATATGTCCAATTCCACCCATGGCATCAACCGCATTTTTGCATAAATTTTCTATTACCCATTCAAATAATGGTTTGTTAAGCAGAGTTTCTAAGTTTGCATTTTTGTCAATTTTTATATCCATTCGCACTTTTGTTGATATGCGTTTTTGCAAATAGGTAACAATATTGACTACAACTTCATGTAAATTTTCAACTTTTAGTGTTGGCGTAGAGCCAATATTTGAAAAACGTGCTGTTATCATTTCCAAACGCAAAACATCTTTTTGCAATTCCATCGTAATGGTTTGGTCAAAGTCTTCGTCTGCTCTAAAATATTCAAGCCATGCCATTAGTGAAGACAGTGGTGTACCTAATTGATGTGCAGTTTCTTTAGCAAGTCCTATCCAAACACTATCTTGTTCGGCTTTACGTCTAGCCATAAATATTAGGTAAACTAACAAGAAGAAAAGGCTAATGACTGATAATTGCACGAAAGGAAAATAACGAATTTGGTCAATAAGGTCAGAATTTTTATAATAAATGTATTGTTTCCAATTTTTATCTATTTCTACAACAATCGGTATTTGTTGTAATTTCATTTTTTCTATTTCCACCTTCAAAAATGTATTTTGGTCTTGTCCTTTTGGAATTTCTATATTTTTAAATCCTAAAGGGTTATTTTGGTCATCAGCCAAGATTACAGGAATGGAATGATTTGCATCTAGAAATTCATTGACAAAAAACGCAGTTTTTTCATTGTCCGCAGAGTTGGCGGCAAATGTTTGTACTTTTGCAAATAAGTCTATTTGTTTTCTTTCTCTTTCAATAAGTTTTTGCACCAAATAATTGGTGTAAACCACAGAAACTACGCCAATTAGGAAGGCAAAAGTAATAATTCCCCATTTAATAAAAGTTTGTTGGGAAGTGGTGTTGAGGTTAGTCATTTGGTTTTATTTTGTAAATTATCTATCAAACCCATAACTAAATTAGCTGAATTTGTAGCTGCAATATTAATAAAAGTATCATAATTTTTCTTGGCATTTTCATCAGCAGCATCACTCAAACTTCTGATAATGAGGCAAGGCACGCCGTATTGCCAGCAAACTTGTGCCACTGCACCACCTTCCATTTCTACTGCATCAGCATTATACTTATCTCTTAATTCTTTGCTTTTTATGGAAGACGCCACAAACATGTCTCCTGTTACAACAATACCTTTTGTGATAATTGGATTTCTAACTTTACGCCCAATTTTTATTTTTGTAAGTACTAAAATATTTGCAGCTTTTTGTGCAGCATTTAATAAAACTGTATCTGCAAGGTAAAAAACAGGGTTTGTTTTGTCATTAATTGGATTTTTCATTCCCCAATTGTGCAATCCTTCGGGCATTAAAGTTCCAAAATCATATTGCACACTTTGTGTTGCCATAATAATATCACCAAGTTTTAAGGTTGGATTTAAAGCTCCTGCAATACCTGTAAAAATGACTTCGGTAGGTTTAAAAGTTACCAATAATACAGTTACAGCCATTGCTGCATTTACTTTTCCAACACCTGTTTTGGCTAGAATAACTCTGCGACCTTTTAATTTGCCCAAAATAAAAGTAAGCCCATGTACTTTCTGAATTTGTTTTTCGGTCATGTTATTTTGTAATAGCACAACTTCTTTATCAACGGCACCAATAATAGCCGTTAAAGGTGTAATAAGTCCCTTTTCTTGTGCAAATAAACCATGAAAAGCCACTAAAAGAAAAAGTACAAGTGATAGGCGAATGTAAATCATAAGGTCAGAAAATGTATTTTAAAATGTAGCTAAAAACAAGACTTACTAAGTCTTAAAACTTAGTAAGTCTTTTTATTAGGAAAACTCCGTTTTTGATGGAGTAAAGTATCAAAAATTTAGGTTTTAATGAACTACTTTTTTTACTTCTTCGTGTGGCTTTGTTGTTTTTTTACGCATACGTATGTTAAGTAACTCTACACCCAAAGAAAACGCCATCGAAAAATATACATATCCTTTTGGAATTTCTTTGTGAAAAGCCTCCACAGTCAATAAAACACCAATCATAATCAAGAATGACAAAGCCAAAACTTTAACAGTTGGGTGTTTATTTACAAAGGCATTTACTTTGTTAATAAACAATAACATGACACCCAAAGACAAGACAATAGAAAGCATCATAATCATCACATCTTTTACCAAACCTACTGCTGTAAGAATTGAGTCAAAAGAGAAAATTATATTAATGAATACAATTTGTAAGATTACCCAACTTAGATTATTTGCTTTCTCTTTGGAACTTGCAATGAGTTCTGCTTCTTCATCACCTTCTATTTTGGCATGAATTTCAGAGGTGCTTTTACCAACAAGGAACAGCCCACCGACTAATAAAATAAGTCCTTTTCCTGTAAATCCGTTACCAAATAAGGTAAACAAAACATCATCTAAACTTATAATCCATTGAATTACAAACAATAGAGCTATTCGAATAACCGTAGCAGCTACTAAGCCAAGATTTGTTGCAAATTGTTGTTTGTTGGCAGGAAGCCGTCCTGCAATAATGGAAACGAAGATAATATTGTCAATGCCTAAAACGATTTCTAAGGCTGTTAAAGTCAATAAACTAATAAGTCCGTCGGTTGTAAGTAGTGCGTCAAACATGAAAAAAAACGGTTAAGTGTTACTTGTTTTGGTATAATGTTACAAGTTTATTAAAAAAATTCAAAAACCTTACCATTTTCTAAAAAAAGTTAGATATTTTAGCATAAAGTTTTACAAATATTTATAAGTTATCAATAAATCTATTTTAAATTTACTCAGAAATCTATTCAAATGTCAAAAAATGTTTTAACATTATTTGTCTGTATGTTTACTTATTTTGTTTCAAACGGACAAACTCCATGTAAAGTTATCAAAAAAAGTGATTTGTTACAACTATTTGATAATAAATCAGATACAACTTATATTATTAATTTTTGGGCAACTTGGTGTAGTCCTTGTATAAAAGAATTACCTGATTTTGAGAAAATTCATAGAGAGTCTGCAAATAAAAAGCTCAAAGTTGTTTTGATTAGTTTAGATTTTCTGAAAGATTTAGATTTAAAATTATTGCCTTTTTTAGAACGGAAAAATATTTCTGCCCAAACTTTTTTATTAGACGAAACCAATTATAATTCTTGGATAGATTTTATAGAACCACAATGGCAAGGCAACATTCCTGTTACTTTTATCGTAAATTATCATAAAGGTTTAAGAATATTTATTGATAAAGAAACTGATTATGATTTTTTAGTTTCAAAAATAAAATAATTTTGCTAATTTTATAACAACATTTATGTTGTCATTCTGAGCCTGCGAAGAATCTGGCGTTATCACATTGAAATCTCAATAATATCAGATTCTTCTAAATCTCAGAATGACAAATGTGTTATCAAACTACTTAAAATAAACTATTCAATTAAAACTAAACATCAGCAACATGAAAAAACTAAGTATAATATCTGTATTAATCTTGGTGGCTATAATTGGATTTGCCGCTATTTTACCCATGAAATCTCTTGTTGATAAGGGCTATAAAGTTGGAGATAAAGTGAGTGATTTTTCGCTAAAAAATATTGATAACACACAAGTTTCTTTGGCATCAATAAAAGAAACGAAGGGTTTTATCATAGTTTTTACTTGTAATCATTGTCCTTTTGCAAAAATGTATGAAGATAGAATCATAGATTTACACAAGCAATTTGCAACACAAGGTTACCCTGTTGTGGCAATTAGCTCAAATGATGTTGTGAAACAGCCAGAGGATAGTTTTGAACTCATGGCAGCAAGAGCCAAAGAAAAAAGTTATCCTTATGTGTATTTATATGACGAAACTCAAGAGGTAGCTTTGCGTTTTGGTGCTATGCGTACACCTCATGTATATGTATTGACTAAAAAAGGTACTGAATTAGAAGTAGCATATATTGGTGCTATTGATGACAAACCAGAAAATGAAGGTGCTGCAAATGAAAAATTTGTGAAAAACGCAGTTAATCAATTGCTTAAAGGTCAAAAAGTAATAGTGGCAAATACAAAAGCCGTTGGTTGCACAATTAAGTGGAAATAAGGAATGTAATATTTAGTTTGTCATTCTGAGCTTGCGAAGAATCTGATGTAGTATTTCAGATTCTTCACAAGCTCAGAATGACAAATTTTATTAATTATATTTCATATTTATTTGTTTTATTTTACCTTTGTTATAAAATCATCCTAACAAAGGTAACAATATGACACAAAAAGATACCTCCAATTTAGTTCCTTCAGTGAGTAAAAAACCTCATGAACTTTCAAAAATCCAAAAGCAATTCAACACCAAAACCAATAAAGTAAAAAGTATTAAAGAGGACATTGAACTTGTCCAAAATGCCATTCCAAAACTTAAACAACGTATTCACACAGAATTTGTACCGTTGCGTAAAGAAATTGCAAAAAGCCAAGCCGATATTATTGTATTATTTGATGCTGCTTTGTATGAAAAAGCATTAACTAAAAATGACAAAGAAAAGCTAAAAGGTTTTATTGTAAATCACGCAATGGTATTGATTGACCGTTATCAACACACAGAACTTATTGCTATTTTTAACAAATATTCAGAAGATACTTACGCTGAAATTCAAGAGGCAGGTGCTAAAGAAGGTAAAAGAATGATGGCAGAAATGTTTGAAAACATGGGCGTAAAAGTTGATTTAGATGATATTGATTTTACCAATATTGATGAAGCAATGGAAAATATTACAGAAAAGTTTGCTGAAAATATTGGTGAAGCAAAAGAAAGAATGGCAAATGAAGCCGAAGAACAAGAAGAATTACGAAAATCAAAACGCAAGAAAAATTCCCAAGAAATAGCTCAAGAAAAATTGCAAGCACAGCAAAAAGAAGCTATGAGCAAAACTCTGAAAGAACTTTATATGCAGTTGGTTAAAGAGTTTCACCCTGATAGTGAGCAAGATGTGGAGAAAAAAGCGTGGAAAACCGAAGTAATGAAGAAAATAACAACTGCTTATGACGCAAAAGACTTTTTTGGATTACTAAAACTACAATTAGAATTTGAACAACGTGATGCCAAATTTTTTGATGATTTGCCCGATTCAAAACTCCAGCATTTTATTAAAATCTTAGATGACCAGATTCATGATTTGAAAATGGAACTTGATATGTTGCAAAATCCGCCTATGTTGCCAAGAGAATTAGAAGACATTAGTGAGTTATTGCAACAGCCAAAGAAAATAGAAAAAAACTTCAAAGACCGTAAAAATTATTTGCAAGAAATGCTTGAAGAAACAAAAGAAGACTTATATAGTTTTAAAGATGTTAAGGCAATTAAAGAGTTTATTCGGAATTACCATGACGAACCAGATTTTGACATGGAAGAACTCATGGCAATGCTCATGAATAATAAATAAAAATTATTTGCAAAATAAAAAATTATTTTTATATCTTTGGAATAAATGCTAAATCACATTATTAGTCAATTTATAAATTAATTCACAACACAATTTACAACAAAAATTATTATGAAGAAAAGCACAATTCTTTTTGCATCTACCGTATCGGCGATGCTTGCTTTACCTCTTTTGACACAAGCACAAGGCTACCAAGTGGCTTTGCAAGGTGCAAAACAAACAGGTATGGCACATATTGGCGTAGCTACAAAATTAGATGCATCATCTGCATTTTTTAATCCTGGTGCTATGGCTTTATTAGAAAAAAATAGTATTTCTGCTGGTGTAAGTCTTATTAGTGCTAAAAGTGCCTTTGTAGATGCTTCCACAGGACAGAAATTTGAAACTAATAGCCCAATAGGAACTCCATTCTATCTTTATGCAGCTTGGGGCCCCAAAGGAGAAGGTCTTGCAAGTCGTTTCAAATTTGGTTTAAGTATTAATACACCTTTTGGTAGCTCTGTAGATTGGGGTAAAGATTGGATTGGACGTGCAGGTTTAACTTCTATTAAATTACAAGCTGTATTTATTCAACCAACAGTAGGTTTTAAAATTACAGAAAATTTAGGTATTGGTGCAGGATTAACTTATATGACAGGTGCTGTAAATTTACAACGTGCTTCTGTATTGCCTTTCCCTGCGGTATCTGTGGCAGGTGGCGAACTTGATGGGTCTGCAAGTGGCATAGGCTTTAACACTGGTATTTATTATACGCCAATTAAACAAATATCTCTTGGTTTAAGCTACCGTTCTCAAGTAGATATGAAAGTAACTGGCGGAACTTTGAAGTTTTCAAATGTTCCTTCGGAATTTCAGCAAGGCTCAGCTCTTAGCAATAGTATTGGTTCTTACTTGCCAAATGCTGCAACTTTTGATGCAACTTTACCAGCACCACAAATTGTTAGTTTTGGGGTAACAGTATATCCATCAGAAAAATTAACATTAGCTACTGAAATAAACTATGCAGGTTGGAGTTCTTATGATTCTTTGCGTTTTGCTTATACACAGTCTCCTAATGTTGTTAATGGTGTTACGTTAAGAAGCCTTTTAGCTTCAAAAAGTGCATCATCTCGTAATTATAATGATAACTTAGTATTCAGATTTGGTGGTCAGTATAAAGTAAGTGCAGCATTAGATGTACGTTTGGGTTATGCTTATGCAATTACACCTGTACCTGCGGGAAGTTTAACTCCTGAGACTCCAGATAATGACCGTCATAACTTTTTCTTAGGTGGAAGTTACAAAATTGGAGAGAAATTTAGTATTGATGCAGCATTGCAATTAGTAGATGTGGTAGAACGAAAAGACACAAGTAAAGAAACTAAACTTTCGGGTACTTACAAAACTACTGCTACTGTTGGTTCTTTTGGAGTTTCTTACTCATTCTAATTTTAATTCTTATCAACTAAATATTTTAACTTTACAACATAATGAAACTAAATAATATATATAAATCTTTTGTTGCTACACTTGTTACAGGTTTTGCTATCACAAGTTGTACACCAAATATAGATGCCCCAGCAGTAAGTAAAGGCACAGCTACATTTACTAAATATGTTGCTATTGGAAACTCACTAACAGCAGGTTTTGCAGACGGTGGCGTATATCGTGAGGGACAATTAAATTCTTATCCTAACCTAATTGCTACACAGTTTAAAACTGTTGGTGGTGGAGAATTTAGACAACCATTATTTACAGAAGCAGGTTCTAATGGTTCTGGTTACTTAAAATTAATAGGATTTGCAGGTGGTAGACCCGTTATAAGACCAGAAACTACTAAATTAGGAGTGGTAGGAGTAAGTGTAGGTGCAACAGGAAATCGTACACCACTTTATGAAAAGTTTACAACAACTGTAGATAATTTAGGTATTCCAGGTATTCGTATTTCTGATATTAAAACAAATGGCTACGGTTTCAATAACCCAGCAGGTTTTAATCCTTATTTTCAACGTCTTTTGCCAGAAACACAACCAACAGCAACAGATATAGGCGGTGCTATTAGCTATTTACAATATTTGCAAAAATATTATGCAACAGAAAAACCAACTTTCTTTACTTGTTGGTTAGGTAACAATGATGCTTTGGGTTTTGCAACTTCTGGCGGTACTACACCTTTAACCCCATCGGCAACTTTCCAATCTCTTTACAAAGAGTTAATGGGGGTTGTGGTTACAGGTGGTGCAAAAGGCGTTGTAGCAACAATTCCAAATGTTACATCTATTCCTTATTTGAATACTGTAAAATATGCAGATGTAAAAGCAAATTTACCCGCAGCAAAAGCTGCTTTTAAAATAGGAGTTTCACGAGCATTAAATAATACTCCTCCAAATGAGACTCCACCTGCTCTTCCACCTGCTCTTGACCAGCTAATAGAAGGAAGTATGGATGATATTTATATCAGATATGCAGATGGTTCTGTAAACAAAGCAACTGCTGCTGATTTGTTTATTTTAACTGCAACAGACTCAATTGGTTCTACTAGAGTTCGGGTTTCTGTTCCTGGTGTTCCTGTTCCATTACCATTTCCAAAAGGTTTTTCAAGATTTAATCCACTTGACCACCCTTCTGTGTTAGATAATAAAGAAATTGCAGCAGCTTTAACAGCAGTAACAGCTTATAATGTTGCAATTAGAGCAGAAGCAGCTATTGTAAATATTCCTGTTTTTGATGCAAATGCTTTATTAACAGAGTTTGTATCAGGAAAAACTGTAAATGGTTTGACTTTGAATGCAGGTTTTATTACAGGTGGTATTTTCTCTCTTGATGGTGTGCATGCAACTCAAAGAGGTTATGCTATTATGGCAAATGAATTTATTAGAGTAGCAAATGCAGCATATAATGCAAACATTCCACAAGTGGATATTACAAGATACCCAGGAGTTGCTATAAAACAATAAGTATTATCTTTTGGAAAGCCTTAAAATTTTCCAAAAATGTTTAGCTATTTGGTGGTTTTAAGCCACCAAATAGCTATTTTTATTTCCTTCTACCTTGATAAGGGTCACGTCTATCTTGTTTCAAACCTTCGCCATACTTTGGATTTTTGCCAAAATAAAAACAGGCTTTTAAAAACCAACCTCGTTTGCCTTTCACTTCTTTTCCCTCATGCATGTGTACCATTCGCACATGGCATGATTTCATTTTGCACCGTTTGCCTTTTTTCTTTTTTTTGCCATCTTTGTCTGCCAATTCATTGGTATCTCCTTTGCTAACCGCACAACTTGATAATACAGTTGTTAGCATAAAAAAAGATAACAAAACATAGAAAAATCTTAATAATATGTATTTTGTGTGGGTATTTTTCATGGTTTTAGGCTTTTGTTATTCATCTTAGCTTTTTCCCAAATATTTTTCTGCTTCACGCACTGCCTCCGTAAAAATATAATTTAGTAAACCTGCAATTTTATCAGCTTGGTTAGCAATATTATAGGTATTTGTGTCTTGTGTAAATACATCATTTTCCAATTTTCCAAATTGCCATGACTCCCCATTACTTGCAAAACCATAAAGTATCATATTGGTGTAGAGTTTTTGACAAGCAAGCATTTCTGCCAAAGTTTGCCCCCAAGCAAGTGTAAAATTATCTACTTTTGCCTCTGATACACAAATTAAGGGCATCGTTTTAGACAGTGTTTCTTGGTCTTCGGTATATGAAAATAGGTAATCAGGAGTGCCGCAAAGTTTGTCATCATATCGCAAATCATATTCCCTACTCCAAATATTGATGTGTTGGTGCTTACGTGCAACATATCTAATAATGGGCGAAATTAAATTTTCACAAATTGCAATTTCACTCGGATTAGGTTTTTTTATACTTAAAGAATATTGCAAATCTTCCATGAATAATTCGGGTAGAGGCATAGCAGCTACAGAGCCAAACAATTTTCCTTTTTTTAGTACTGTTTGATAGCTACTTTCTACATCAAAAATACTTTTAAAATCACTAAAAGCCATAAAATTATAAGTTAGAAATTGTGAATTATAAAGTTACAAGTTCCCATGTTAATTTGAAATATTTTACAGATTTACCTAATTCAATGCTTTCCAAATCATATCTTTTAAGGCAATTAAACCTTTTTGTTGCAATGACGAAATAAAAATATAAGGCACATCTTTTATAAATTCCTTTGCCATTTCTCTTTCCAACTCTTCATCAAGCATATC
>JAYTNF010000024.1:0-10068 GCA_043748455.1 Cytophagales bacterium
TCGACCATTTAAATTTTAGACTATAATATTTTGGTAAGCCCTTCGGCTGTACATGTTCTACATCAAGATTATAGTCTATATTTACCCATTGCTCACAAAATGAACAATACGAACCAATATTTGCTTTTAAAATAGGTTTCGCAGTATCCCAAGGATTATAGTCTTCTTTAATCACAACATCTTTTCCACTAATTTTTATTGTATCTCCAATTACAAGTTTTTTTACAGGTCGCATAATAATAGTTTAGAGTTTAGCAGATTTACGTTCAGCTTGCAACAAAGCAACAAAAGCAGCATCTTCACTATAATAACTTTCCAATTCATTCAATTCTTGACGAAGTTCAGCTACTTCTTTGTCATTTTTACTATTTTTACCTTCGGCTATTCGTTCAAAATAACGGCTGGCAGTTTCTAACATTTTTTGGAATTTTTGACTTCTTTGTAAACCGTCTAAACCCATTTCCATTTCAGTAATTTCTTCTATACTACGGTTAATAGGGTCATTGCCTATTTCTACATTTTCGTCTAAAACTATCAACTCCTCCGCCTTCAAACTCTGCACAATAAATGGCGAATGTGTTGTAACAATAAACTGAATAGAAGGAAATATTTTTTTCAAATCTGCTACAATATGACGTTGCCATTTTGGGTGCAAATGCAAATCTATTTCATCAATTAATACAATTCCTTGCGATTTTTTAACCGCATCTCTGCCCAAATGCGGATTGAGTGTTACACAACGATAGGCTAATTCTGCCACCAAACCAACCATGTTTTTTTGCCCATCACTCAAATGTTTAAAGGGCTTGCGATACTTTTTGCCATTATCATTTACCCAACCTACCAAATCTTTATAGCCAATAAATTGATAAACAATGTCTTCCCACATAGGAATACAAGTTGTAATAGCTTCTTTTACTGCATAATATAAATCAGGATTTAAAGTTTCACTTTCTTTAAATTCTGTATTTTCTATTGGTGGATTTAACATAGCCTGATAAGCAGCAAACCACTCTATATAAGTTTCGGTTACCTTGCGAGTGGAATCAAGACATTTACTATAACCTCTAAAAAATATGGATTTGCTGGTATCGTCAGGTGCTATTTGGGTTTTTAGCTTTTTGCCAAAAATCCGCCCAATGCTATATAAAGCAATGACAGGCAAATCTACTTTTTTCTTATGTTCTATATCTTTGTATAATTTTTCTGAATTTTTTATAAGTTTTGCTGCTTCTATTGTTTTTTCAAATTTGTAAACTGTCGCATCTTCCCATTTTCTATTGCAACTATATTCGTGATTTCCGATAACAAGTTCAGCAGAAAGCTGCACAGGATAATGTGAAAAATTTTCTATGGTTCTCACATCATAAATCCTATCAAATCCTGCTTTTTTATCTTTAAGGTCTTTGAATGGATATAAATAAGATTCTAAAATAAAGGCAATAGCTTTTAAGATACTTGTTTTTCCTGTACCATTATCTCCAATTAAGACATTAAAATGTGGGTCAAACATAAATTCTTTGTGTTCAAACCCCTTAAAATTTTGTATAGTTAGTTTATTGATTTTCATAATTTTAAAATTTAAAAGAGTTTAAAAACATACATACAACTAACATTTCTTAGAGAAATGTTAGTTGTAGTTTTGCAAATTCCTAATACAAAACCCTAAACTTAATTGTATTTTCAATTTCTTTCAAATCTTTCATTACAGCCTCATCATATTTTTTGTCAATATCCGTAATTACATAACCAATTAAGTCATTTGTTTTGAGATATTGCCCCATAATATTTACGCCATGTTTTGCCAAACTGTTGTTAATTTGTGCCAAAATACCCGATACGTTGCGGTGAATGTGGATAAGTCTGTGTGCATTTTCCAATTTTGGCAACTGAATAGCTGGAAAATTAACTGAATGAAACGTATTTCCTGTGTTGATGTAACTAATCATTTTGTCTGGAACAAAAGCTGCAATATTAAATTGTGCTTCTGCGGTACTGCCACCAATATGTGGCGTAAGAATTACGTTTTTCATAGTTCGTAATTCGTTTGTAAATTCCTCCTTGTTATTTTTTGGTTCATAAGGGAAAACATCAACACCTGCACCCGCAATTTTTCCAGATTTTAAGTTGGCAGTCATTGACGGAATATCGACAACATGACCACGAGAAAGATTTAAGAAAATTACGCCATCTTTCATTTCCTTAAACTCTGCCTCACCAATCATATTTGAGTTAGTTTTGCGACCATCAACATGAAGTGTTACAACATCTGAAATGTTTAGCAATTCTTTCAAAGTTTTGCATTGTGTAGCATTTCCCAAAGGCATTTTATCAGTAATATCGTAATAAAAAACTTTCATGCCCAAAGCCTCAGCCACCACAGAAAGTTGTGTTCCAATATTGCCATAACCAATAATTCCTAAGTTTTTGCCACGAACTTCAAAGCTACCTGTTGCAGTTTTGCTCCAAATACCTGCGTGCATTTCGGCGGTACGGTCAGGAATATTACGCATGAGCATAATAATTTCGCCAATAGCCAACTCCACCACGCTGCGTGTGTTTGAATACGGTGCATTAAATACGGCAATACCTTTTTCTTGGCAAGTTTTCAAATCAATTTGGTTAGTTCCAATACAAAAAGCACCGACAGCCATTAAACGACTTGCATTTTCAAGCACTTTTTTGGTAACTTCTGTTTTTGAACGAATACACAAAACCGAAATATCTTTGATTTTTTCGCAAAGTTCCTCCTCGTCTAAGGCAGAATTGATAATTTCAACTTGATAACCTTCGTTTTTGAAAAGTTTTGTGGCTTCTTTGTCTATATTTTCCAAAATCAAAACCTTAATTCTGTTTTTGGGGTAAGAAACCGCCATTGGTAACTTGTTGATATACAGCACTTCTTCAAAAGTTGGTGCTACATAATCTGCATTTTCTACGACAATATCACGAATAACATTTTCAGTAAAAGCATAGAATTTCACTGCCAAACCAGCCTTGCGAATTTCGTAATCTGTGTAACCATCACCAATTACGTGAACATCACCTTGCAAATTTAAGGCTTGCAAAAGTTTCACTTTCCCATTATCTTGGGACAATAAAATATCGGGATTAAAAGAAACTAAATTTCCGTTGGCATCTTCCTTAAATTCGTTGGCATAAATATTTTCTTTTTTCACACCAAATTCCATCACAATTGGCTCGATAAATTCCTTAAAACCACTCGAAATTATCAGCACATTGTCGGCATATTCCTCGAAAAAAGCACGATTTCTTTTAATAGATTCCGAAACTTGTTCTTTAAGTTTTTTGATAAGCAAAGGCAAATGTTTTTTGTTGGCGTGCAACAAATCTAATCGTTGTTCGAGTGATTCTCTAAACGAAATACCACCTGCCATGCCTGAGTTGGTGATATTTTTGATTTTTTCGAGGACTTCCTCTTTATTTTCGCTATCTGCAAGGCTAATTTCGCCTAATACATCAAGGGCTTCTACCTTCGTAAAGGTGCTGTCAAAATCTATGATAAAGTATTTCATTGTTGAGTTTAAATTCAAATTCAATTTCCAATTAGAGTTTTACGTCTACAAAAATTTGCTTAATAACACCATTATAATCAACATCTTTCACAGTAATCAAAGGTTGTAAACCCTTTAAATTGTGAAAAAATTGGTTGTGTCCACGTTTTACATAACCTATAAAAGTTTTATCTTTCATTATTTTTACAGCATATTCATCTGTTTGATAACTTTCTAATTTATAGGTTAATGCATCGCCTAACTTAATCGTATTTGGTGGTAACTTTGATAGAGATAAACCTGCAATATCTGTAACAAATACAAAATCTTTTTGTGGTTTATAATCTGCTAAGAACTCAAAATTATCAGTAGGTAATGCTCCTTGTGTTAATGCCAATTTATCAAAATCATCATATTCAGGTTGATTTGCGTGCCAAAACTCAAAAAAATATTTACTGTCTGCACGACTTTTTTGAGTTAATCTTCTTGAAAAAACCTCAATAACTCCCTCTGTATAAATTGTTGAAGTATCTGGGAAAGCAACATAATTAGCAAATCCTTCTTGTTGTGCTTGTGTTAATGCTTCTTGATTATAATGAAACGAAAAGCCGTTAGGAAGCCTTTGTAAAGTTCCTACTAATCTTCGTTCTTTACCTTTGCCTAAACGCCAACTAAGATATATCTTTTGAATTTGCATAATTTTTAAAGGTTTGTTGTAATTTATTAATACGTAAATCTATCAATTTTGATATAAATTTTTTACGTAAATCACTAAGTCTATACTCACTAAATTCGTCAGGAACATCTTTATCTACAAGTTGTATCATTTCATCAACTTGTTTTTTATCATAATTATCTAATACTTTTGTGATAAATGTTGTGGTTTCATTCGGATATTTTGAGAGTAATTTTTCTACTAATTCAAAAAAAGGAATTTTTTTATATCCTTCTTCCCAACGTATTTCAGAAACTCCATTGTTGATATAAGAATTTAGTTTGTTTTCATTTTTGAGTTTAAGTGCTATGCTTTCCTCTGTTAATTCTCGTCCTAAACTACTTCCACTATCATAAATAGGTGAAAAAAATGCTACTTCTATCGTATTTTCGTCTTTTTGAGGCTTGAAAAATTTTGTATATTTACGGAGAAAGAATTTTTTTAATTGTATCATTCGTAATTTCTTTTTTGGTAAAAAAGTTTTTTGTAAAAAAGAACGAATGTAATTATAAGGTAAATAAACCAATAATATTACGAATACAGCAATAAAGGTAAAACATAAGATAAAAATTGTTTGTAAAATTTTCTTCTCTTTTTTAACAGCCAAATACATTTGTTTTAGCTCTTCCTTAAAATTATTCAAATCTATTTCTCTTTCTTCACGTACCATTTTTGTAATAAATCCCCAATTTTCTTGATGTCTATCTCCATTTGAAATAATTGTATCAAAAATAATAAGTTCTATAATTTTGGGTAAATGCTCATTAAATTTATGAAATTCAAATGCTTGCTCTATTAAGTCAAAAGTGTAAAACTTTGAAGCTTTTTTGTCTTGATTTAGCTCTGGAATTAAATTTCTGTTTTTTGCTATTAAATAGTTCACACCTTCTTCCAAATTTTCAAAACTATCAGGCTTCAACATAGAAGGGCAAATGCAGCCTATTTGACTTTCATAAATGGCAATATTATAATCCACCATTTCAAACCCTAAACTTTGCCCTAATTTACTTGCTATAACTTCTGACCAAAACTCAAACTTGTAGTCTTTGCCTTCTTTACCATCTTTTCCTTCTTTAAACATAGACTGTTTAAAAAAATATTCTACATTACTTTTTGGATTTTGGCAAAAAAATTTCTCACGAGTACCTCCTGTATTAAACTGCCTCTTGATTATCCAATTACTAATATTAGTTAGATATATTTGCTTATAATTCATTGCAATTAAAATTTAGATAGCAAATATGATTACGTTGATATTTTGGCGAAATTTGCAAACTATCAGCCTCATACCAAGTTATAAAATCATTGATAGCGTAATTTCTTACTTTTGTTAAAGACATATTAAAAATTGATTAATAAAAGTGAATATTTATGATTTCTATTGCAAACCTACAAAAAAATCCTATAAACAACTAAATTTTATTAGTTAAGGCTGCCAATAATTTGTTCACAAATCTTTGTTTTAGTACACTGCAATAAGCTATATTTGTGAAGTATTGTTTCCCAAAAACAAATATATTTATACTATACTATTTCTAAACTATTGATTATCAATCTGTTACAAATTTTATGAAATCACTTATTATTATTTGCTATTTTATTGCATCTCTAACTAATTTATCTAAAAACCTACCAAATATGTTGGACTTAGTAGATTTGGTTTCATATTCACAAAATAATACTCAAAATAACTTACACCAAAATATTAATTTTTGGAATGTTCTTGCAACTGTAAAAACGAAACAACAAAGTGATAAAAGTGGAAAATATCAAGTAAGTGTCCCTGTTTTTAGTAGTGATTTACAAAAACTTAACAGTAAAGAAATTATACTTAAAGGTTATATTATTCCGTTGCAAGAACTTCGGAAACAAAATTATTTTGTATTATCTCGTTATCCTTATTCACTATGCTATTTTTGTGGCGGTGCAGGCATAGAATCTGTCATAGAAGTGAATAGCCATCAAGATATTAAGTTTACAGAAAATGCAGTAACTTTGAAGGGTATTTTCAAATTAAATCCAACAAATCCAAATCAACTTTTGTATATTTTAAATGAAGCAGAAGTTGTAAATAATTAATTAATTTTTGTAATTAAAGTAGTTTGTATTTAATAAAATTAGATTAATTATCAATATTTTGTTGTATCACTAACTGCATGGTTTCCAAGTCAAGACACAATAAATTTCCTAAAAAATGTTTAGAACTAAATACACATCCATTATCTAAACAAATTGCAGGTCTTTGTTCCAAAATATCTTGTTCAATAAATTGCAAAAATGTTGGATTGTGTCCAAAAATTACTGTTTTGTTATTAAAAATTCTTTTTTGTTCAACTGTTGTTACACCAAAATCTCTAACCCATAACATGGTTGTAAAATCTATAAACGGATTTGGAATTGATAAATTAAAACCTGCATGAACCAAAAAATGATTTTCTAATTCATAAAAATATGGCATATTGCAAATAAAATCATAATATTTTGGCAATATTTTTCTTGTGCCATCTACAATACCATGATTTTTTCGCAAATGAGGAAGTAGCAATTCAGCAGTAGTATAATTTTTTTTTAACATTCTATGATGCTTTTCCAAGAGCATTTCTTCGTGATTGCCTTGTAAAGCAAAGATTTGATAGTCATTTTCTCTTAATTCTATCAATAAATCTAACACACCAACACTATTTGTACCTTTATCAATGTAATCTCCTAACAAGAATAATTGGTCATGTTTACTAAATTTGACTTTGTCCAACAATGCTTTTAAGCTAAGTAAACAGCCATGAATATCAGGAATTACCAACTGCCGACCATGTGCATTTTTAGGAATCTGTAAAGACACATGTTTTGGCTTTGGTATTGAAATCGTCATTTTTATAATGTTTTGAAATGTTTTTATCTAATAGTGTAATTTTTTGCTATTATTTTTGTCAAATCCATTACAGATTTGACAAAAATAATAGCAACCAAAACCTTAATCTTTCTTTGGCAAAAATATTTCTGCCATCATACATCTTGCACTTCCACCGCCGTTACTTTCTATCGTATAGATAGGTACGTGAATAATGCGAGAATATTTTTCTATTTGTGTTATCTGTTTAGTTGTCAAGGCTTTATAGGCTTGTTCGGACATGACTAATAAACTTTCACCTTTATTATTTTTTAATGCCAACATATTTCCTGCAAACTTATTCATCTGTTCCAAAGAAATTTCTACAATTTCTTTCGCTGTATCTAAAAATTTATTCACAACTTTCTGTTTTTCTGTTGCATTTTGAATGGTATCTAAACAAATTACTACAAATTTTTCAGCCATACACATCAGCACATTTGTATGATAAATTTGTTTGCCACCACCATCAACAGCTTCAAAATCACAGATTTCATAATTAACTTTCTCCCCAAAAATCTTTAATAGCGTTGCATGAGTTCGTGGCGAAATACATGCGTAACATATTTTATTTGCATTGTCAAGCACCATACTTCCTGTTCCTTCCAAAAATTGCCCATCTTCTTCATAATGGCTTAAATCTATTTCATTTTTAATAATAAAACCCTCACGCAATAAACTTAAAATACTTCTGCGTCTTTCCCAACGCCTATTTACAGCTTGCATTGGATATAAAATAACCGTACCATCAGCATGATATGAACCCCAATTATTCGGAAAAATAGAATCAGGTGTATGCGGTTCTAAGGTATCTTGCACAACAACAACATCAATTCCGTTTGTTTTTAGAATTTCAACAAAGTTATCAAATTCTTTTGCAGCCTGCGTTTGTATGCTATCAGGTTCGCAACTTGCATCAAGATTTTGAAAAGCATTGCTTTCAGCAGTTTGTGTGTTGTAAGAGAAACGCACTGGGCGAATCATCATAATTGTATTGGTGGCTTGAGGTAATTGCATGGAAGTATTTCGAATTATGAATTATGAAATATTTTGAATTTATCACAAATTTAGAAAATAGTTATTGGAGTTTTTGCAAAAATGTAATAACTATTTTTCAATTTCACATACAGTTTGAATATATTGTAAAGACAAACCTTTTTCATAACTTTGCACAAAGAACAAATCGCAAAGAATAAATTATAAAACTATGCAAAAAGCAAATATTCGTTTTCCTTATGGACTTTCTAATTTAGAAAAAGTTGCTGATGAAAACTTAGTTTTTATTGACAAAACTCCTTTTTTACCTGTTTTAGAATCAACTACTTCATACGCAGTTTTTCTTCGCCCTCGCCGCATTGGAAAAAGCCTTTTTGTTTCTATTTTAGAATATTATTATGATATATTACGAAAAAATAAATTTGATAAGATTTTTGGCAATTATTATATTGGTAAAAATCCTACGCCCTTAGCAAATGCTTATCGGGTGCTAAAATTTGATTTTAGTGGTATTGATACAGGTACAAATGAAAGCAGTTTTTCGGGTTTTATAACCAATATTCAGAACTCATTAATCAATTTTTTAAAGGCTAATGGTTTTTACAATGAAAGTATTGAATCAAGGTTGTTTGTCCAAAATAACCCAGCAGAATTAATGAACACCTTTTTTGCTATTTATAAAGGGCTTACCAATGATAAAATTTATTTAATCATAGACGAATATGACCATTTTACTAACGAAATTCTCATCAGAGATTTAGACGAATTTAAAGCAAGTGTGTCCTCAAATGGTTATATCCGCAAGTTTTATGAGGCTGTCAAAATAGCAACGCAAGCAGGCATTGTCGACAGATTTTTTATTACAGGAGTTTCTCCAATTACCTTAGATTCTGTTACAAGTGGTTTTAATATTGTTACGCATTTGACCAATGAATATGATTTTCATGACATGATGGGTTTTACAGAAGCAGAAGTGCAGAGTTTGGTGGAAATGATTTTGGAGAATAAAAATCGACTGCCACAAATTATGAATGATTTAAAATTGCATTATAATGGTTACAAATTTAATAAAAATAAGGACCATACCATTTATAATTCGGATATGGTTTTGTTTTTTTTAGAAAAATTTAAAAACACACAGAAATATCCCGATTTGATGCTTGACCCTAATATTATGCCAGATTATGGGAAGTTGAAAAAGATGTTTGAAATGGCAAATTGGCAGGATAATATTGAGGTTTTGGAAACTATTTTGAAAGAAAACGAAATCGAATGTAGCTTAATTTATCAATTTAATTTCGAAAAAGGGTTTAGAAGAACTGAATTTGTGAATTTTTTATATTATTTAGGCAATTTAACATTAAAAGGAGTTAATGAATTTGATGGTACTGTATTTAAAATTCCTAATTTGGTTATTGCAGAATTGTATTGGGAATATTATGCAAATGTGTTGCAAAAAAGAGCAGATTTAGATTATGAAGAAGACAAAGTTCGTCCTGCGGTTTTTGCTTTGGCACGAGGAAATGAAAAGCCATTTTTCGAGTTGGTAGAACGGAATTTGGAAATATTATCAAATAGAGATTTTCAAAGATTTGACGAAAAATATATAAAATTGCTCATCATTGCTTATGCCATGCAGGGAAATGTTTTTTTTATTAGGTCAGAAAGAGAAGTTGGTGGTAATGTGGGCTATGTAGATATTGAGTTTTTGATACGCCCAAATAATCCAACCATTCACCCACAATATGTTTTTGAGGTGAAATATTTGAAAAAAGAAGATGAAAATTTATTGCAAATCACCCAAACAGCAGCCGAAAAGCAGTTGAGAAATTACTTAGAAAAAGATGAAATTTTACAAGGTTTGGCAAAATTAAAGGCATTTACAGTGGTGGTTGTCAAATCAAAAGTTTATATGAAAGAGATAATTTAGTTAGTAAATTAGCAAGTTATAGGTT
>JAYTNF010000025.1:0-14783 GCA_043748455.1 Cytophagales bacterium
ACTTTTGTTAGAACTTTAGACATTCTACAAAGTTATGTCTTTATTGCGTTTTTTCAATGAATTAACCAATTATTACAGCATACATTCTGTAACACTACCAAATTTTCTCTATCAAAGTCTGAAATCCATTCATCTCTTGCAGTTACAACTCCCAAAGAATATAATTCAAAAATAGCATTTCTGTATTTTCCTAATTTTGCATCTTTGCTACACACGGGAATAAGGTCATCAAAACTGTTATTTTTATCTGCCAAATTTATCCAATTTGCATTTTTATCGGGCTTAATTAGTTGAAAATCAATATCTTGTAATTTGGTATTTCTAAACCATTCGAGTTTTTGGTTTTAGTTTGTTCGTCTGTGAGAGAGAAATAATAGATTTTGCAGGGCATAGTTTTGGGTCTTATTGCAAGTTAAATGAAAATAATTTGATAACTAAGATTTTTGTAAATCAAAAACAAAATCGTATCTTTGTATGGTCATAAGGAGTAGACTATTATGGATATATGCGCATGGTGGCTTATAGCAATATAAGTCTGGGTTATGTGGCGCTATATAATATGCTATCCGCTATTTCTTTTTAGAAGTAGCCGATTTTTGTTTATAGAAAGTTTGCAAAGACAATTCTTTTTTTCCTGTCCGTATTTCCTCCACATAAATATATTTGCAAAGTTTTTCTTCCTTTGTATATTTTAGCAAAGCACGCTGGGCTGTGTTTTTTCGCCTGTTTCTATATTATTAAATTGCGTTACAATTTCAGGTATTTTTTCAAAATCTTCTATGGTAATAGCTATTTGCTCACGTTCTTCCTCTTTTTTAGGATTTCCGTGATGACTAAATGCGTGTTTAATGGCAAAATTATCTATAATTCTGCTAAAATCACTTACATCAAAACCTGTTTTAGTTTTCAACAAACTAATTACTTATTCTGATAATTTTTCTAACACAAATTTCTCTTATTTATGGGTTAGTTTTTGAGACTTTTGATGACAAACTGTATTAATTTTTTTCATTTGTCTAGTAGTTTTTCCATATCAATTTTTTGTCATTCTGAGCTAAGTGGTTGGCAATACGCAAAATCTGGCGTTGTTACATTAAAAAATAATTATTCAGATTCTTGCAGATTGCCGCCCACTTAGCTCAGAATGACAAATTTTAAAATGTCAAATAGTAAGCAAATAACAGTATTTTTTTGTAAAGATATTCGTAAAGTTACAATTAAATTAGTGTATACAATTTTATATTGATAACCTAAATTTCGTAGTACTGAGTAGTTTCAGCCACTCAACGAAGCCTGAAATTTTTATGTCTATTTCACATAAAAACAAATTTTTTTTACTACAAAAAGTTATTTTATTAGCAAAAGTATACTTAAATATAACTAAAAACTATTGTTTCACAACTTATATTTGATAGTTACTTATAGGTTTCTTGCAATATTATTACTTATATTTAAACTTTTTATGCTACTATTCGTAAATATAGATTATTATTTGACTAATTTGTTGTGAAAATATTGAAGATATAGTCCAAAATAATTTCTTTATTTTAACAAATTATTCATATTTGAAAATTATACTCAAACAACCTAACCAATTACAACTATGTTATCTCCACGATTTTATCTTGTGGGCTTTTTTGCTATATTAACTCTATCATGCAACAGTCCATCAAATTCTCTTGATAAAAACCAAGTAGCTACAGAAAAAACAGACCAAAATACAAGAACTTCTAAAAATGATATTCCAACAGATGCACCAACTGCCTCACGCAATAATGTGCATGAGGGAAAATTAAATACTCTATTCACTGAACAACAAATTACACAACTCAAAAATGTAGAAAAGCTATTTAATGCTATAAAAACTGCTGATGATTTAGCTAGTTTTTATAGAAATACACTGCCTGAAGTTTTGGCTTTAATAGCTAAAAAAATTAATCAATATGACCCTGAAAATAGTTCGTCTTCTGAAACAACCTCAGTAGAAAAATGGAAATGGTTTAATGATTATATGCCATATATTTCTGTTGAGCTATTTTGTAGTGAGTGTGGTGTGGAGGCGTATATTGTCATAAATCCTTTGAGAGATAAGGCAGAACTGACTCCCGAAAAAATAGATGATTTGTTTTTTGATGCTTTACTAATCAATTACAATAATCAACAAAATAAAGATAAGATTTGCGATAAAGCACCAAATAACTGGGTAGCTTTGGTAAACTGTGATTTATGTGGCACAAGTGTGTTAGGTAATAATAAGCATTTAAACACACTTAAAGCCATAGAAAAAGCACAAAAAAATGGTATTTTATTTGATAAAGAACTTATTGAATTATACCAACAAGCTATTCCCTATCAAACTACGAATTATTATTTACCAAAATCAGTAGTACTTGATGAGTTAGGTAAAATTATTAGTTTGCTTAGTTTGACAAAGAAAAATAAAGACACTTTAAAAAACATGCGTTATTTGATTAGCACCAGTAAAGATATGCAATTTGATTGTCAGAAGGGTAATTGTCAGTTTTTAGCTATGTAATGTAAGTTGCGTAATAGTAGCTCCAGCTACGCACACTTTTATTAATGAAATTAACTTTTTATAGCAAAATATCTTGCTTTTGTGCGAAATAGAGTCAAAAATTGCATATTTTGCTGCATGTCAGGAGCCATGCAGTATTACGCAACTTACATTATTTACATAAATAATAGCTATGTAAGTTTTTGATAAAAAAACAGTTGTGAGAAAGAAAGATAATACATACATTTAAAAAATATTTATTTAAAATATATAAAAGTTCCAATTAAATATTAAAATTCTGAATATTTAAGAAGAATTAACATTGTACTTTAATGTATTAAATAGTACAAGTATTTGCTTATTAATCTTCCTAACTTACTTATTATGAATACTGAAAAAGCCCAAGAAATAGATTTTGAGGCACAAATTCGAAATCTTAAAGAACAAAATGAAAGTATGCATCAGATGTTAGCCATGACCACAGGACATCTTGCAGAAGTTGTTGGCGACTTAGAATCTGAAAAACAGCTTGTTGAATTACAAAAAGCCGAATTGCAGGCTATCAATGACCGACAAAGTGAATATTTAAACACCATAGAGATACTCAACAAAAACTTAACAGATAGTATTCGTTATGCCTCAAGAGTGCAAAAGACTTTATGTGGTACAGAAGCAAATTTAAGAGAAATATTACCTAATTCTTTTATAATTAATCTTCCAAAAGATGTTGTAAGTGGAGATTTTTATCTGTCATTGCAACATAATGACCTTATCTATATTGCAGTGGCAGACTGTACTGGTCATGGCGTTGCGGGAAGCTTGCTTACAATTATTGGTTGTGCTTTGTTAGATAAAATTATTAAGGCAGATGTCAATGGAAACCCCTCCGAAATTATCCATCAGTTAGATAAAGAATTTAGATATTTTCTTAAAATACAAAGTGAAATAGCTTATGAAGGTATGGAAGTGGGACTATGTATTATAGACCAAAATAATAAAATATTACGCTTTTCAGGTGCAAAACGTCCTTTATATGCTTATAAAGGTACAGAAAGTAGAGTTTATGACGCAACTCGTCATGCTATTGGTTATAGCAAACAGAAAAAAGAATTTATTAATCATGAAATAAATTTAACGGGTAGTTGCACCTATTATTTATTTTCAGACGGTGTAACCGACCAAATGAGTCCTTATAGACGTAGATTAAGCCCCAAAAGTTTACAGCATCTGTTCCAACTGTTTTGTCAAGAGTCAATAGAGGAGCAACGCAGTATTTATCTAAATCATTTTAGAGAATATAGAGGCGAGGCTGACCAAAATGACGATATTATTCTACTTGGGTTCAAAGCATAATTTTAAAAACTCCTTATACGTATTAATTGGCACAAGGTTTGTTATTGCTATGTTATATTTATTAGAAAAATGTTAAAATTAGTTAAAATGTAAATCAATTAAATTATTCATAAATGAATCAGCCTTCACAGTCATCAAAGGAATACGCCATTTTACAGCTGATACGACAAGTGCTACAATTTGAGCATCTGTTGGAAAGTGGTTATGTAGAATCTCTCAGCAACAGCATTAGCACACAAGCACAACACAATGTTACTGATTTGGGGTCAGAAGTAGAGAGTCTTCGTCAAGTGAGTGGTTCTTTGCAAGAACAGATTGGCTCTATGTCGCAGATGATAGAAATGCTAACAGGCTATTATGAACAAACAGAAACTCGGCTTGACCTTACCAGTGGCAGATTAATTAGTGCTTCTGCTAATAACAATTTAGCAACAAGCACAAATATTTCAGAAAGTTATTTAGCTAAAATTAGACAAGTTATATTTTCTACTGAAAATAAGTTGCAACATGCCATTCCAAATAGTTTTTACATTGGTAACAAGCAAGCAACCGATATTAGTAACTTTTTAGGTGTTTATGAGAAAGCTGGACTTACTTATTTGGCTTTTGTAGCCCTGAAATCTCAAGCACCACGATTACCAGTGGCTATGGCAATCAATAATTTGTTAGACAAGGTGATTTTGGGCAGTCGTTTTGCAGATTCAGTAGAAATTTTGCAGAGTATAGACAATCTTTTAGCATCTTTTGTAGATGATACCAATCAAATGGATTTAGGTTTGTTTGTGATGGAAAAATTGAGCATGACCATGAGTTATCATAGCACAAAACTTACATTGTTTCATGCAGTGAGAGGCGTGGTGCAAGATGTAAAATCAGCATCTATACAACAGAATTTTATGCCTTTTGCCTCCTCCTCAAACAGTACATATTTAGATAAAGGTACTATTTTTAAGGGAGATAATACGCTGTTTTATTTAGCAAATGAAACCGTTTTTACAACATTAGGAAACGGGCAACGTGATATGGGCGTGGAAGCATTTAAGCAGTTGCTATCGGCTACGCAAAACATGTCTTTGACAGACCAGCGAAATACGATAGAGCAGCAATTAAGTCAAGTGCAAACAAATTCACAAGAAGAAATACAAGTCCTTGCTTTCCAATTTTAACATTAAAAAAACTTACAAATATGTCAAATTTTCAACCTAATCCGAATTTTAATAATCCAAACGCATTACCTAATCAGTTTGGACAGCCAATAAATCAACCGTTTAATCAACCACAAGTACAACCAAATGTGCAGCCATTTAATCAGCCGCAAGTACAACCAAATGTGCAGCCTTTTAATCAGCCGCAAATGCAACCAAATGTGCAGCAAAATAGTGCTAATGTTACAACATTTAGCCCACAAGAAGTACAGTTGCTAAATATGTACTTTCGTTTGCAGTGGGAAAATAATTTTGGACGAATTTATGCCAGCCAAAATAGAATCCTTATTTGCGAGATTAAATCAAGCTATGTGCCTTTTGAGGAGTTTCAAATTCTTATTAACACCTGCGAACAAGTAATAGCAAGTATTGGTGGTTGTGTAAAATTTATTTTTGAAAAACGTGCTTTAAGGTCTTTTCATCAGCCGTCAATGGAGTGGTACTACACAGTTTGGAAACCTAAAATGTATCAACAATATGGATTAGGAATTCATCGCAAACTATTTCCACAAGAAAAATGGTTTTTGAAATGTATTGAGGCAGGTAGGCACGAGATTAGAACTAAATTTCCAACTTCCATAGCTAATTCCCTTGATGTAAGGGTTTGCATGACTTTGGAAGAAGCCATGAATACATAAATAAAATTTAAAATTTTGCTTTCAAAATATTAAAGTAATCTACTGATAATCAATTATTTATGATGTTATAAAATGAGTTTATCAAATTTTTATAGCATCAAAACATACACCATTTATTTAAAAACTATGTTGCATTTACAAGTATTTGAGAACCAAATAAATAGGTATTTGTTGTTATCTGCTTTGTATAAACAAAGTGCTGCCGATACAAATTTGGTAATTGACATGCAAAAAACACCCGAAATACACAGTTTGGGTTATAAGCATTATCAGAAAGTGGTTACGTATTTATTGCAAGAGCAACTCATACGCCAACATAATGAACAGTTGCAATTTCTAAGCATTACACATCGAGGTATTCGTGCTATAGAACATGTATTCAAAAATATTGCAGAGCCAACAGACTACTTTCCAGCCTATCGGGAAATGATGAAATAGACTTGTATAAAAGTCAAAAAATGTGTTAGATTTTTAAATACAAATTTTAAAAATACGGCTAATACATAACAAGATAATTAGTTTTTTATTTTCAATTTAGTTTACCTTAATTCCTTATTATTATGAACAATTTAATGTTTGACAAAAGAGCAGAAAGATTTTATGTTCTTTATGCACTCTACAAAAGAGTGAATGGTAGCACTGATTTTGCTATCAACCTTCGTGATGCTGCCTATTCAGAAGGAGTTGGCTATCATGCATATCGTACTGCCTATAATTATTTAGTTTCTGAAAGACTTATTGAGCCTCGTATGAAATCTGATGGCACTAATGAGTACGAAACCTATAATTACTATGCGTGTATTACCACAAAAGGTATCAATGCAGCAGAAGAATCTTTTAGAGAACCTGAAAAAGATACACAATACTTTCCTGCATACCGTCAAATGATGCGTTAAGTTAGTGTATGTGAGGATAATGGTTTTTGGAAAATGATAAGTTTTTCAAAAACTATTATTTTAATATTTTGTCTAATTCAATAAATATCATTAATACATTTAAGAATGAACAACACACAAGCAGTAATTCGTATCAATCTCACAACAAAAGAGTTAGAAATTAAAGGCTCAGAAGAATTTTTAAGGACTTTTGACCGAAGGCACCTCGCCGAACTCATGGAAGTAATAACCAAGATGGGAGTTGGTTTTTCTACAAATACAACAGTTTCGCAGATTAACTCCGCACCTCAACCAGCATTTGAACACTTTACAGAGCATGAGGCAAAAGATGAAGTAGATAATGAATATTTAAGAAGGTTTATGGACGGCTATAATAACAGTTTTGAAAAAAAGCATCATGGTAACGATGCCGAGAACCATACAATAAATTCTACCATAGAAAATTCTAAGGAAAGAGAAAGTCCAAAAAACTTAAATTTGTATGCGTCGTTACCAAAAAGTATTTCTGCCTCAAATAAGGCATTAGTAGTAGCTTATGAATTGCAAACTACTAATGTCGAGAGCTGTTTTAGTAAGCAAGATTTATTTATGGCACTCAGAAAATATCAACCCAAAAAGCCTATTTCTGATAATTTTCTATCATTTTATCTTAACAATGGTTTCATCACATACCTAAATGATGAAACTTATCGTTTAACAGATATGGGTTTAGCACACCTAAAAAGTGTTATTGAAATTAATAGTTAATGGCTTATTGTGGCAATTTTTCATTTAAACTTCCTTGTTTCCTGCTTTATAAATCAAAAAGAATGAAAATAGTAATAATAATGTTAGTAAAAATTTTGCAAAATCAGTGTAAAAAATAGCATTGATAAAATTTCCTTCGGCAATTTTATCACCAACTTTTAAGTATGCACCAACCGTTGTTGTAATATGCGAATTGCTTGGAAATGTATAAGTTTTCAAAATTTTTATCTCTCCATTGCTTTGCTTATTTGCAATTTCAACCATTTTATTTCCACTATTTTTATTGGTAGGTTTTTCACTGCTTTCTTCATTGTTTTCTTCATTGTTTTCCTCGCTAATTGCCTTAACAAATCCTTCTACTTCACTTTCAAAATAGGTTGCTTGATAAGATTTATTGGCTACAATGCCTTTATTCATAATTTTTCCAATAATGCTATGTTTATCTAATTCCCAACCATTTGAGAAAGCTGCCTGCCAATCATTGTCTTTGGGTTGTATCAATGAGCCAATAAATACGAATAATAAAATGAGTGGTGTAATATATTTGATAATAAATTTAAAAAATGTAGGAATTGCAATATCAGCACCTTCTGTAATTTCTTTCCAACCTTTATCCATACCAAAAATCCATGCAAATAAAATAATTTCACACAACGCAAAAATTACCAAAGCCACCGAGCCAGCCCAATAATCATATTCATCTAAAACTCCTTGCTGATAAAAAAGTACAGTCGGCAAACCAAAAAACAAGGTAATAGCTCCAAAAGTCCACGCAGATTTCTCACGACTCCACCTAAAACGGTCTTGTAAAATTCCCATAATTGGCATGCCCATAGCCAAAGATGAAGTAATTCCTGCAAAAAATAATAGCCCAAACCATGCAAAACCTGCCAAAGTTCCAAAAAATACGCCCCATTTTGAGAATAAATAGGGCATGGTTTGAAATCCCATAGCAAAACTTGCATTTTCTTTCACCCAATCCAGACCTAAATAACCAACAGAAATAGGAATTACAATAGATGCACCCAATACAACTTCAACAAATTCGTTTGTCCAACCTGCAGACATGGCGTTTAATGCAACATCTTCGTTGGCTTTTATATAAGCCGCATAACATTGAATTGTTCCCATGCCAATGGCTAAGGTAAAGAAAATTTGCCCCGCAGCAGCAAGCCATGTTTTTGGACTCCAAAGACTTTCATATTGCGGATTCCACAAAAAGTTAATTCCTAATGTTGCATCACAATCTTTGCAACCAGAATATGCACCCGAATCTCCAAGTGTTAAACCCCTGATAGCCAAAAAGACGCCAAAAATGATTAACAAAGGCATGCCATATTTACTTACTTTCTCAATACCATCTTTAATACCTTTTGATAGAACCCAAATATTTAAAATTAAACAAATTAGATAAAATATAAGTGATTCGTATGGTATTCCTGTTGTAGATTTTCCAAAATCAACATAATCGTGAAAGAAATTAGCTACTTCTGTTTGTGATTTTCCGTCAAAAGTTTGAACCAAACTATGATAAGTATATGCCATTGTCCATGATTCAATATAGCAATAATATCCTGCAACAGCTATATTAATAAAAATGCTAAAAACGCCAAGGTATTTCCAATAAGGACTTTTGCCGAGTGAGCCAACAATAAATGCAGTAGAATGATGCCCATTTTTACCTCCAAATCTGCCCATTGCCCACTCAACCCACAACAATGGAATGCCGAGCAAAACAAAGCAAACCAAATAGGGAATGATAAAAGCACCACCGCCATTTCGAATGGCTTGGATTGGAAAACGTAGAAAATTGCCAAGTCCAACGGCACTGCCTGCCATGGCTAAAATAAGTCCAACACGTGATGCCCAAGCATCTTTTGAAACTTTTGTAGTTGAATTTGTAGCCATGTTTATATCTTGATTTGGAGTTGTATTTTGGTTTATATTCGTATTTTTATTATCTCTATCATTCATCGTGCAAGGTAAATAGATTTAAAAAATAGTAAACAAATAATAAATAAAAAACGTTGTTTTTATATTGATTTGATTATTTTTTTGCCTTTATGCAAAAAAAGATATTAGTTTGAGCTAAGTCTTGTGTTTTAAGCTGTTATTTGCGTGAAGCCTGAAATAGCATGAAAACAATTCCACTATGATGTCAAGAGTATTGAAAGGGTTGATTTTATGGTTTATTGCATTTTTTTTGTGATAAAACCAAGAAAAATGTTTTTTTGTGCAAGTTTGAAGTTATGGTGAAGTTATTTTGTAGAGGCATAAGCCACAGAGAACACATTGAGGAATTGCAAACTAAATTGAATAATTCGTGTAAGTTGCGTAGTGAATTGTACCGCACCCTTGGCGGGGTTGCCTTCAACTGCAAGGTCATAATAAATGGCAATAAAATTGTTAAATTAATACCATTTTAGAGGTTTTTAATAAATTTGCTTTGCAAATTTATTAAAAACCTTGCACCCTAAAGGGTGCGGTACATTCTACGCAACTTACATTAAATAAATTATAAATATGAAATATCATATTTTTTCGTATATTTCATTTTGCTTTTATTATAAAATTACTATCTTTCAAAATATATCTTAAAATTATATTTTTTACTTTTATACCAATGTCAAAAACTCTACAAGCCTATAATGATAAAAACGTAGATTTTTATCGCAATATTAAAATGGATATGTTTCAACAAATTGCAACCATGTTGGGTTTGCAAAGTGGAATTGATATAGAAAAAGTGTATCCTTATATAAAAGATGCAAAAATATTAGTAGAACTTGGTGCAGGTTATGGTCGGGTGGTGAAGGCATTATTAAAGAGAGGTTTTGAAGGTAAAATTATTGCTGTTGAGAGGATAAAAACACTGTTTGAGTATTTGTCAAAAAATATCCCTGAAATTGTTGTTTTGCAACAGCAAGACCTAAAACTGCTAAAACTTACTGAGCCTGCAAATGCTATTACTTGGATGTGGTCGGGTATTTTGGAATTGTCAAAAGATGAACAGAAAACTGCTATCAGCAACTTATACAAAGTTTTAGCACCAAAAGGAGTTTTAATTGTGGAAATTCCCAAACAAGTAAAGTTTGTAGGAGTTCATGTTGGCGAACAAAAAATTAAAGTAGAAACAGAATGGGGAACTATTGATGCCTATTTGCCAAAGCACGAAGAGATGCTTGAATATGGCAAAAAAGCAGGATTTTCAGAAGTTCAACTCATTGATTATCAGACAGCTATACAATTAGAAAGGTCTATTTATGTGTTTAAAAAATAATGTAATTTTAAAGATATGAACAAAAAACAAGGTTTGATATTGGTTATTACTTTACAAGTGGTTATTTTAGTTGCTATGTTTGTTAAGGCTTTTTATCCTTTGTATGTGGGAACAGAAATTTTGTTGAAGGTAGAGGCACGAGACCCACGTGATATTTTTGTGGGTAATTATGCAGTGCTGAATTATAAGTTTAATTCCTTAGATTTGGACTCTATAAAAACCGATTTAGACACATTAGATTTGCCAAAACTTAATTTTGGAGATAAATTATATGTAGAATTGACAAAAAAAGGCAACTATTATGAACCTATGGGACTTTGGAAAGAAAAAACAAATAGCAAAAATATCTCACAAAATACAAACCAAAACATGTTTATGCGTGTAATTGTGCAAGATAAACCCTACGGAAAAACTGTTTCTGTAAAAGGTGGTATAGAATCTTATTTTACAAGCAAAGAAAATGCAATAGCCTTAGAAAATCAAACAAGTTGGGCAAATCGTGATTCTATTGTTGTGGAGGTTGCTGTAAAAGTTGCTCCTGATGGTGCGGCAAGAATTGCACAAGTAAATACGATAACAAATTAGTTTTGAGTTCATTTTGTCATTCTGAGCTTGCGAAGAATCTGAATCATTGGTTTTGACATAATAACGTCAGATTCTTCGCAAGCTCAGAATGACAAATAGTAAATTTGGTATCATATTGGAATATAACAAACAACAACTAATAGATTAAATTTTTGGGCGGTGAAGATTAGAGACGCATTTATTTCTTATGGTCGGCGGGACAGTAAACAATTTGCGACAGACTTATACAAACGTATGGGTGCGGAAGGTCGTGAGGTATGGTTTGACCAAGAGGATATTCCATTGGGTGTGGATTTTCAAGAGCAAATTTATGAAGGTATAGAAACTGCGAATAATTTTATCTTTATTATTGCACCACACTCCGTAAAATCTGAATATTGCTTAAAGGAAATACTGCATGCCATAAAATTTAATAAAAGAATTATTCCTTTGTTGCATATCATGCCTTCCAATGAAGATATGGTATTTATGCACAAAACTATTGAAAAACTCAATTGGATATATTTTCGTGAAAATGTTGATGATGCCAATAAATCTTATCAAGGTTTAATTGGTTTGATGAATTTGCACAAAGATTATGTAAGAAAACATACAGAAATTTTAATAGAGTCGTTGCAATGGCAGCGAAATTTGAAAAACTCCTCGCTATTATTGGTTGGAAAAACTCGCCAAGAAGCAGAATTATGGCTCGAAACCGATTTTGGAAACCAACAAGCACCTTGCCAACCTTCGGACTTACATTGCGAATATATTGCCGAAGCTAAGAAAAATGCAAATGCTTTAATGACTGAGGCATTTTTGTCCTATTCAACAGATGATATTACAATTAGAGAACTTGTCCAAAAATCATTAACCCGCAAAAATATCACAACTTGGTCAAATAAAGGTGATATTAGTACAGGTGAGGTTTATGGAAAAGCCATTAATTTGGGAATTGAACAGGCTGACAATTTTATATTTTTTATTTCGCCAACGTCTGTAACTTCAAAATATTGTTTATTGGAATTAGCACATGCAGAAAAATATCAAAAAAGAATCATTCCATTATACATACATACAACGCCTATTGAAAATTTGCCAAAAGTATTAACAGGTTTGCAATATATAGATTTTAGAAACGTTGTTGGTGATGAAACAAAATACACAAAGGCATTAGAACAATTATTAGTAGAAATTAACGAAGAAAAAAGATATTACGAACAACATAAAACTTTTTTGGTGCAGGCTTTGAAATGGGAACAACAAAACCAAAATCAAAGTATTTTATTGCGTGGTTATAACCTTGAACAAGCAAAAACATGGCTAAAACTTGGTAAACAACGAAGCACACAAAAGCCAACAGAATTACACGAACTTTTTATTACAGAAAGTGATACCAAAAGCACACAATTAAATACAGAAGTTTTTGTTTCTTATTCGAGAACTGATGGAGATTTTGCCCGAAAATTAAACTCAGAATTGCAATTAAACGGAAAAACAACATGGTTTGACCAAGATAGTATTGCATCAGGTGCAGATTTTCAAAAAGAAATTTATAAAGGTATTGAAACTGCTGATAACTTTTTGTTCGTAATTTCTCCTCAAGCCATTAATTCGTCTTATTGTGCTGACGAGGTGGAATATGCACAAAGATTGAACAAAAGATTTGTTACTTTATTGTTGGTTGATGTTGATATAAAAACTTTGCCACCAGCACTTGCCGCTGTGCAATGGATTAATTTTAAACCCAATGTTGTAGATTTTCATACAGCTTTTGGTGAGTTAATTCGTACCATTGAGATTGATAGGGAATATGTGCAAAACCATACAAAATGGTCTTTGCGGTCAATGGAATGGTTTAAAAAAGACAAGGATAAGGATCTATTGCTGCGTGGTTCTGAATTATCGGTGGCTGATATTTGGTTGGAAGATGCCATAAAAGTAGAAAAACAACCACGACCAAGCAAGTTACAAATAGAATATATTAATGCGAGCAAAGATGATGCAATATCGGCTGTTTTGGCAGAAAGACGTAAAGCTCGCAGGTTACAAGTAGCATTAGTTGTTGCTTTAATGATGATGTTTGGTGCATTGGGTGCAAGTTATTATGCCTATGACCAAACACTTATTGCAGAAAAAGAGGCTGCAAAGGCTGTCATGCAACAAATTGCAGCTGAAGATAATGCAGTAGCAGCCCGAAAAGCAGAGGAACAGGCATTAAAAGAAAAAAATAAAGCTATTGCTCAAGAAAAAATAGCAAATCAAGAAAAAGAAAAAGCAGAGTTGGCACAGAAACAGGCAGAAATTGAAAAACTTAACGCATTGCGGGCAGAATCTGTGGCTCGTGAGCAAACAAGTCAGGCTGTGGCTTCAAAAAAATTAGCAGAAGTTGAAAAAGAGAAGGCAGAAAAAGCAAAAATTATTGCTGAACAAAAAACTATCGAGGCTAATGAATCCAAAAAAGCCGTTGATAAAGCAAATGAGGCTGCAAATTTTCAACTCTACCGTTTCAACGCAAAAGAATTTGCAGTAAAAGCCGTTGAGCAAGAAAATGATACACTTGGAGCATTATTGGCTTTAACTTCTTATGATTTAAGCTCAACAGCCTATAATTTAGTAAAAAAACCTAAGCAATATGAGTCAGAAATTATTGAGGCTTTACAAGATGCCTCTTTAAAATTTGATAAAAGTAAGGGAATTTTACAAAAAGCAGAAGCTTGGGGTTTGGCTTGGGATTATGTTGGAGATAAATTAGCTTATAGCGACACCATTGGTAGTTTAATGGTAAGCAGATTAGTGAATGAAGATGTGGCTAATTTTCCCAAAATTAAGAAACTCACTAAATTTAAAATTCCTAAAACAGAAAATTTAATTAGAGCTTTGGCTTTTAATCCCGAAAAAGCTACTGAAATAGCTTTTGGAACTTCTGATGGAAATATTACTATTTTAAATACAGAAAGTAGCAAACAAAATATTATTTATAACCATAATAAACAAAGTGTGTTAGGTGTTGCTTATTGTATTGAAAAACAATGGCTCATTTCTACCTCTTTGGACAGCAAAAAAGCTATAATTATTTGGGATATAAAAGGGCAGAAAATTTTGAAAGAAATTGAATGGACAGCACCAATTGGCTCTTTTACATTATACAAAACGTATTTTATGGGTGCAGACAAAGCAGGAAATGTTGTATTTATGAATCTTGCTGAACCAGAAAAACCATTGATAAGCATTTATAAAAGATATGCAAGTCCATTTTATAGCATTGCTTATCATGCAGAAGGGCATCATTTGGCAGTTGGAAATTTAAGAGGCGAAGTATTATATTTTAGATTTCAACCAGAAAATCATCGTATAGGCGTATCAACAGCCATTGAACCACAAATATTTACAAAAAAACATTTAGGAGCAGTTTCAGCAAGCACTTTTTCAAAAGATGGAACTTGGCTGGCTACCGCAGGGCTTGATGGCGTGGTGATGTTATGGAATTTGAAACAAATAGAAAACGGCAAAATAGACAAAATTGTGCCTGTGCGAATTAATAGCGAAAATCAAAAAGTGTTTTCTGTGGCTTTTGACCAACAT